>NZ_CP141184.1:1358000-1697500 GCF_035609205.1 Hymenobacter sp. GOD-10R
CTTTTTTCTAGTATTAAGGTGCCGTCTGCCGGTCCGACGCTTACTTGATGCGGCCTGCTTCGGTATCTAAGGCTGATTTCCGTTCGTGCGGCGCGGCTACTTGCTTGTTGCCAAAGTTGTAAGTGAAGTTCAGGCGTACTTGGCGGGTCTCGCCGTAGCCATAGCTGCGCAGATAAAAGCCCGCAAACTGGCTTCGACTGTTCCAGCGGCTGGTTAGAAAAATATCGGTGATACCTAGGCTCAGGCTGCCGGCCTCCTTGAAGAACTTCCGACTGAGAGCCGCGTCGAGCTGGCCGTTGCCGTGGTTACGCTCGTTGGCTGAAGTAGTAGTTGGCGAGTTGTAATTACCCACTAGTTCGGCGTTCAAACTCCAAAAAGGAAGCTGGAAGCTTTGTTGCAAACTCACATTACCAGCTAACGCCCGCAGCCGAAACTGCCGATTCACATCAAAAGCAATTTGGTTGTCGACGTAGTACAGCGTAGCGCTGGCCGAGATATTCCACCACGTAGTAGGGGCGAAGGAGCGAGTAGCCGTAAGGCTGAGGTGGTGTTGGCGGCCCACGTTGCGCGGGGTCATTGCCACCTTGTTGCTTTCGAGTGTGTCGTTGATGGAGGCAATGATGTCGCGGGTGCGGGTGTAGGCGAGCGTGAGAGCTAGGTTGCCGCCCGTCGCATAATCGACGGCAAAGCGGTTGGCGTACTGCGGGCGCAGTAGCGGGTTGCCCTGCCAAAAAGAAAGCTCGTCGAGGAGCGTGATAAAAGGATTCAGATTTTGGTAGGCGGGCCGGTCGAGGCGGCGGGCGTAGGAGAGGGATAGGCGGCGCTGGTCGCTGAGCTTGTAGCCAGCGGAAAGGGCCGGAAACAAGTTTAGGTAGTCACGCTTTACGGGCTGGGTGGGCGTCGTTTGCGCGTCGGCGTAACTCAGCTGCCCCCGAGCCCGCGTGTTTTCCAGCCGCAAGCCGCCTTGTAGACGCACGCGCGAACTAACGGCCACCTGGTAGTCGGCGTAGGCGGCGGCAATTTGTTCGTGGTACTCAAACCGGTTAGAGCGCTGGGCATCTAGCAGTTCAGCCGCACCTTCTACCCGCAAGAAACGGTAGTCGTTATCCGATTGCACATCCGAAAACTTAGCCCCGACGCTCAACTGCCCCCGACCTAGGCTGTCTTGAAAATCGGCCTTGAAAGCATATAAATGAATACCAGCCTGCGTGAGCGAGCGGTACAGGTTTTCGCTCAGCGTGGTGCCTTCCGGGCTGCGGTAAACATTGGGCTGCAAGTTGCGCGAGCCGCCGTCGAAGTAGCCGTAGTCGGCGGCGGCGCTGAAGGTACGGCCAGTGCTGTCTTGCCAGCGGTAGTTCAGGCTAGCATTGTAGCGGTTGCTGCGTTGAAAGTAGTAATCGTTGGTGGCGTAGAGGGTGCGCAGGAGTTGGCCGGTGGCCTCGGGCAAGATGCGCGTGGTGGTGTGGGTGAGGCCGGGGCCAAAGCGCTGGTTGGTGCTCAACGCCAGACCTAGGGTCTGGTGGTCGTCGAGCTGGTAATCGGCGCCGAGCGTGGCGTTGACGCTGCTGCGCTTGTCGGTATCGCGGGTGGGGCTGTCGTAGATGGTGTCGCGCTGCACCCGATAGAGCGTGTAGCGGTAGGCGTAGTTGCCAAGCTGGTGGTTGTAGGTGCCGTAGAGGTTCAGCCGGCCACGGCGGTAATTTAGGTTGAGGTCAGCATTGGTTTTGGGCGTGTACCAGTGCGAAACGCCTACCGTGAAGGCGCCGTTTAGGCCTTCGGCCATGCCTTTCTTCGTGCGGATATTGATGAGCCCAGCCGTGCCCGCCGCGTCGTACTGCACACCAGGGTTGGCGAGCAGGTCGATGTTGCTGATAGCGTTGGCCGGAAGGGTTTTCAGTAAGGCCACGAGGTCAGCACTTTCTAGGTACACCAGCTTGCCATCGAGCATGAGGCGCACGCCCTGCTTACCATTCAGTGAAACAACGTTGTCGCGACTAATAGCTACGCCCGGCGCTCGGCGCAGTAAGTCGTAAGCCGTTTGGCCCGCCGCCGTGGTGCTGCCGGCCACATTCACGCTGAGGTTGCCGTTTTCGGCCGTTACCAGATCTTGCTTGCCAAATACGCGCACTTCGCCTAGCTCGGCCGCTGATGCTGTGAGTACCAGCGTGCCCCAGTCGCGGCTAGCTAGCGCAAACGCCTCGGACTGATACGGCTGGTAGCCCACGAACCGCACCATAAGCTGATAAGCGCTCGGCGCGTCATAGTGCAGCACAAACTCCCCCGCGGCGTTGGTGAGCGTACCCTGCACCGCCTGCTGATCGGTGGTGCGCACCAAGGCCACCGTCACGAACTCTAACGGGTGCTGTTGAGCATCGACTACCCGGCCGCGCAACGTCTGATCGGTTTGAGCCTGGGCGGCAAATTGAATCAGCAAGCAGAAGAGCAGGGGCAGAAGATACCGCATAGAAGCGAGGAAAAGGCGTGTACTTCAAGAGGTGAAGTACCGCCAAAGATAGAAGCTCCGGCGCAGCGAAAACCCGTTTGCTGGTGGCCCAGTCTACCTAGCTAGGTTCCACAGCAATGCGGCCACCAGCGCCCCGACTAGCGTGTTAAGCGAGTTGACGGCATCATTCGAAAGCCAGTGCTTGCGCTCCAGCGTGGCACCCAGCACCGAGTCGGCTAGGTTGCCTACCGTGCCCGCTAGCAATAGCCAGCCAAATGCCCTGCTCCACCCGAAACCTAGGCTATACACCACAGCAATAATAAAGCTGCCCGCTAGCCCCAGCAGCGTGCCTTCAAGGCTGATTACACCATCTAGTCCGCGCGTATCGGGCTTCAGGGTGAGGATATTGTAGTAACGTCGGCCGTACACATTACCTAGCTCCGAGGCCATAGTGTCGGCTGTAGCTGAGGCAAAGCTGCCGGCTATCATCAGTTGAAACACTGGAGAATAGGCGGGAAAAAGCCAACTTAGTAAGCCTAGAATTCCTGCTACGCCACCATTAGCCAACGCTTGACTAGTAGTGCGCCGGCCCTTGTTTTCTTCAGCCAGCCCCGCCCGGCGCTTCTCCTCCACATGCCACCCCGATGCTGTCGACCCAAGTAGAAAGAACACGCCGAGCATCGCCAAACCCGTATAACCCGCCCCTAAAAAGATCAGCACGCCCAACACGCCACCAGTGCAGGCGCCCGCCACCGTGAGCTTGCCGGCCCGCACGCTGTAGAACATGCCCGCCCCCAAAATCAGCACCACCGCCCCGACGTGTAGGATATTATTCATCTAGCTTGATTTAGTTTGCTGCGCAATCTTATAGTGTTAGCAAGCTAGCACGAAGCGCCAGAAGATATCATTGAGCATAGATATTCTCCCCCTTTGCAAATAAGTTGGTAGAACGATCGAGTAGATCCAAAAGCAAAGAACGACTTGTCAACTTGACAAGTCGTTCTTTGCACAGGTAATATGTTAAGGGAGGATGCTCTCCCAAGCCTTTGTGCTACCGTCTACTTTTTGGCGGTTGCTGTTTTTACAAAATCCTTGAGTGTCCAATCTTGAATTTCTCCTAAAGCTATGTCACGCATCAAGTTGTATTCAGCGTATGCTACAACTTGTCCAGTTGCTGCTTCGACCAATTGGTACCCGTGGTTCTTGTACACGGTAATGCAACGTGCATACAGATACTGTGGATCGGCAGAAGCTACTGCGGCTTCGATCGTAGCACGATCAACTACTTGGACAGGGTAGGGGTAAAGGCTGGAAATCTTAGTCTCAGGAAGGTTTGGGGCCAGTCGGCTGCGATCCAGAAGCAAGGTTTTCTTGGTAAGAATAGCATTAGAATGATTAATGCGTTTCAATTCAGTGGCTTCCAGATCTTTTTTCTTTTGCTGATGAATACGCGCATCGACGAACAGCTGTAGTTGTTGTAATGCGCTAATCATGTCACTAGTGGAGTACGCCTGGCTCCAGTAGTGATGGGGGTTGGGCATAAAGTACGTAGCAGCAGCTATGCGTGATTGAGGATCATCGGGTGATGCATCAGGTGATAATGAATAAAGGGAGTTTCCGAAGCTTAGTTTATCAGGCTTGCCTTGGACGGTGAGCATCAAGGCCGGAGCAGTGAATGTGCTACCGAATGATAGGATGGTGTGTGACGCTTTCTTGTCGTTGTAGTAGGTTTTTTCTTGCTCCACAGTAATAAACTGCACCTCCTTCGACAAATGCCATGTCTTGACCGCTTCACGTAATGCGTCGTTGGTTGCTGCGATGTCAGCGCGATACAAAGTAGCCTCCTGGGGATCTTTGGCAGCTCGGCGTAAGCTGCCGGCATCTTTAGCTTCTTCGCGAAGAACCACCAGCAAAGGCTGTGTGCTGAATCGTGCAAAGTCGGAAATCATTCCTTCTCGGATAGGTAGATAAATCTCTTGAGCACTTGTATTAAGGCTAATCAAACAGCCTGATAACAATAACAAAGAAGTAAGACGCTTCACTAGTAGTAAAAAGTTGGGTAGAAGAGAAAGGAAAAGGATGTGTTTACTGATTGAATAAACCTCCTGAAAAATAGTGCCACACTAATATTATGTGACGCTGTTCTCGGCCTATAATCTTCTTGAGCGATATGTAGATAATTAGGGATAAAGCTCAATTCACGTCCTGCGCAGGAAACCATTGCTGAAACCACCCCAAAAGCGAATGAAACTCATGCTGCCCACCCACAAAACCTAGGTACGCATCCGGCCGCACGAGGAGCAGACTTTGACTACCGCCAAAAGCCTGTTTGAACTGCGCGGTTGCTTCTGCCGAACTAGATGCGGGGGCGATGTGGTAGATGCGCAGCATATCCTGCCACGGCCGAAGCTGCTCCACCCAGTCATACGGCAGGGCTGCTTTGCTTTCATCACCAACTACAAACAGCGTGAAGCAAGCTGGATCGAGTAGTACTTGCAAGGTCGCTTCATGGGATTGTGCGCTCACTTCGGTAAGCAGTTGTGCTCGAATGGCGAAGTCGGGCATCCGGTCCCCGGCCCTGAGTTCTCCGCGCAGGTAACGCGTGCGCGATAGGGCGCTAGCTCGGTAATTAGCGGTTACTTCGCTCACTAAGCCTGTGCTTAGCTCTTGAATGAACTGGGCATTGAGCACCACTGGCGCGGCGAGTGTGAGCAGCTGGTGCACCAGCTTGCTGGTGGAGTTGAAAATGTCTGTCGCCGTTTCGGTGCGCGCCACCACTTGGCGGATGACGGGCAGTCGCTCTTCCGCGTAGGTGTCGAGTAGCTCGGGGGCGGCTTTGCCGTGCCACACCAAGGCTAGCTTCCAGCCTAGGTCGATCATATCCTGAATACCCGTGTTCATGCCCTGTCCGCCGGCCGGACTGTGGATATGGGCTGAGTCGCCGCCGAAGAAGATGCGCCGTTCCCGCAGCGTGTCGAGCATGCGGCTGTTGATGTAAAAGCGGGAGCTCCAAGTCAGGTCGTGTAGTTGGCCTGGCCTGTGCGCGATAGTATCGTATAGGCGTTGCAGCTCCGCTAGCGTTGGTTCGCTGGTTGCGTCAGCTTGTTGATCCGTGTCGCTGGCAATGAACCGGAAGTGGCGGTTTCCCATCGGGAATACGGCCAGAAAGCCGTGGCTGGTCAGAAAGATCGACAGCTCATTATCGGGCAAGTCGCTGTCGAGGTACAGATCGGCCACGGCGTAGCGTTGCGGAAGCGACTTGCCTTTAAACTCTAGGTTCAAGGTGCGGCGCATGAGGCTGTGCGCTCCTTCCGCGCTAATGGCATAGGCGGCATCTAGCTCTTCTAACTGGCCTGCCTGGTTGCGCAACACGGTCCGCACGCCCGCGTTCTTTCCTAGGTTCGACGCCGATTCTATCTGCGAAAAAGCAACCAGCTCAGTGCCTCGCTCAATCACAACGCCCTGTTGCGCTAGGTGCTCGCGCAGCAGGCGTTCGGTCTCGGCTTGCGAAATGAGCAGGATGTAGTTGTAGCGGCTCGGGATGTTAGCTAGCTCTATTCTGCCCAGGCGTTTGCTGTCGCTGTAGAGGGTGGCGGCCGTGCCGCGGTTGCCCACTTGAAGCATCTGCTGCGTAAGGCCTCGTTGCTCTAGCAGTTCCAACGTGCGCGCCTGCACGGCCAAGGCGCGCGAAGTAGTGGAGGGCGTCGGCATCTTATCGATAAGGCGGACCGGAACGCCGAAGCGAGCTAGCTCCATGGCGGCCGTCATGCCAGTGGGGCCTGCGCCTATAATCAGAACGGGTCTGCTTTCCCCGAGCGTGCCTTGTGCTATTTTGCTTTGCTGGTTCATAAGCTTTTAAGGGTGAGATGGTTGTTTCTTAGTAGGGTGACGCCACGGATAACTGCCACAGCGGACCTAGCCTACTTGGCTACTATTAATTGTATGGTTCAACCATTTGGTTAAGCACAGGGCCAAAAAATTAAGCTTCGATTGCCCTGATAATAAAATCGGCTACTTCGGTGTGGCGACGCTCCATTTCTGCTTCAAACTCGGCGGCTGATAATGCCAACACCGCCCGAAAAACCGGCTCCCCGAGGAAAGGAAAAATCAACATCGACATCATATTGATGAGCAACTGATTGGCGCTAATCGGTCGGATGCGGCCTGCTGCTATTGCGGCATCTACTTGTTGTTGGAACAAGACAAAGCCGGCTTGTTGGTGCCCCAAAGTAGCCGTGAAAAAGAACTGCGGACTGCGGTTTACCTCGTTGATGATGAACAAGGGCAAAAAGCGGTGCTGACTAATAAATGTGACGTACTCGCTCGCGAACTGCCTAATCTTCGCAAACAAGTCAAGGTCAGCTTCCAGGATGGCTAGCATACGTGGCACCAGCAAGCCTACCGTTTTATTGATAACTAGCGAGGCTAGCTTCTCCTTGCTGCGGAAGTAGTAGTGCAGCAAAGCTTTGTTGATGCTCGCTCGATCGGCAATTTCCTGCATGCGCGCACCAGCTATGCCCTTTTCCAAGAACACTGCTTGAGCCGCATTCAGGATAAGTTCTTCGGTACTCGGCTTGCTGGCTTCCATTAACCTACTGGATTAACTATTTGGTTAAACTTACGCTAAAGTAGCACAGAGGGTTCAATCCGACAATAGCCAAGCAAAACAAAACCGGCTCGCCAAATTGGCGAGCCAGTGTACAAGATTCCACGCACAAGCTGTAAAAAGAGCTAGGTGGCTTAGCCTATATCGGAAACGATAAGGTGCGTTTTGGACAGCACCGAATCTGGCAGACTAGTGCGTCGGAGGAGCGTGGCAATGGGCTCCGGAATATCCTTAATGGTAAGCACAGCAACTGGGCGAACTACTAAGTGATACTGCGGATCGAGGTGCTTGTTGAGCAACGTCTTATCGAAGGAGAACAGGCCCCGGCGGGCGTAGCGCATAGCGTTCTGGTAGTTGCGGCCGCTCTTTTCGGCGTTGGCTTCTACCTGCACCAGTGAGGCCGCGACGGTGTCAGGCAGCGCCAAAAAGTATTGGTGCAGTTGCAGCAACGTCTCCTGAGAAGAAGCTACCGATTCTGGCAATACACCGCCGCCCGAGGAAATGTGCAGCACGTGCCCGTCGCTGTCAATGGCAAACCATTCGATGTCAGAATCTTCTTGTTCTATTTCGTCGATGCGCATAAAAGGGCATGTGCAAGTAATTACCTGGGAGAAGTTGCTTCAAAGCTAGGTAGTTTGCCTTTCCAGAAGGTACAAGCAGGCAGAGATTTGGGTCGTGTTGATCCTATCGGAGCATATCTCTCGCTTCGTTGCTTGATGTAGAGACACATACTTGTGTCTCCTCGCGTTGCTGACGTTGTTTACCTAGGTCGTTCTGACATCGGTCGTTCAACGACGAGACGCAAGTATGCGTCTCTACATATCGTTCTAGCATTATAGGTTCAGCACAACGCGCTGATTCCTCTAGAAATCCACAACGTCAAGCCAAGTAATTAAACCTACAGCTCCGGACGACCAGATGATCGTAAGAGTAACCTAGTGTCAGCAGGCGAGATTTCTCCCGCTGGTCGAAATGACGACCTATTTGGCTAGGTGCTTAGTTGTAAGAATGGAGCTAGGTCGCTTATAGGACGAGCGGCTTCCAGGTAACGTCAGCCACCGCTGCGGTATTAACCGACAAGTACTTGTTGTACATCTCCTGCGCAGGACCTTGCTCCGGCTCGCCTCCATCTGAGTGCAATACCAACAGCAATGCTTCCGGGCTTAGGCCGAGCAGAGGAGCTAGCTGTTGCCGTACCTCGGCTGGGGAGGCGTTCAGGCCATCTTGCAGCTTAACGACTGTCACGGTTTGCCCGTCTTGCTCGATCTGAGCGTACACGCCCGCTGGGCCAGTAGAAAAAGTGTCTGGGAGCATAAGAAAGTAGATTGGGGAAGCACACTTAGCATACGCAAAGCAGGGGCAAAGGGCCAGACAACAATGCCGCGCTGACCTAGGCTCGCTCGCTAAATAACGGACGGATTTTATCCTGATCTTGCGCTCCGCCACTTTCCCACCGCTGCTATGATCAGGCTCCTTTCCTCGTTCCTTTTGCTGGTTGTTTTATCCTTCGGCTTTGGCGCCTTCCGACCTAGGCCGGCGGTGTTGGGCGCGGTGAAAACCCGCAGCGGACCCGTATCAGGCGGCAAAAATAAAGTGGGTGATGTAGCCTACTACAAAGGCATCCCCTTCGCCGCGCCGCCGGTGGGAGAGTTGCGCTGGAAAGCGCCACAACCGGTGAAGCCCTGGGTCAAGGTGCGAGAGTGCCTACAGTACGGACCTAGCCCGATACAGGCAGCGCCGGCGCCGTTCAGCATGTGGAGTGCGGAGTTCTTGATTCCGGCCGCGCCCATCAGCGAAGATTGCCTGTACCTGAACGTGTGGACCGGAGCCAACGCCACCACCGAGCGCAGGGCGGTGCTGGTCTGGATCTACGGGGGCGGGTTCACGAGTGGCGGCAGCGGCGTGCCCATTTACGACGGCGAGGCCCTGGCCCAAAAAGGCATCGTGTTCGTCAGCCTCAATTACCGGGTGGGGCCGTTCGGCTTTCTGGCGCACCCGGAGCTGACGAAAGAATCAGCGAATCATGCTTCCGGCAACTACGGCTTGCTCGACCAGCTAGCGGCCCTGCGCTGGGTGCAGCAAAACATAGCCGCGTTCGGCGGCGACCCCACCAACGTGACCATTGCCGGGCAATCGGCGGGCTCAATGAGCGTTAATTGCTTGGTGGCTTCGCCCTTGGCCAAAGGGTTGTTCACCAAAGCCATTGCCGAGAGTGGGGCCGGATTTTCGCGCCCGTACCCCACGCTGGCCCAGGCCGAGCAGGAGGGCGTGCGCTACGGCCAGGAGCTGAAGGTGCCTACGCTAGCAGAACTGCGCCAGCTTCCGGCGGCCGCCTTCGTGCAGAAAATGCCTAGCCTGCGCGGACCCATCACCGATGGTTATGTGTTGCCCGCTTCCATCCCAGAGCTGTTTGCGGCAGGCAACGCCAACCCCGTGACCCTGCTCACCGGTTGGAACGAAAACGAAGGCTTGCTGGCCGGACCCTTGAAGAACGCCGCCGATTTCCGGCAGCAGGCCGAGCAGCAATACGGCGCCCAGGCGAGCACCTTCCTGCGCTTCTTCCCGGCCACCAACGATGCCGAAGCGGAAACTTCCCAGCAGAACCTAGGGCGTGATGTCATCTTTGGCGTCCCGAATTATACCTGGGCCAACGTGCAAAGCCAGACCCTGCACCGCCCCGTGTACGTGTACCGTTTTGCGCGCAAAGTGCCGGCTACCGGCCAATACGTGAAGTATGGGGCGTTTCATACCGGGGAAGTGCCCTATGCCTACCACAACCTGCGCTTTGTGGACCGCCCCTGGGAGCCCGGCGATGAGAAGCTAGCCGATACCATGACGGCCTATTGGGTGAACTTCGCCCGCACCGGCAATCCCAATGGCGCTGGGCTACCCAAGTGGCCCGCTTACCAAACCACCGACAAACAAGTCATGGTGCTGGACCTGAACCCGGCCACTCAATTCCTTCCTGATCAGGCTAGCTTAGATTTCTTAGCTACCCAAGCTGGGAAGAAGTGAGAGGCAATTAGCATCACCTGCACGGATAAGGCAGCGCTTTGCTTGGTTAAACTTGTAATCTTGTTGTCTGAAGAAAAATTTACTCGCATTCAATAGAAAATTCTGAAAGATGCTCAATAAATATATTGAGACTTTCATTAAGACGTGCAGCGCTGATCAAATCTTTGTTTTTTCTGTACGTTGATGATAATTCATTGTATACTTCTGGCTCTTTGCTTTTAATGGTGTAGTCTTGTTTTTTAAATATTCATTTAAGGCATTTAAACAATTTATTGACTTATTTCTAATATTTTGGTTATTAGAATAAAATATTGGTAATAACCAACACTCTATGCTGTCAACAGGAATTGCAAATATTGTTCTATTTGCTACTTTGTTATAGAATTCAGAACCTATTGCGTTAATAAGGGAGGATTTAATTCCGTCGTAAACTTGATAAATGGGCTTTGCCTTTCCTTCTGAGTCTGTCTTTTTAATAGAAAAGTATGGTTCTTCGCATATATCTGTATCTATGTGAATGACTACATATTTGTTAAATTGATATATATTTCTAAAGTTTTCTGTTTGTAAAAAATTTACTAGGTAATGCCAACCTCCTTGTGATTCGTTCTTGCTTAAACTACGGTTTGGCTGCACTAAGTTTAAGTCCAAATTCTTGTTTCTATTGAATCCGATAAGAATATTAGAAATTACTTCTTGGTCGCAAGGACCCTCAGTTACAAGCGCAAAGCAATTCATTAATTAAAAATTTTTAGGAAGGCCGCCGATAAATCCTTTCATGAATGCTTCTGATAATTTAATTGATTCTTGACCTTCTAACGGTTGTGGTTTATTAATTTTTTTAATATTAGTTTCACCTATTTTGTTTCTAAATACAACATGTAAAGTGTAGTTAGGGTCCTCTAGATCTATTCCATCTAAGATGGACGGATTGTGAGTAGTTAGGATTACTTGCTTGTTATGCTCTAATGCTAATTTAGATAATTGTCGAATAACTTCGGTGCAAAGTTTTGGATTTAACGCACTGTCGATATTGTCAATTGAGAAAAAAGACGGTGTTTCATCCGATATAAATAGAGCACAATAAAAAAGTAAGAATAAAAAACCTTCATTAGTGCTTCTTTGGTCCAAAACAACATCTACATTCTTTATAAATCTATCTTTTAAAGTTAAGTAAGGTTCGTTTTCTGAATTTTCTTTACTGAAACTATCAAACCATGATATAAGCTTCATGAAGCTCTTGAACTTTTCTTCATTGCTTTTATCTTTTATTAGCTCTTTAGTATATTTTAATATGCCTTCTCCATTTATACCAAGAGGTGTTATTTGACTCTCCTTTTCGTAAATTCTTAATGTTGATATTTCTGGCATGTAAATTATAAATTCACCCAATTCATTTGTTTCGTAATTTTTTAAACCTGTTTGCATAGTTTCTTTTAATATTTCTACTTGAGAATGTTTTGGAACTTTTAGCTCCTTCATTCTATTTATAAGGCTTAGATAAGGGTTGTTTGGATTTTTTACTAATTCTTTAAAAAAAAGCTTTTTCTGAATCTCGTAGATTTAATTTAGATAATCTCTTTTCTAATTCCTTTCCAGTGTATAATAGATGAAGTGCTTGTCCTGTTGCATATTCGTCAATTATAGGAGCATTTGAAAGATTAATAGAATAACCCCACTTATTATAAGTTGAATCATTTGTATGTATTCTAATTGTCAATGAATCTATTTTATTTCTGTTTTTATCGTAATCAACCTTGATGGTGGGTTCAAAGAATTCCTCATTATCAATAGCTGATATTACTGAGGTAGGGGAGGTTACCCTAATACCTCTTGAATATAGAAATTCGTTATCTAATTTGTCGACCGCTGCTGCACCTGCAATTGCAATTGCTTCTAATATATTGCTTTTTCCACTGCCATTTTCTCCAATAAGTATATTAAATCTTGATAGTCCTAGATCTATTTTTTCTATTGATTTGAAGTGCTTTATCTCGATTTTAGAAACCATGTTCTTGTTTTTTCTTGTTGCCTATTCTGCTTGTAAACTTATCATATTTATTCCTTAAGTAACTTTCCTCAAAATCTCCTGCGCCGCCACGGCAATAACCGTCCCTGGGCCGTACACGCCCACCACGCCGGCATCATACAAAAACTGGTAGTCTTGCGCGGGGATGACGCCGCCGGCAATGACGAGAATGTCTTCGCGACCTAGCTTGCCTAGCTCCGCAATGAGCTGGGGGATGAGCGTTTTGTGGCCGGCGGCTAGGCTGCTCACGCCTACTATGTGCACGTCGTTCTCTGCCGCTTGGCGGGCTACTTCGTCGGGGGTTTGGAACAGCGGCGCGATGTCCACGTCGAAGCCCACGTCGGCGAAGGAGGTAGCAATGATTTTGGAACCGCGGTCGTGGCCGTCTTGGCCCATCTTAGCCACCATCATGCGGGGGCGACGGCCCTCCTTCTGGGCAAATTCGTCGGCCATCTGGCGGGCTAGGTTGAACTGCTCGTCGTAGTCCATTTCGGAAGAGTACACGCCCGACACGGCGCGGATAGTAGCCTGGTGACGGCCGTATATTTTTTCAAGTGCATCCGAGATTTCACCTAGGGTAGCGCGCAGGCGAGCCGCTTCCACGGCCAGCGCCAACAGATTTTCCTTGCCCGAGCGGGCAGCTTCCGTGAGGGCATCGAGGGCGCGGAGCACGGCGGCCGAGTCGCGCTCCGAACGAATCTTGTTCAACCTAGCTATCTGCGACTCGCGCACGGCGGCGTTGTCGATGTCTAGGATTTCAATGTCGGTCTTCTCGTTGACCTGGTACTTGTTCACGCCCACAATGATTTCCTTGCCCGAGTCGATGCGCGCCTGCTTGCGGGCGGCGGCTTCCTCAATGCGCAGCTTGGGCAAGCCCGTTTCGATGGCCTTCGCCATGCCTCCTAGCTCTTCCACCTCCTGAATGAGCGCCCAGGCCTTGTCGGCTAGCTCGTGGGTCAGCGCCTCCACGTAGTAGGAGCCGCCCCAGGGATCTACCACGCGGGTGATGTCGGTTTCGTGTTGGAGGTAGAGCTGGGTGTTGCGGGCAATGCGGGCCGAGAAGTCGGTGGGCAGGGCAATGGCTTCGTCGAGGGCGTTGGTATGCAGGCTCTGGGTGCCGCCGAGCACGGCGGCCAGGGCCTCCACGCAGGTGCGCGTCACGTTGTTGAACGGATCCTGCTCGGTGAGCGAGTAGCCCGAGGTCTGGCAATGCGTGCGCAGCGCCAACGACTTCGGGTTTTCGGCCCCAAACTGCTTGATGAGCTTGGCCCACAAGAGCCGCCCAGCGCGCATCTTCGCAATTTCCATGAAGTGGTTCATGCCGATGGCCCAGAAAAACGACAGGCGCGGCGCAAACTGGTCGATGGTCATGCCCGCTTTCAGACCGGCGCGCACGTACTCCACGCCGTCGGCGAGGGTGTAGGCTAGCTCTAGGTCGGCGGTGGCGCCGGCCTCCTGCATGTGGTAGCCCGAGATGCTGATGGAGTTGAAGCGCGGCATGTGCTTCGCGGTGTAGGCGAAGATGTCGGCAATGATGCGCATGGAGTGCGCGGGCGGGTAGATGTAGGTGTTGCGCACCATGAACTCCTTCAGAATGTCGTTCTGAATGGTGCCCGACAGCTTCTCCGGCGTTACGCCCTGCTCTTCCGCCGCCACAATGTAGAAGGCCATGACCGGCAGCACCGCCCCGTTCATGGTCATCGACACCGACATCTGATCCAAGGGAATCTGGTCGAAGAGCAGCTTCATGTCCTCCACCGAGTCGATGGCCACGCCCGCCTTGCCTACGTCGCCCACTACCCTAGGGTGGTCGGAGTCGTAGCCGCGGTGGGTAGCTAAGTCGAACGCTACAGATAGCCCTTTCTGCCCGCCGGCTAGGTTGCGGCGGTAGAAGGCGTTGGATTCCTCAGCTGTGCTGAAGCCCGCGTACTGGCGAATGGTCCACGGGTTCTGCACGTACATCGTGCTGTAAGGCCCGCGCAAGTAAGGCGCTTGGCCGGCCCCGAAACCTAGGTGGTCGAGGCTAGCTACATCGTCGGCGGTGTAGTAGCTTTTCAGCTTAATGCCTTCCGGCGTATTGGTCTCGGTAGGGCTAACAGCAGGCGCCGGAAGCGAAGCCGCATTATAAGGTATCTGAGAAAAGTCGGGCTTCATGGGCGGGGTGGTTTGTCATCCTAAGCTTGCGAAGGACCTTATCACGTTTGCAGACGCAAGCTGTTCTAGCGTGATAAGATCCTTCGCAAGCTCAGGATGACGGACGTAAAGGGATGGCAAACGAGAGGGGAATGAGAGATAATAAGGTATTACTTTCTTCTACTTGCCTTTATTTTCCCTGCAAACGGGCTAGTACTTCTTCGGTGGTGTAGCCGTTCACGGTGAACTCCTGAAATCCGAAAAACTGCACAGCTTCCTGCAAGGTGGCTAGGTCGGCACTTACCAATGTAGGCGCTGCAAACGACGGGTCTTCCGGATCAGCACGATTAATGGCGCGGGCAAAGGCGTTGTATTGCTCGGGCGTTGCATACATCAGAATAGCTTGCTCGGGCGAGGAAAACAGCACAGACAGCGTGCCGACCGGATGCGCTGCGGCTAGTTCAGGCCGCTCCTCCAGCGGCAGCGTCTGAACAAACGATTCTAAAATGTGCTGGTTGGTATGCGGGCCCAGCAGCACCACTGCCGCCCGTTTGATCTTCTTCTCGCGGCGCTGAAAGTGCATGGCTGTAGCGAGCCGGAGCACTTCGGAAGGGTAGGTAGCACGCGTGGTGTCAAAGTCTCGGCTGCGCAACAGCCGCTTCGGGTTGAAGCTGAATTGCTCGTGCGCGTTCTGGAAGCGGTTGGTGCCCACTACCATTTGCTCGCCAGTGGCAATGCGGCGGAACTGCGTTTGGGCTGCTTCGTGCAACTCCTGCACCACCACCGACGTTGCCGCCGGTAAGCCGCCCGCAGCTTCGAGGCGCTGAAATAACGCCCAGGCGCCGCGAGCTAGCTCGTCGGTAAGCGTTTCGAGATAGTAAGAGCCCGCAGCGGGGTCGGCAACGCGACCTAGGCCGGTTTCCTCGCGCAAAATGATGGAGATATTGCGGGCAATCCGGGCCGAAAAGTCATTTGGGGCTTCGTATATGCTGTCGAAGGGTCTGATGCTCACCGCATCGGCGCCACCGAGTACAGCAGCCATGGTTTCGGTGGTTGCGCGCAATAGGTTGGTATGCGGGTCCAGCGTCGTTTGCGACCAAGTGGCGGTGCTGGCAAAAACGGGAACAGCCGTGGCAACTGGCAGCTGGTAAGCGTGGAGCAACGTGGCCCACACGCGGCGCAATGCGCGTAGCTTAGTCAGTTCCACGAAGAAGTTGGGATTGATAGCGACGTGCACCTGCATGGCGGCCGCCACGTCTGCCGTTGTTAATTCCGTATTGGGTAGCTCGCTCAGGTAGGTGGCTGCCGTGCTCAGGGCAAAACCTAGCTGCTGAGTGGCGGTAGCACCGCTATTGCCGAAACAGTCGATGTTCAGTGATAAGCCTCGAAAGTTGGGCATGGCGCGCGTTAAGCGCAGCACATGGCGCAACTCGCCAAGCTGGCTAGCTAGGTTGGGCGTGCGGCTGGTGAGAGGGTCCTGTTGTAGAAAACCGCGCAGGGTGTCGGCGCCCGTTGCGAGCAGGCGTTGGACCAAGCCAAGCCCTGCTGTTTGGACGGAGTAGCTGATGTAAGTAGTCGGCAGCGGTAGTTTTTGGTGCAAGTATTCTACGTCGAACAGGCGTGCATCTGCCAACATGAAATGAGCACCATCGGCTCCAGCCGTCAAGGCCTGCGTTGCCCTGTCGATAGCATCGTGGCCTGAGTCGGCGGCGGGGACGCGGTAGCTAGGTACGTTCAGCCAGGGCTGGTCAGCAGAAGTCGGCAGTTGCGGCGTAGGCTGTCCTAACGGTGCTAGGGCCTCGCGGTGGTAGAAAGGCTGCACCGTGAAGCCTTCGGGGGTGTGCCACTCCAGCGAAGCTAAGTCCGCGCCTTTCAGGTCGCGGCGAATGCGCTCCTGCCAAGCGGCCGTGCTTAAGGGTTCAAATTCGGAGAAAGAAACTGGGGTGGGCTGCGGGGTATCGGACATAAAGCAAGCGGGTGGTCAGCCGTGCATACGAAAAGGCTAGGGGTTAAAGATACCGCATCAAGCAGAATCATGGCGAGAAGTGGGTTTGATTCCTGCAATCGCATGTGCTAGCTTTGCGCGCCTTTATATTTATTAATATAAATGTTATTATATAAACTTTGGTTGAGCGTATGCGCAAACTTTTTCTCTCTTTTGGTTCTATACTAGCTTTCGCCTCAATAGCGCAGGCTCAAGCCGACTTCCGCCCAGGGTATATTGTGCAGGCAAGCGGCGACACCCTGCACGGGCAAGTCGACTACCGAGGCGCGCAGCGGAGTGCTCGACTAGCGCGTTTCCGGTCAGCGGCCGAAAGCGCAGTCGCGGAATATACCCCAGCGCAATTGCGTGGCTATGGCTTTGCCGACGGCAAGCAGTATCAAACCGAGCCAGTAGCGCTAGCGGGCGCAGCATCAGAGCCTTTCTTTTTGGAAGTCATTGTGCTAGGTCCAGCCAGCCTGCTTTCCCTGCGTAGTAAGGACGATGCCGAGCACTTGTATTTGCGGAAAGCAGGGCAACCTATGCAGGAGTTGATACAGCGCACTGAAGAAACTTTCGTGAACGATATACGCTATCTGCACAACACGAACGAGTTTCAGCGCACGCTGGCTGCGAGCATGCAAGATTGCTCGGTGGTGCAGCCTAGCTTGACCAAGCTGCGGTATAGCGTGGGGAGCCTAGCCGCCGTTGTGCGGCAATACAATGCTTGCGTGGGAGGAGCCTCCAGTGCTACAAGCAACCCCGATGAAAAGAACGCCTTCCGGTTCGCGCTGATAATAGGAGGACAGGCCAGTAGATTAGATATCAGGCGATTAAATGCAGCTACTGGCAACAGTATTCGTGGGAAAGCACAGCCTACTGTTGGTATAGCTGCGCACATTGCGCTTGCACGCTTGAACCCACACTTGTCTGTGCGGCTAGAGGCGCTGTATAGCCCGCTGGTCGTTTACAAAACAGAATACGATTATAAGGCTGCCACCGACGTGTACACGACGCATTACCAGATGGAAGTCGAGCAAAGCAGCATTCGTATACCGTTGTTGTTACGGTACACATTTCCCTCCAAACGGGTACAACCGTTCATACAAGCTGGCGTTAGCGGAAATGCCCTGCTCCAACTCAAAAACCAAGAGCGTACCCGCTTTGCCGACCGCCCGGCTTTCCCAGAGTACACGTCCTGGCGTCCTATCGTGGAAAAGCCCCGCCGGTTTGAACAAGGAGTAGTGGGAGGATTTGGGTTGAACTTTGCACAAGCCAGTGGCCGAAACTTGTCGGCTGAAGTGCGGTATGAGCGCACCAATGGATTCAGCGACAATGTAGGCACCCCTACAAGCAGGCGCTTCTATTCGGTGCTGCTGAGCTACAGCCTGACGAAGTAAGCAACATGCTCAGGATAGCCTAAGTATTCGACGAAAGCAGAAAGCAAACGGACGTAAGGTTCTTTTTTTGGCTATTCCAGCATCGTCTGAACAAATCAACTGTGAGGCTATGTATCTTTGTGGTTTCGCATTCGTTTTCTCCCCGTTTTTACCCATGTCTTTCCTTCGTTCTCGCGTAGCTGCTTTCGGATTGTTGGCTGCCGTGGTGCTAGCCCCGAGCTGTCAACGTGCTGTTTACCAAGCCAAACCTCAGCTAGCTCCGCTTACGGCGCAGCCAGTTGGCAAAGCACAGCCGGAAGATGCCAAAGCCGCAGCTGTTATTGAGCCTTACCGCCAGCGAGTAACGCAGCAGATGAGTGAAGTGCTGGGCTCGGCTCCCGTGCCGCTCACCAAAAACTCGGGCGAGTCGCCGCTGGCGAACTTCGTAGCTGACCTGCAGCGCGAGCGAGCCTCCACCGAGCTACACCAGACCATTGACGTGGGCGTGATGACCAACGGGGGGTTACGCTCCTCTCTACCTGCTGGGCTCATTACTCTAGGCTCGGTGTTTGAACTGATGCCCTTCGAAAACGAATTGGTTGTACTCGATGCGCCTGGTCCGGTGATGCAACAGCTTTTTGATTACGCTGCACGCATAAAGATGGCTTTATCGAACGTTACCTACACGGTGGAGGGCGGTAAGCCGACCAACATCCGCATTGGTGGTCAACCATTCAATCCGGCCAAGACTTATACTGTAGCCATTTCGGACTATCTGGCCGGCGGGGGCGACAATATGATCTTTTTCAAGGCGCTAAAGCCCCGCGACACCGGCGTGCTCTTGCGTTCCGCCATCACCGACCGAATTCGCCAGTTCACCAAAGCAGGCCAACCCGTAACGGCCAAAGTAGAAGGAAGAGTAAAAGGCATTTAACAATTACTAAGTGTGGGTCACCAGCCAACAATACGCTGATGCCTGAAGCTTAGTAACTGATAACTGGTAATTGAAAAACATGAATCGCCGCGACTTTCTAAAGAACTCAACGCTTGGAGTAGCTAGCGTAGGCTTGCTAGGCTTGAGCCTGCCCGCTGTTGCTGCTAGCGAGGCAAAGTTGGTTATCCTGCATACCAACGACATGCACTCACGCATCGATCCGTTTCCGGAGAGTGATAAGCAGTGGGGTGGGCTAGGGGGCATGGCCCGCCGTGCCGCGATGATTGAGCAAGTTCGCAAGCAAGAGTCGCATGTGCTGCTGCTCGACTCGGGCGATATTTGGCAGGGTACGCCATACTTCAACTTCTTCGGCGGGGAGTTAGAGTACAAGCTCATGAGTCAAATGGGCTACGATGCCACCACCTTCGGCAACCACGATTTCGACAACGGCTTGGAGGGACTACAGAAGCAATTGCCCAATGCCGGCTTCCCTTTCCTCATTGCTAACTACGATTTCTCGAAGACGCCACTAGCTGGCCGTTTTCAGCCGTACAAGGTGTTCGAAAAAGCAGGTCACCGCATCGGAGTATTTGGGCTAGGTATTGAGCTTAGCGGCTTAGTAGCTGATAAGAATTTTGGTGCCACGCAGTATCTCGATCCTGTGGCCAAAGCCAAGGAAATGGTAACGCAGCTGCGCGGGCCCGAGCACTGCGATATGGTGATTTGCCTGTCGCACCTAGGGTATAAATACGAAAGTGCAAAAATTGATGACCGGAAGCTCGCTGCTCAAGTGAGCGGCATCGACCTAATACTAGGTGGTCATACGCACACGTTCATGGATGCTCCGGAAGCAATTAACAGCCCTAACGGACGAGCTACGCTGATTAATCAAGTAGGATGGTCGGGCATTAACCTAGGTCGACTGGATTATACGTTTACCCGTGGGACGCGTCAGCCTAGTGTTGCCATGGCTTCGGTACTACCCGTGCAATCTGCCTGAAAAACGCAAGGATTTGCAGGTTTTTTTCTCTCCTGACTTTTCCACATTTTTGTCTCCCCCTAGCAAAATCGGGCCGCGCTGCGCCCGTAGCTGCACCCTTTCCTCTCCACGTTACATCTGTTGTTTTTGCTCTAATTGATTGATGCTGAAGGACTGCCGAATAGTATGGGCCAATTGCCTTCGTGTCATCAAGGCAAACGTGGGGGAGCAGAGCTTCCGCACGTGGTTCGAACCTATTGTTCCGGTTCAGCTTCACAATAACGTTCTCATCATTCAGGTGCCCAGCCAATTTTTTTATGAATGGCTGGAAGAGCACTATGTAGATGTGCTAAAGAAGAGCATCTACCAGGAGCTAGGGGTAGAAGGACGCCTAGAATACAGTATCGTCGTTGATCAAGGCAACAGCCAGAACAAGCCGCGTACCGTCAATATCCCGACGGCTCGTAAGGCGGCGGCTCCCTCGCAGCCTGCCACAGATGCCGCTATGGTAGCAGCCGGAGCCATGACGGCTTCAGCGCGCAACGTAGCCGCGGCAGCCAGCGCCCCTGCGCCCTCCGATACGCTACGAAACCCTTTCGAGGCGACCAAAGGCATCGACCGCAATTATCTGCAGTCGCAGCTCAACAATACGTATTCGTTCGATAACTATGTGGAGGGCAGCTGCAATCGGCTCGCGCGCTCAGCAGGTTTGGCCGTAGCCAACAAGCCAGGCACCACTAGCTTCAACCCGTTGATGATTTATGGTGGCGTGGGGCTAGGTAAGACGCACTTGGTGCAAGCCATCGGCAACCACATCAAGGCTACCAACGCCGATAAGTTCGTGCTGTACGTGTCGGCCGAGAAGTTTACGAACCAGTTCATTGAGAGCTTGCGCAACAACGGTGTGCAGGATTTTGCCAATTTCTATTTGTTGGTAGACATCCTGATCCTGGACGATGTGCAGTTCTTGGCCGGCAAGGACAAGACGCAGGAGATGTTTTTCCACATCTTCAACCACTTGCACCAGGCCGGCAAGCAGATCGTAATGACGTCTGACCGGCCGCCCCGTGACCTGAACGGCTTAGAAGACCGCTTGCTGTCGCGCTTCAAATGGGGTTTGACCACTGACCTGCAAAGCCCGGACTTTGAGACGCGTATGGCCATCATCCAGAACAAGATGGAGCAAGATGGTATTGACATTCCGCCGCAGGTGGTAGAATACCTAGCTCACTCGGTGCACACCAACGTGCGCGAGCTGGAAGGCGTGCTCATTTCGCTGGTAGCCCAAAGTAGCCTCAACCGCCGTGAGATTGACTTGGAAATGGCCAAGCAAGCGCTGCGGCACATTATAGAGGAAGTAGAAGCGGAGGTAAACTTAGACTTCATTCAGAAGACGGTGGCCGAATACTTCGGTGTGCCACTGGACTTGATGAAGGCCAAAACGCGCAAGAAAGAAGTCGTGACGGCTCGGCAAGTAGCTATGTACTTTGCTAAGGAGCATACCAGCCATTCGCTCAAAAGCATTGGCCATAATTTCGGCGGGCGCGACCACAGCACGGTTATCCATTCCGTACAAACCGTTTCAGACCTCATCGACAGCGACAAAAGCTTTCGGAGCACGATTCAGGAGCTACGGAAAAAATTTGCCGGCAAATAGTATAACAGCACAAAGCTCCTGCTTCACGTATCGTTGAACCACCCAGCTAGCTATTGTGCTAGCATCAATTGGTTTGCGATACGTGAGGCAGGAGCTTCGCGCTAGTAGGCTAGCTATTTAGGCCGACGGTTGGGTATCGTGCAAGGGAACGTTGTTCTTGCTTGCAAAGGACCGTACTTGCTCGCGCAGAATGCGCTTGCGCCGGGTGCCTTTTACCTCCCGCAAGCTCAGGGCATATACTTCGCCGTTCTTTAGGTTGACTCGCAACTGCTGGGGAACAAACTCCAGCAGCGCAATATCTTCGACCGGAAACACCTGCTTGGGCCGGAAAAGACCATTCTTATGCACGATGTAGCCGGGGGTAAACTCTAGGTAGCTCTGCGTGCCGAAGATGGGCGCGTTGTGCACCAAGACGTAGCCCACGTAGACGAAGCTGAACACGAGGAAGACGTAGTGCAAGAAGTGATAGTCGTTCAGCCCAGAGTCGGACCAGATCAGGAAAATCGTGTAGATAATCCAGAGACTTCCAATAAAGAGCTGCCCCCAAAACGGAATACGAGCCGTGTTGGCAGGTTGCAGACGAATGCGCGTAAAAGCTGAGGCCATAGAGGCGAAAAAGGGTGGGATAGAATGAGTTGCCAACAGCTGGGCGTAGTTACCACAAGCTATTGGGTAGCCAAAACTACAACCGGCAGCTGGCAACTCATAGCTAGCCCTGGTATTACTTCAGCGTAGCCGAGGCTAGCTCCATTTCGGGTACAGCTTTCAGCAAGGCCGAGATTGGGCAGTTCTCTTTCGCTTTTTCGGCGTACTGCTGAAATTCCTCTTGCGAGATGCCTTCTACTTCACCTTCCGTCGTGAGGGTGATTTTGACCACTTTCGGTACTTCTCCTGAGGTGTCGAGGCTTACTTTCGATTCGGTCTGAATTTGCTTTACCTGCTTGCCGTCTTTGGTCAGGATGCTGGTCAGGAACATGGTGTAGCAACCGGCGTGCGCGGCTCCAATGAGTTCTTCGGGATTGGTGCCTTTTTGGCCTTCAAATCGAGCGCCAACAGAATAAGGCGCGCTAACAGTGCCGCTTTGCGTGGTGATATTGCCACTGCCTTTGATGTCGCCGTTCCAAACGGCATTGCCACGTTGGTTGATCATGGGAAGAGAAACTGAGTAAGTGAATAGTTGAGTAAGGCATACGAAGAAGCCCGGCGAAAGATAGGAACTCAACCATGATTTGGTAGAACAGGCAATACCTTTGCCGGAAGCCCACTTTCTGCGTAATAAGCCACAGACCTAGGTTTCAGCACCTAGGTCTGCAGTATTATTTCGTTATTCTACTACTCCGCTACTCCATTACTCGACTATGGGTTTGAAATCGGTCCTGAGCCGCCCGTTGGCAGCTATCGTGCATCGCCAATACCAGCAATGGCTAACGCAGCCGGTGGCTACGCAGCAGCGCGTGTTGGCGGATCTGTTGGCGCAGGGTGGAAGTACTGCCTTTGGCCGCGACCATGATTTCGGGGCTATTGCTACGGCCGCTGACCTAGCCCGCCATGTGCCTGTGCGCGATTATGAAGCCTTGTACCCATACATCAGCCGTGTGAAGCAGGGTGAAGCCGACGTACTCTGGCCCGGCCAACCTTTGTACTTAGCCAAAACCTCGGGCACGACCTCCGGCGCTAAGTACATCCCGCTGACGAAAGCTAGCATTCCCAACCACATCAACGGCGCGCGCGATGCGCTGTTGCACTACATCTACCACACCGGACGGAGCCAGTTTTTGGATGGTAAGCTGATCTTTCTGTCGGGCAGTCCGGAACTGGAACAGGTCAACGGGATTCATACGGGGCGCTTATCGGGCATTGTGAATCACCACGTGCCGGCTTACCTGCGCCGCAATCAGCTACCTAGCTACCAGACGAACACGATCGAGGACTGGGAAACCAAGCTCGACCACATCGTGGAGGAAACCTTAAACCAGCGCATGACGCTGATTTCGGGCATCCCGCCGTGGGTTCAGATGTATTTTGACCGCATCACGCAGCGCACTGGCAAAGCCGTGAAGGACGTATTTCCCGACTTCAACCTGTTTGTATACGGCGGGGTCAACTTTGAGCCCTACCGCAAGAAGCTGTTCGATACCATTGGGCGCCCGGTGGACAGCATCGAAACCTTTCCGGCATCCGAGGGCTTTATTGCCTTCCAAGACGAGCCCGGTAACCCTGGTCTGCTACTGCTGCTGAATGCCGGCATCTTCTACGAGTTCATTCCCGCCGAGCGCTTCTTCGAGTCTAACCCACCTAGGCTCACCATTGCAGATGTCGAACTAGATAAGCAGTACGCGTTGGTACTAAATACGAACGCGGGCCTATGGGGCTACAGCCTCGGCGACACGGTGCGCTTTGTGAGCAAGAACCCATATCGGGTGGTGGTGAGCGGCCGCATCAAGCACTTCTTATCTGCTTTTGGGGAGCATGTGATTGGGGAAGAAGTAGAGCAAACCTTACGCGAAGCCATGGCGCAATTCCCGGAAGTAGATGTCGTCGAGTTTACCGTGGCACCCCGTGTGAGCGACAACCCCGCCAAGCCTTCGCAGCATGAGTGGCTGATCGAATTTGCCACGCCGCCACACGACGTAGCGGCGTTTGCTGCCGCACTGGATACAGGTCTGCGCCGCCGTAACGTGTACTATGATGACTTGCTTAGCGGTAATATTCTAGCGCCGCTTCGGCTGACGGCGTTGCCGAATGGTGCGTTTCAGCGCTACATGAAAAGCCTAGGCAAGCTAGGTGGACAGAACAAGGTACCTAGGTTGAGCAACGACCGGAATGTGGCAGAGGGGTTGCTAAGTGTATAAGTACACTCAACTTGCTGCTCTGTGAAACTCCTTTTCCTATTACTATTGATCATACTAGGAAGTGTAGCTACTGGCTATGGTCAGGTTGCCGATAGCCTTCTGCAAACATCTCAAGCACCTAGTACACCTAGCACTTTTGAGGAGCCCTTCGTTGACGATACAGATGATTTTACGCCTATGCTCGGCTTATTTCTCCTTATTGGAGTTGCCGTTGCGCTTTGCTGGGTAGGAGCGGGCATCGTGCTGATTGGTGGACTTCTGTGCCTTGTCTTTGGTCTGGTCGCAACTGGTATCCTCTCAGCTTCGCTATTAGTCAGTATCAAGACGAACTCTGTTGTGGCTGGTGCTAAAACGTTCTGGGTGCTCGGTAGTACTGTAACAAGCTTGTTAGTCGGTGTTGTTGGGTTATGGATGCTTGTGCGAGTGATGCATCGGGCTATATCAACTCCAGTAGTACTAACAGTGGGAGGCCTAGGTGGTGTAGCGGCTGGGCTCATCTCTGCGAAACTTGTTTGGTGGTTGGGCCGTCGCTTATTAGACTATGTACAGCGTAGGTTAAGTAGTAAATTCTCTACCACAAATTATCACTAAACAGCCCTGCCTAGTAAATGCACGTTGCCCTTGACCTAGATAATACATATTATTTAGGAGCTAGTACTACATGATGATAAAGAACGAACTTCACGCCGCTTGCCAAGCCTACGTGCAGCAGCGCATCGACGCGGCCCAACAAGCCATGCAAGCCGCCCAAGAATCAGCTAATAACGAAACCAAGAGTAGCGCTGGCGACAAGTACGAAACTGGCCGAGCCATGGCGCAAGAAGAGCGCAACCGTAACGCCGTGCAGCTACAAGAAGCCCTGAAGTTGCAAGCCGAGTTAACGCGCATCGATCCCGAAAAGGCCTGCGATACGGTGCGGCCTGGCGCTTTGGTAGCTACCAACCTAGGTCAGTTTTACCTCAGTATCAGCGCTGGTAAGTTGATAAGTGATGGGAAAGAATATTTTGCCGTATCGTCAGCCGCTCCAATAGCGGTAGCCATGAATGGCAAGCGAGCGGGCGAGGAGGTGCTGTTCAACGGCAAAAAGATTCAAATAGCGGAAGTAGCATAGAAGCTAGCTTCACTGTGCGGACTGTTGGTCACAAGTACGCTAAGTAATAAGGGTAACTGACACGCTTATGAAAAAAGGAATTCTGCTACTTGCGCTACTCACAATGAGTCTAGGTGCTACCGCTCAAAGGCAGGCGCAAATGAATGCCAAAACCTGCGGCGACTATCGCAAGGCCGATCAGCAACTCAATCAGCTCTACCAGCAAGTGCTGAAGCTCTATGCTAAGGATGCCGTGTTCCTGAAAGCGTTTAAGGCGTCGCAGGTGGCGTGGCTGAAGTTTCGGGATGCGCAAGCAGAAGCACTTTACCCCAAGCGGCTTAACCAAGACAAGCAGGTAACCTATGGCTCCGTTTACTCGCTTTGCTCTTGTCAGACGTTGACCAGCTTGACAAATGATCGGAATAAGCAACTGAAAGTGTGGGTAGTAGGTATTGAGGAAGGAGATACTTGCTCAGGTTCAGTGCGAGCGAAAGCACAATAAGCTAGCTTCGGCACAGGCATGTACTACCTTTGTAGTGCAAGTTTGATTCTATGTCCTCTTCCCACCCCAAACGCGTCACGCTGCTCGGCTCTACTGGTTCTATCGGTACGCAGGCACTCGACGTTATTCGCGCGCATCCTGGCCGCTTTACGGTCACGGCTCTTTCCGCGCAGTCCAATGCTGAGCTGCTGATCCGGCAGGCGCGTGAGTTTCAACCCGCCGCCGTTGTTATCGGCGACGAGACGAAGTACACTACCGTCAAAAGTGCCCTTGCTGATCAGGCTACTGAAGTACTAGCCGGTGTTGCTGCCCTAGCCGATGTTGCCGGCCGCGACGATGCCGATGTCGTACTCACTGCCATGGTAGGCTACGCTGGCTTGCTCCCGACGGTGCGCGCTATTCGAGCAGGCAAGACCATTGCCCTCGCCAATAAAGAAACGTTGGTAGTAGCTGGCCAACTGATTACTAAGCTGGTCAAAGAATATGGCGTCAGGTTATACCCCGTCGACTCAGAGCACTCGGCTATTTTCCAGTGCTTGGTAGGAGAGGAGCGCAATTCGATTGAGAAAATCATCCTAA
Organism: Hymenobacter sp. GOD-10R; assembly: GCF_035609205.1. Lineage (NCBI taxonomy): Bacteria > Pseudomonadati > Bacteroidota > Cytophagia > Cytophagales > Hymenobacteraceae > Hymenobacter > Hymenobacter sp. GOD-10R. Next base: position 1,384,180 of record NZ_CP141184.1, read on the forward strand.
CGGCTTCCGGTGGTCCGTTCCGAGGGCGCACGGCGGAGCAGCTAGCTACCGTTACGAAAGCCCAGGCGTTGAAGCACCCCAACTGGGACATGGGCGCCAAAATCACCATCGATTCGGCTTCGCTCATGAACAAGGGCTTGGAGGTGATTGAGGCCAAGTGGCTGTTTAATCTCACCGACGAGCAAATTGATGTAGTGGTGCATCCGCAGAGCATCATTCACTCGCTCGTGCAATTTGAAGATGGCTCGCTCAAAGCACAGCTAGGTCTGCCCGACATGAAGCTGCCTATTCAATACGCGCTTGGTTATCCGGAGCGTTTGCCGTCGAGCTTCCCGCGTTTCTCTTTCCTCGATTATCCGCAGCTCACCTTCGAGCAGCCCGATCGTGCTACGTTCCGCAACTTGCCTTTAGCCTTTGAAGCTATGCGTCGCGGCGGCAACGCGCCCTGTATTCTCAACGCGGCCAACGAAGTTGCCGTGGCCGGGTTCTTGCGCGACGAGCTTGGCTTCCTGCAAATGCCTGACCTAGTAGAAAGCTGCCTCACAAAGGTTTCGTACCTTGCCGATCCTTCGCTCGACGACTATGTAGCAACCGACCAGGAAACCCGCCGGGTGGCGCAAGAACTAGTCAAGCAGCTGTAAGTGTTGTTACAAAAGCTAGGTTAAAACGTCGTGCTGAGCATGAAGCACGACAGCTGTTTTTACATTTAATAAACTCTTTCCCTTCTCCTCTTGGAAATTCTCATCATGGCCGGCCAGATGTTGCTTGGCCTTTCCATCTTGGTGGGCTTGCACGAATTCGGGCACTTTGCCACTGCCAAATACTTTAAGATTCGCGTCGACAAGTTTTATATCTTCTTCGATTTTCTGTTTCCGCTACCGGGTGTCGCCAACTTTGCTTTGTTTAAGAAGAAAGTAGGAGAGACGGAGTACGGCCTAGGATGGTTCCCGCTCGGTGGCTACGTGGCCATTCACGGCATGATCGACGAAACCCAGGACGCCGATTCGCTCGCCGCCGAACCCGCCCCGAATGAATTTCGCGCCAAGCCAGCCTGGCAGCGCCTGATTGTGATGCTAGGCGGTATCATCATGAACGTAATTACTGGCATTGTCATCTTCTCAGCCCTTACGTTCAAGTACGGTGAAAGCTACCTACCCGCTTCCGAAGTCCGCTTTGGTGTGGTGCCCAATAAGCTAGGTGAGCAAATAGGCTTCCGGACGGGCGACAAGATTGTAAAGATCAATGGGCGTCCGTTCACTGAGTTCAACGACGTGTACAGCGCCGATGTCGTGCTTGGCAACCATAGCTACTACACCGTCGACCGCAATGGCCAACTGATCGATATTCCGGTACCAAGTGATTTCATGGATCGGCTTTCAGATCAGGACCAAGCCGCCTTCGTGGTACCGCTCGACCCGTTTGTGGTAGATGAAGTAGTTGCTGGCGGACCAGCCTCCAAGGCGGGCCTGCAAACCGGTGACCGGATCACGCAAGTGGGCAAGCAAAAAATTCAGTTCTTTCCCGAACTCCAACAGGCACTAAAAGCCAATGCCAGCAAGCCCACACCGCTGATTGTAGAGCGTAGCGGCCAGCCCGTGACGCTTACCGTGAACGTAGACGAAGAAGGCAAGGTAGGCTTCCGGCCTAAGTCGTTGCTCAACTATGCCACGCGCAACTACAGCCTTGCCGAGGCGGTACCTGCGGGGGCGAAACAAGCTTTCGGCGTAGTTGGAACCCAGGTGAAAGCCTTTGGTAAGATCTTCCGGGGAGAAGCGTCAGCTCGGAAGTCGCTAGGTGGCCCTATGGCAATTGCGCAGCAGTACGGCGGCAAGTGGGACTGGATCCGCTTCTGGACCTTGACGGGCATGCTCTCAATGGTGCTAGCTTTCATGAACCTGCTGCCCATTCCGGCCCTCGATGGAGGTCACGTGCTGTTCTTGCTTTATGAAATGGTTGCTGGTCGCAAGCCCTCCGATAAGTTCTTGGAGAATGCCCAGAAGGTCGGTATGGTGCTGATCCTGAGCCTAATGGTCTTTGTAATTTTCAACGACCTGTTCAAATCCTTGTTTTAAACCAAGCTAGGTGCCTCGGCCCCCAAAGCGCCCCTCTTCGCGATGAGAGGGGCGCTTTGTGCTACTATTGTTTGCGTTATGCGTCGTTTGTCTTTGCTTGTTGCCACACTCCTGATCAGCTTGCTGGCTGCTGCCCATACCTACCATGCTAGCATCATGGAACTGCACTACAATGCAAGTAAGCAGCAGCTTGAAGTGGCGCTCAAAGTTTTTACTGATGATTTTGAGAAAGCCTTGTCAACCGGTCAACCTAGGTCAATCAGTCTTGAGCAATCACCAAAGCCACAAGTAACCGCCTTAGTAAGTGCCTTACTACGACGTTCTATTGTGTTCGGCACTAAACCCGGCGAAACGTTGCCTATTCAGTTTATTGGCATTCAGAAAGAAACAGATGCGCACTGGCTCTACTTTGCCGTGAAGCTTGCCAAACCGATAAACGGTATTTACCTGCGTCATTCGTTGCTAGAAGACACTTTCCCCGACCAAATGAACATCGTGAACGTGGAAGCTAACGGCAAAAAGCAAAGTGCGCTGTTTAAAGACGGCGACGAAAGTCAAAAGCTGACTTGGTAGCGCTTTGTCATTCCGAGCGCCGCGAAGAATCCGAGTTTAATCGTATGATTGACCCAAGTTTCTTGCGGCGCTCGGAACGACAAAGAATCAAGTTACCAGCCTGCACCACCCTCAGCCGGTTTGTCACCGTCGGGTTTGATGAGGCGGAACTCCACCCGGCGATTGATGCGGGCATCTTCTTCCGTGACTTCCGCTTTTAGCGGCTGGGTGCTGCCGTAGCCCATACTTTCGATGCGGTTGGGCTGAAGCTTGCCCTTTTGTTCAATGTAGCGCCGAATCGATTCGGCCCGGTCCTGCGACAATTTCTCATTTACATCCGGGTCACCATTGCTATCCGTGTGGCCCGAGATGCTAAGGCGGAAGCTAGGGTTCTCGCCTAGGAACAACGCAATACGGTCGAGTGTACTGTGCATGGAAGGGCGAATAGTAGCCTTGCCCGCATCGAACTCAATGTTTTTGAAAATGAGCGGCAGCTTGTAGTCAATCGAGTTGCTCAGCAGCTTCATGACTGTGTCGCCTTTCAGAACGAACTGCTTCTGCACGCTAAACGACTCTGGGCTCTGAATCAACATCACATAGTGCGAACCTTCGATAAGGTCGAAGTCGAAAGAGCCATCGGGGCGCACGTATTTGCTGGCAACTTCGATTCCGTTGTCAGTATCAATGATGCTGATGGTGCCGTTCAGCGGCTTGTTCGTGAGTGAGTCTATGAGGCTGCCTTCCACACGCGTCGTGGCAAGCGGCTGAGCTTCCATCGGCAGCGGAAAGGAATACAGATCGAGATTCTTCATATCCTGCGTTTCCGAGCGAGCGTAGTATAGGTTTTTCGATTCGCCATCGATAGTGAAGTAGTACTCTGAGCCTTTACCGTTCACAAGCGGCCCAATATTACGTGGCTCCTGCCATCGGCCTTGCACCCGATACGTCTTATAGATGTCGAAGTCGCCGTAGTTCAGCAGCTGCCCACGCGAGCTGAAATACAGCACATTGTACAGCGGATGAAAGTAAGGGCTTACTTCACTCTCGCGCGTGTTCACCACGGGGCCCATGTTCTCGGCGCGCGCCCATTGGCCATTCTTCAGCTTGTGGGTGTACCAAATATCGGAGAGACCAAACCCGCCAAGGCGGTCGGAGGCAAAATACAACGTGTCTTCGCTCGGCGATAAAGTCGGTTGTGAATCCCAGGCCGAGGAGTTTACTTGTGTACCTAGGCTCTTCGGGACCGACCACTGCCCATCCTTGAAGGTTGATACAAATAAGTCGCAGTTGCCGTGGCAGTTGGGACACTCGCAACGAGCAAAGTAAATGGTGTGGCCGTCTTTCGTGATGCATGCTGAGCCTTCGTTATAGGAGCTATTGATAGGTTTAGGCAAAGGCTCTGCATCTGTCCACGAAACGCCTTCTTTTCGCGAGGTGTAGAGATCTTCGTCTATTACACCATTGATGCCCCGCATCTTACGCTTGGAAGAGAAGATAAACATCCCTGCGTCGGAGTTGATCGTGGGGCCGTAGTCTTCTGCTTTGGAGTTGATGGCATCGCCCATGCTCGTATACACGCCTTTAGGTGGACGGAATGCGGTGATGCTCTTGCGGTATTCTACTAGGTCGTAGTATACCTTCAGTGGTACGTAGAAATCAGCCGTTTTCTGCTCCAGTGAGTCATAATAGAGCTGCACCTTTTTCAGATCTTGACGGCGGTGTTTCAGAGCCAGGCGGAAGTAAGCCTTCGCTTTTTCTTCGTTGCCGGTACGTTCCCAGAGTTGTCCTAGGCGCCAGAGTAGCGGTGTATCTTTGTAAAAATTCTGAATACCGAACTGACCTACGTATGCAGTTAGTAAATTGCGTGCTTGAACCCAATTGTGGCGTTTTTCCGCTTTTTGAATGGCTTTCAGCTCTTTTTTGTTCTGATAGTACGCGAGGCGGTTTACGTTCGGAAAGTCGGGCGTAGCATCGGGGTGCAGGCGCAATCGGGCGCTAGCTTTGCCGGTAAGCTTACGCTGCTGCAAAGGAGGTGTAGTGCTAGGTCGCTGCGCGTAAATGCCAGTTGACGAGAGCAGAAGTAGAAAGAGCAGGAGCGAGCGTAAAAAACGAAGCATAAAGTAGCATAGCACTAAAACTGACCCAAAAAATAAGGTAGGCACCAAAAATAGCAGTTTTTTGATGCCTTTCGCCGTTCGTTGGTGTCTGTCGCGTTGGCTGCTACTTACGCAACGCACGTGCCGCCTTGTCGGAGAAGAAAGCCAAAATTGAACTAAACTAGACGTGGCATAGCACTTGACAAACCTGTACTTTTCGGAAAGCGCTAACTCAAGCGTATGCAGGTGTGTTGTCAAGCTGTCATTCTGACAACGTCGCCCTTTCGTCGTTCCTTCCAATGAGCCATAACCGCAATTCGCGTAAGCCCAGTCCTTTTTCTTCGTTGCTGATGGCCGATGATCCGTCGGAGATGGTGTCCATCGTTGCAACCGACCCTGACCAGCCGATGAGCGAGCAGGATGCACCGACGGAGCTGCCGCTGCTACCCGTGCGCAATACCGTGCTTTTTCCTGGTGTGGTGTTGCCCGTTACAGTTACGCGTAAGAAAAGTATCCGCTTGGTACGCAAGGCCTATCGGGGTAACAAGATTGTGGGCGTGATTGCGCAGCGCAGCCAAAGTGACGATCCGGGCCTAGCGGATATCTACGAGATAGGTACGATGGCGCGCATCCTGAAGCTGTTGGTGCTGCCTGACGGAAACACAACCATCATCATTCAGGGACAGAGCCGATTCAAGATTGAGGAAGCTACTCAAGATACGCCGTTTTTGACGGCACGTGTGAGCTACTTCCCCGAGACCTTTCCCAGCAAAAGCTCGCAGGAGCTGAAGGGATTGGTGGCGTCGTTGAAAGATGCAGCAGTGAAGATGCTCAAGCTCAATCCAGAAATTCCGCAGGAAGCTCAGGTAGCCCTCGACAACATCGATTCTCCAGCTTTTCTGACTCATTTTCTGTCCTCAAACATCAATGTGGAGGTGGGGCTGAAGCAGAAACTGCTGGAGATAAACGACGGTGTGGAGCGCGGCACTACGCTGCTGGAGATGATGCTGAAGGAAATTCAGCTGCTGGAGATCAAACACGAGATTCAGAGTAAGGTCCATACCGACATCGACCAGCAACAGCGCGATTATTTCTTGCGGCAGCAGATTAAAGTGCTGCAAGATGAGCTAGGTTTCGATGGCCCTGATCAGGAGCTAGAAAAGCTACGGGCACGAGCAAAGGCAAAACAGTGGCCTGAAGCCGTTGCCAAGCACTTCAATAAAGAGCTCGATAAGCTAGGTCGTATCAACCCGCAGGCTGCCGAGTACCCAGTTAGCGTGAACTACGTGGAGTTTTTGCTCGACCTGCCTTGGGCTGAGTACACGAAGGACAACTTTAACCTGAAGCGCACCAAGAAGATTCTCGATGCCGACCACTATGGCCTCGAAAAAGTAAAGGAGCGCATCATCGAGTATCTGGCTGTGCTGAAGCTGAAGCAGGATATGAAGGCTCCGATCCTATGCCTTTATGGTCCGCCCGGCGTGGGTAAAACCTCCCTAGGTCGCTCCATCGCACAATCATTAGGGCGTAAATACGTGCGGATGTCGCTAGGCGGCGTACGCGACGAGGCCGAAATACGAGGGCACCGTAAAACCTATGTTGGGGCGATGCCAGGCCGTATTATCTCGCAGATCAAGAAGGCAGGCGCTTCGAACCCTGTTATCGTACTCGACGAGATTGATAAAATTGCCTCCGATTTCCGCGGTGACCCTAGCTCAGCGTTGCTCGAAGTATTGGACCCGGAGCAAAACTCTACCTTCACCGACAACTACCTGGAGGTGGAGTACGACCTATCGAAGGTGCTGTTTATTGCTACAGCCAACTCTCTCGATACTATTCAGCCTGCCCTACGCGACCGGATGGAGATTATCGATCTGACGGGCTATACATTAGAGGAGAAAACGCAGATTGCTAAGAAGCACCTGTGGCCTAAACAACTCACCGATCATGGACTCATTTCGAAAGATGTGAGCATCACAACGGCTGCGCTACAACGCGTAATCGACGACTACACGCGTGAGTCAGGCGTGCGCAGCTTGGAGCGTAAGCTAGGTGCTGTTGCCCGCAACATTGCCAAAAGCAAGGCCATGAAAGAGTCCTTCCCGGAAGTACTCGAGCCGAAAGACGTAGCGCGCATCCTAGGTGCCGCCACGTTCGACCGTGACCTGTATCAGGACAACGAAACAGCCGGCGTTGTGACGGGTTTGGCCTGGACTTCGGTTGGCGGAGATATTCTCTTCATTGAAAGCCTCCTCAGCCGCGGTCGGGGTAAGCTAACGCTCTCGGGGCAGCTAGGCGACGTGATGAAGGAATCGGCTGTAACGGCTTTGTCGTATCTGCGCAGCCGAGCTGAGTCGTTAGGCATTGATTACCGCCTTTTCGACCAATACGATCTGCACATTCACTTCCCAGAGGGCGCCGTACCAAAGGATGGACCAAGCGCTGGCATTGCCATCTTTACCAGTATTGCGTCGGTCTTTACCCAGCGTAAAATCCGCAGCCACCTAGCTATGACAGGCGAAATTACGCTGCGCGGCAAAGTGCTACCGGTGGGCGGGATCAAAGAGAAGATTCTGGCTGCTAAGCGCGCTGGTATTCGCGACGTTATTCTTTGTGAAAAGAACCGGAAGGATATCAACGAAATAGCCCCTGAGTATCTGAAGGATCTTACCGTTCACTATGCTGACCGGGTAGACGATGTGCTGCGGGTGGCACTACTAGAAGAGAAAGTGAGCGACCCAATGCCGCTCATCGTGCGTGATGAACCCTTGTCTTCATCGCCTGCGCCGAGTGTAGAAGTAGCATAAGAGAGAATGATGCGGCCGAAGAAAAATCAATCGTTTCTTCGGCCGTTCTTCTTTTACACAATAAAATGTAGGTAGTCGCGTCTTATCTTCAGTTATCGAAAACTTCTATACGTTAGGTCAATGATTCGACTGCTACGCGGCCACTCTATAGCATCTTTAGTTTTCGTCGGTAGTCTGCTCGCTGGTCGGGCTGGCCACGCACAGATTGGGGGGCAACAAGCCTTTTCCTTTCTGAACCTTCCCAACAGTGCAAAGCTAGCGGGCCTAGGTGGGGCCAACGTTAGTTCCCGCGACGGCGACGCTACCATGCTCTACGCCAACCCCGCCTTGCTCAACAAAGAGATGGACGGTACGCTGGCCCTTGGTTACGTCGATTACCTAGCTGATATTAAGCAAACGACGGCGGCTTACGTGTTCAATACTGAGCATGCCGGTCGCTTCGGCGTGGGCCTAACGTACCTGAACTACGGCAGTTTTGAGGGGTTTGACGCGGCCGGGAACAGCCTAGGTAACTTCTCCGTGAACGAATATGCAGTAGGCGTTTCTGATGCATACACGAGCGGTAATTTTGTATTGGCAGGCACGCTCAAGCTAGGAGTATCCGGCATTGCTGGCAATCATTCGGTAGCGGCATTGGCTGATGTCGGCGCTTTATTTAAGCACCCGACGAAAGACTTCAATGTGGGGCTCACGGTTAAAAATGTAGGCTATCAGCTAAAAACCTATGCTGGCGCCGGGCATGAACCCATGCCGCTTGATGTGCAGCTAGGTGCTTCAATAAAGCCGGAGCACATGCCGATCCGGTTTTCGCTTACCGCTTATAATCTGCAGCAGTTTGATATCGTGTACCTCGACCCGAATCAACGTGGGCAGCTAGACGAGAACAACAACGAGGTGAAGCCTAAGAAGACCATTGGTGACAAAATCGCACGCCACTTTGTGGTTGGTGGCGAAGTTATATTAAGCAAGAACTTCAACCTGCGAGTGGGTTATAATCACCTGCATCGTCGAGAGCTTCGGCTTGATACACGTTCAGCTGGAGCCGGCATGAGCTTCGGGGTAATGCTGCGCATTAGTCAATTTCAGCTCGATTATACCCGTGCTTACTACCACGCATCTGGCGCTAGTAACTACTTGACGGTAGCTCGTAACCTGAATTCTTTATTCAAAAAGACCTAGCTATTCAGTGAGTAACAGGCTTTTCGCTACTGAATTTGCGCCGGTTTGCATTTTTCTTCGTAGAAAAGTCAACTCTTTCCCCTGTACTCTATTTTCCAAACGGCTACTTCCCTAGTGGCTATTCAGTCCCATGCTAGATTCTTCCAATTTCCTTACGCCGGTTCAGATCGTGGCCGAGCTAGATAAGTATATTATTGGTCAGCACGACGCTAAGCGTCACGTTGCTATTGCGTTGCGTAATCGTTGGCGCCGGTTGCATGCCCCTGCCGATATGCAGCAGGAAATTGTTCCAAACAACATCTTAATGATTGGGTCCACGGGTGTGGGCAAAACCGAAATTGCCCGCCGCCTGGCGAGCATTGCAGGAGCTCCCTTCACTAAGGTAGAAGCCTCCAAATTTACTGAAGTTGGCTACGTGGGCCGTGACGTCGAAAGCATGGTTCGCGACTTGGTAGAGCAATCGGTGAACATGGTGAAGCAACGTCGCAAAGAAGAAGTGAAGGTGCAAGCGGCGCAAGCCGTAGAAGACATCATTCTGGATGCATTAATCCCACCGGTAACCACTAGCGCGCCTACTAGTGTGAAACCTTCATTAGGCTTCAGCGGAACTGATGGACAAAGCATGCCCGATTCTGACCATGAGTTGAACGAGCGTACCCGCGAGAAATTTCGCGTCAAAATTCGCAACGGCGAGCTAGATGACCGTAAGATTGACATCAAGGTGCAGCAGAATAGCGGACCCGGTATTGGCGTGGTTGGTAGCCCTGCTGGCCTAGATGAAGCTTCGCTTTCGGGCTTGCAGGATATGCTAGGCTCTATGCTGCCCAAGAAAACACGGAAGCGTAAGGTAACAATTGCCGAAGCACGTAAGCTGCTGCTTGACGAAGAAGCCGCCAAACTCATCGATATGGATGAGGTAAAAGACGAAGCTATCCGTCAAGCCGAAAACGCCGGCATCATCTTCATTGACGAAATCGACAAAGTGGCTAGCCGTAGCGGCAAGGGTGGGGGAGGCCCCGATGTGAGCCGGGAAGGTGTACAGCGTGACTTACTGCCTATTGTAGAGGGTAGCGCTGTAAATACCAAATACGGCATCATCCACACCGACCACATCCTCTTCATTGCCGCTGGTGCTTTCCACGTAGCGAAGCCGAGCGACCTGATTCCGGAGCTACAAGGACGTTTTCCTATCCGTGTCGAGCTACAAAGCTTGACAAAGGAAGACTTCTTCTTAATTCTAAAAGACCCAAAGAACGCCCTAACGAAGCAATACGAAGCTTTGCTGAAAGCTGAAGACGTAGATCTCTCGTTCGACGAAGCTGCCCTAGAGTTGCTAGCGGAAATTGCTTCACAGGTAAATGAAGAAGTAGAAAATATTGGTGCCCGTCGTTTGCACACGGTGATGAGCCGCTTGCTCAACGATATTCTCTTCGATGTACCCGACCGGATTGGCCCTAACGCCCATATCCTTATTACGCGCGAACTGGTAGAGGAGCGCCTGCGTGACATGGTTCGCAACCGTGACCTAACGCAGTATATCCTTTGATTCAAGGTAAAACGGCTAAAAAAGAGAAGGCAGCTCATGAGCTGCCTTCTCTTTTTTAGCCGTTTTACGTATGGGAGGAATAATTCTCTTCCCCACTTCAAGTATGCATTACTACATCATTACAGGAGCTAGCCGTGGACTAGGTAAGGCGTTGGCTGAAGCTATCCTAACTGAGGATAATACGAAGGTTATTGGAGTGGCACGCCACGCTACAATTGAACATGACCGCTACCATCATCAACCCCTCGATCTGTCAGATAGTGTAGCTGTAGAAAATAATCTTTCCAAAGTGTTTGTGCAATGGGTGGACATAGAAAGTATCACTTTGATCAATAACGCTGGAGTGCTTGGTGAAATTGGTTACCTAGGTGAGCAGCCTAATGAACATTTCGACTTTGTCTTCACAGTGAATACAATAGTGCCTGCTATGTTCATGAACACCTTTCTGAGTGCTTATGCTAGCTACCAAGTGCCCCGTACTATTCTTAATATCAGCAGTGGGGCTGCACAACGCCCTGTTGATGGCTGGGGAGCCTATTGTGCTTCGAAGGCTGCTTTAGAGATGATGACTCGAACTGCGCGAAAAGAGCAAGCTATTCGTGCTTCTGGTATACGCATTCGGGCTATATCACCTGGGGTAATTGACACGGCCATGCAAGAACAGATTCGCACAATAGGCGAGCAGCAATTCAGCGAAGTTGAGAGATTTATCAAGTTACAAGCTGATAAGCAGCTCCAAATGCCTGAACAGGTAGCTAACAAAATACTCAATTGGGTTCAGCAACCAGCTTCTGAGAGCGAGGAAGTGGTACTACAGCTTAAGAATATGTAGACCTAAAAAAAGCCCTGGCTACAGCCAGGGCTTTTTTATTAATCAGAGTAGTCTGGATTAATAACCAGGGTTCTGAACAAGATTCGCGTTCAAGAGAGTCTCTTGGTTCGGAATTGGGAATACCAAGCGTGGATCACCGTAGGGAATAGCTGCGATGCCGCCGTGAGCAGGAACACCTTGCTTATTACGGAGAAGATCTGGCAGACGGAAGCCCTCGAAAGCTAGCTCTAAGCGCCGCTCTTGTAAAACAGCATCCACAAAGGCTTGCGTACTAATGAAGCTAGCCAGAGTATAAGATACTTGTGAAGAGCCTTTGGACCGATCACGTACTTGGTTGAGCAAGCTTATCGCTTCCTGGCTAACCACACCGGTGGAGCGCACAAGGGCTTCAGCACGCGTCAACAGCACTTCTGGGTAACGAACAATCGGAACCCAGTTGTCAACAGCATTGAATTTCTGAGTGTAGTAGTTGGTCGTTGTACCTGACTTAACAGGACGTATCATCAAACGACGCTTATCATCGGCTGGGAATACTGTGGTTGCTATTGAGTTGAATGGCGTAATCAAGATGTCCGCCCGACGAGTCGCCCCATAATGCTGACCAATAGCATTATTCGTGTTGGGGTTGTCGTTCGCGTTCATTGCAACCGAGAAGATACTCTCAAGAGTAGTGTAGGTAGGAACAGACTGTGGAGATGTATAGGTTACAGAGGCAGTTGGCCCTTGCAAACCAAACACCGTCCATGGGTCGGGGTTCAACGCGTATTTAGCGCTAGTAATCACCTGACCAGATAAGGCTGCAGCATTAGTATAGTCGCCTTTGTAGAGGTACACTCTAGCTAGCAACGCTTGAGCTGCTCCTTTTGTAGCTCTATTTACCGTAGTAGCAACAGGTAGCGCGGCAATTGCATCAGTAAGGTCGTTGATGATCTGCGTATATACGTCACGTACGGAAGAGCGTGGTAAACGCAAGGTCGGATCAAAAGCCTGATCTACGTTTGTGGGAGCTGTTAGCTGGATAACGATACCGGGGTGTGATGCATCCGCCGTGAAGTTATAAGGCTGTGCATATAGGTTGACTAAATGCAACATCGTTAGGGCCCGGATAAACTTCGCCTCGCCAACGTACTGAGCTTCCTGCGTAGCTGGAACTATACCAGGATGAGCCTGGATGTTTTGCAGGAACGTATTAGCCGAAAAGATGCTACGATAGCCGCCATACCAAGCGTTAGAGGCATACGTATCCGTTGATAGCTGGGTGAAGGTAGGAACTGCACCGAAGTACGAAGCAGGATCAGTATCGCCGCTACGAACATCAGAATAGATCAGAGCACGTCCACCTAAAAACTCAGCGTTTTGTAAGTCGTTGTACACGCCTACCATTGATAGCTCAACACGTGCGGGAGTGCTGAAGGCTTCATCAGTAGATTGGAATGCTGTGGGTGGGTCTTGCTGCAATACATCGCAGCTTGGCAGCACTGTAAGTAGCGCACCACTTAATACAGAAGCCCGAAAAAAGATATGAAACGATTTTTTCATGGAAAAATCTACTACAAAGTAAAGTTCAGGCCCACAGTGTAGCTGCGGGTTTGTGGTACTGAGCGGTTATCGACGCCGTAAGCAATGTTGCTGTTGTTGCGGTTCGAGTTTACTTCAGGGTCAGCACCCTTGTAATTAGTGAAGATAAATGCGTTCTGTACTAGTGTATAAACTCGCAGATTTGAAATACCAATGCGACCAGTTACCGTTGCAGGTAGGTTGTATCCTAGGCCAATCTGGCGCATGCGCAAGAAATCGCCTTTCTCCAACCAGCGGGTAGAAGCTTGCGTCGAAACGTTGTCACGCAGAACGAGCTTCTGGATGTCAGTCTGGTCACCTGGTTTCTGCCAACGGTCTTTGATTTCCTCTAAGTTGTTGTTGAGGTAGGTGGTCAGCAAACCTGAACGGGTTGTGTTGTAGACCATGTTTCCACCGCTGTACTGCAAGAATACGGTTAGATCGAAGCCTTTGTAGGTGAACGTGTTGTCAAAACCGCCATACCACGTTGGGTAACCCGTCTTCGTGGTGTACTTAGCATCACTTTGAGTGATAGCCGTTGTTGCATCACCAGAAGCAGTAAACCACTTAGCCTGAACAGCGTCATACTGCTTTACGTTGCCATCCTTATCAAGGAACTGAGCGTTACCGTTATCAGGATTTACACCAGCCCAGCGAATGAGTTGGTAAACGCCTAGCGAGCGGCCGATGCTAGCACGCTGGTTGCCCGATGGCAAGTCAGCCTGATCGTTCAATGCCGTTATGCGGTTCTTGATGATGGACAAGTTAAGGGAAGAAGTCCAACGGAAGCCGTTTGCTGTCTCTACGTTCGTTGTGTTCAAGGCAGCCTCAATACCACGGTTGTACATTGAGCCTACGTTACGCGCGATGCTGCCGTTAAGAGCCGTTGTGCTGCTAGGAATACCTAGGGTGTTAGCAGTTGGAGCGTAGAGTACCAAACCGCTGATGTTAGTGTTGAAGTAGTCGAATGTGAGGCCAATGCGGTTCTTGAGTAGGCTCAAATCCATGCCGATATCAAGCTTCTTTGATGTCTCCCATTTTAGCTTTGAGTTGCCAATTTGTGTAACAGACAGGCCGTTCAAATCTGCATACTGACCACCACCAATCAGGATGTCACGAGAAGCATAGCTACCTAGGCCGTTAGAGTTACCTACCAAGCCGTAGCTAGCACGGAGTTTCATGTCGGAGATAGCAGAAATACCTTTCATGAAGTTCTCCTCCGAAATACGCCAGCCTACCGAACCACCTGGGAAGAAACCAGTCTGGTTGGCCTTACCAAAGCGAGAGTCAGCGTCAGCACGAAGAGCAAACTGAGCATAGTAGCGGGTACCGAAGCTATAGTTCACGCGGCCGAAATACGAGCGGAAAGCATTTGCATTTTTAGTACCGCCAGAGAACTGGGTACCAGAGTACAAGCCGTCTAGGATGCTGTTAAATTTTGGGTCAACGATGCCAGCGGCACCTGTGTAAACCTGCTGTTCGGTAGTCTGTTGGTATTCCAGACCTACAGTAGCACCAAAGTTGTGCTGCTCACCAATGGTTTTATCGTAGTTGATATAGTTCTGCCAGTTCCACTGCGTACGGTCCAAGCGGTTATCCTGGATCAATCCACCATAGGCAGTACCTAGGCCACCAATACGAGGATCGCTATACTGATCTTCGAAGTTGTCGAGGTAGTCAACGCCATAACGGGTTGTCAGACGCAAGCCAGTGATTGGCTGGATTTCTAAGTAAGTATTCGCCAACAAACGGCGAGACGTGTTGTCGTTGCGCTGAAGCTTAACTACTGCTACAGGGTTGTAGAAGTTGTTCAGAACGTAAGCAGTGTTATTGCCGCCTACCCCTAACAAACCTGTACCCGTCATGTAGTAGGGGGAAGTAGAAGCTGTAGGAGCGTAAACCGGTACGTTAGGTGGAGCATTGTAACCAGCAACAGTAGCCCCTGCTAAGTAACCGTCGGTTAGTACACCATGGTTGAGCGTTTGCGTATAGCCCGAGCTAACACCAGCTTTCAACCATTTCTTTGGCGTAACGTCTACGTTGAGACGAACTGCACCTTGACGCAAGCGGTTAGTTAAGATAATACCACGTTGGTCGGTATAAGTACCCGAGCCGTAGAAAGAAGCTTTGTCAGTACCACCCGATACAGCAGCTTGGTGGCTCTGCGAAAACTGGCGCTTGTAAATTTCCTTTTGCCAGTCGGTACGTACTTTATCTACTTGTCCGTCGCCATCAAGATCAACGTCTGCAGCTATGGGTGCAATACTTTTATTAGCTGCTTTTTCATTCTGGATGGCAATAAAGTCATCCCCATTGAGTAGGCTTAGCTTACGAGTTGGCTCGTTTAGACCGGCCCAAGAGTTGATAGAGACATGCGTCTGTCCAGCCTTACCGCGCTTCGTCGTGATGATGATAACACCGTTAGATGCACGTGAACCATAGATGGCAGAAGCTGAGGCGTCTTTCAGAACCTCAACAGATGCAATATCATTGGGGTTGATGTCAGCTAAAGGGTTGTAACGTGTACCATTGCCACCGTTGAATGTGTTAGCGTTTTCACGAGTGTTCAATGGTACACCATCCACTACATATAAAGGCTGGGAACTGCCGCTGATCGAGTTAGTACCACGGATGCGCACGGATACACCGTCAGCTAGCGTACCACCAGGATTAGTAACCTGAACACCTGCCATCCGGCCTGCGAGTGCCTGGTCAACACTTTGTACAGGTTGGTTTGTAAGCTTATCAGATTTAACCTGAGCTACTGAACCAGTGATGTCTTTTACATCCTGTGAGCCACCATAACCAGTTACAACAACTTCACTGAGTTGTTTTGTATCTGCTGCAAGTACTACATTGATCTGATTGTCTGTACTTATTGCTCTTTCTTGAGTAATATACCCTACTGAAGTAAATGTGAGTGTCGCAGTTGAATTAGGTATACTAAGAGTGTAAGTACCATCTGAATTAGTTGATATACCTATCGTGGTACCTTTCACAAGTACAGTTACGCCTGGCAGACCTTCACCAGTCTGCCGATCCGTCACCCGTCCGGAAATCGTCCGGTTTTGGGCTGATACCTGTTGTAACAGGGTGATCATGAGCAAAAAGCTCATGAGTAAGAGTCTTTTCATGCAAAAAAAGGTTTGATAAAACGAAAACAGGCATCTAAAATAGATAATGACCTGTTATAATCATCTATATGACCTCAAAAAAAGTACCTCTTTTGCAAAAAAGCTTAATACTATCATACTCTACAACACTTAAAGTTGTTGTAATATGTTATATGGATGTGCTAAAAAAATTAGTTGGCCTTTTGATATATGTGTAAATAAAAAGCCCTGTAGAGTTCTACAGGGCTTTTTATTTACACATATATAAGTTACGATTTATAACTTATCCCACCACAGCTTAGTAGTAAGTAAATCAGGACCTTGATGGGTCACAGCCTCAGCGCGATTGGCAGCATTTAGCGTTTGTTCGTTAGCGGGGTAACGGAAGCGTACAGGAATTTTGCCGCTTGCAGCCCCAACGGGACTAACTGCTACTTTCAGTTGAGGGTAATCGAGACGACGCCATTCTGACCACGCTTCGACGCCCTGACCATATAGGGCAATCCACTTTTGGTCGCCAATGCTTTGCTTATAGTTCGCAGGATTATAAGCGACACTGGGCTGAGCTAGGTAGGTCGTAACGTCAGCTCCGCTAAAACCATATTGGCTCATAGAAGCTCGAATAGCATTTTGATACTCAGTTGCAGCGTTACCACTTATGAAACCTCGAGCTATAGCTTCTGCTTTGAAGAACAGGACCTCCGAGTAAGTCATAAGTACCCCCGGCGCTTCAGCAGCTGCGAAATAGCTGCCAACTTTAGACGAACTACAAAATTGACCAAATGCTGAAGCTGCCGCATTGGTCAAGCCGTTTGGAATACCTCGGTAGAAGGCGGCAGAATCACCACATTCGGGGTGATTAGCATACACAGATAAACGTGGATCCTTGAGGCGAGCGAGCCTCGAGGTAAGCGTCCGGCTTACTCGATAGTCATCTCGCGTCAAACGGTTATTGTAGATAGGGTTGGTGTTAGGCGTGTTGCTCAAAAAAGTAAACTCGGCGTTATCAGTATTACTGGCGAACACTGGGGTAGTACCGTTGAGTAGCGTAGCTACTTCAGTTTTAGCAACGTCAGGTTTGGCGTCAACTAACCGCATCGCCAGCCGAAGTCGCAATGAATTCGCAAAGCGTTGCCAGTTGGCCATATTACCGTCGTATAGAACATCTCCGTTCACCGCTGCTCCATTCACGGCTATTAAGCCAGCAGCAGTTTTCAAGTCTGCTATAACGCCTGCATATACCTGCTCCTGCGTATCATACTTAGGAGTCAATATATTGTCAGATAGGCGTAGCGCTTCCGAGTACGGAATATCTCCGTATATATCGGTCAGAACCGAAAAGAAGTAGCTGCGCATAATCAAACCTACAGCTTGCAGATTTGGATTGTTGGTAGCCTGACCCTGACGGATTAATTCGTTAAAATCCTGTAAGCCTCCTGCGTAAAATCCATCCCAGATACTCTGATAGGAAGTAGCGCGGAAAGCATAACGATCCTCGTCGGTGTACTGTACCTTCGCCCAATGTTGGATGATGAGTAATCCCCCATCCATGCTAGCCGGAGTATCAAATAAGCGATAGATGTTTGCTCGCTCTGCGTTGGTCAGAATATAAGCGGGGTCGCCAGTAGTTGGGTTGTTAGGGTTAACATTTAGCGATTCTAACCCTTGGTCACAAGCCCCGAGCCCTAATGCTAAAGGCAGGGCTAAGGCAAGTTTTCGGTAGTTGAAAAACATATTTTGTTGAATTCAGAAGGTTGAAAGCACTGCAAAAAACTAGCAGGCTGAGCACTACAACGTCAGGTTGATATTGAAGCCGTAGCTCCGAACTGACGGGATCTGCGTCGATTCTAATCCTTGTGTGTTGCCGCTGTTGAAAGATGTTTCAGGATCAATACCCGGCGCATGTGAGCTAATCAGCCATAGGTTACGACCAACGAAGGATAATCCAATGCCTTTGAAGAAAGTTCGCTCCACGAGTGACTTAGAAAGCTGATAGCCGAAACGCACTTCGCGCAGTTTCACGAACGAAGCATCGTAAACGGTACTTTCACGAGCATTGTAGTAGTAACCATGGTAGTAGTTCTCGGCCGTGGCGCGCACATCATTCGGACGGTACGTGCCGTCAGCGTTTTGCTGCACTCCCGCTCCAATAATACCATCTTCACGCCCAGCTAGTGTGGCTTTAAGTGCACCGGAATAACCACCCCACATGTTAGTTTCGCTTTGCAAGTTGCCGCCTTGACGGGTGTCAATTGTGAAGCTAAAATTTAAGCCTTTATAAGAGAATTGGTTGGTA
Source organism: Hymenobacter sp. GOD-10R (assembly GCF_035609205.1). Lineage (NCBI taxonomy): Bacteria > Pseudomonadati > Bacteroidota > Cytophagia > Cytophagales > Hymenobacteraceae > Hymenobacter > Hymenobacter sp. GOD-10R. The sequence goes on from NZ_CP141184.1 coordinate 1,402,230, forward strand.
AGACCACCAAGCCAATTAGGTGGATAATAGCCCAAAATGCGACGAGTAGGATCAACGAGCGGGGTACCATCACTACCATAAACGATTTGGCCCTTGTACTCACCGTCCTGTACACGAAGAAAAGCATCGCCGAAGATGGCTCCATACTTCTCGCCCCGACGAGCTTCAATGTTGACACCGAAGCCTGACTGGCCAATTACGTAGTTCTGGATCTGACCAGCATCGTCAAATTTAACAACGCGGTTGCGGTTAGCAGCAAAGTTAGCTGTGAGATTCCACTGGAAAGCGGCAGTAGCGGGAAGTGGAGAAACCGTTAGCACAGCTTCAATACCACGGTTAGAAATCTGGCCAGCATTAAGCAGATTTGCTGTGTAGCCTGTAGTGGCCGACGTGAGTACGTTCAGAATCTGATCGTATGTATTGGTCTTGTAACCGGTGAGATCCAAACCAATCCGGTTCTGCAGGAAGCGAACCTCTACCCCCACTTCTGCTGAACGGGTACGCTCAGGCTTTAGATTCGGATTGTAGTTCTGGTTGTATACAGTTTGTGTAGGTAGGCTGCCGAATGGTTGCCCACCAGTGTAAATATTTAATAAGCTGTATGGATCAGTGTCATTACCAGCTTCAGCGTATCCCCCGCGGATTTTGGCAAACGATAGAAAAGATTCTTGAATACCGAAAGCATCCGTTAATACAACCGAGGCATCCACAGAAGGATAGAAGAACGAACGGTTGTTAGCTGGAAGTGTGGAGGACCAGTCGTTACGAGCAGAGGCACCTAGAAAAGCAAAGTTCTTATAGCCAATACGCGCAGAACCGTATACGCTATTGATGCGCCTGTTGGAGACAGGATTAAGTACTGGGCTGTTGTTCTGGTTGCCGTTTGCGTCAAAGTTGTTATTTACTACTAACGGGGTCGATGAGTTACCCAAGGAATATAGACCAGGTACAGCCAGTTCAGGTGCCGCAATCTGGCTTCGATTCAAGCGGTTGTCACGACGGTTAGCTCCCACCAAAACATCGAGGTTGAAATCCTCAGACAAGTTCTTGTTCGCATTAGCCAAAAATTCCGTGTTACGCTCTAACACACGAATTTTTTCTTCCGTGTAATCATCGTACACATCATTGCTGATGGTTTGGCTAGGTACTCTGCGCTGATTGAACTGATTATAAATGTCGTTCGTCGTGCGGGCGGTTAGTGTAAGCCAGTCCGTTAAAGCATATGTCAACGTTAGATTACCAATAACACGGTCCCGTAAGTCGTCGTTGGTAGCTTGATAAAGAACGTAGTAAGGGTTGTTGTGATAATTGGAGTTCCAGCTAGCGTTGCTGTTGGTGCTCTTGTATAAACTCTTCAGATCTTGTACGCGTACTTGACGACCGAACCAAGTATAAAGCTGCTGCATTACGTTCAACTCGTCGTAGCCCTGACCAGGACGGCGGCCACGGGTTTCAGAGTAGTTGACGTTAGTGCTGAATTTGAGCTTGCTTGTAATATCTACGCCGCCATTCACATTGACGGTATTCCGCCGCAGGAAAGTATTAGGCAAGATACCACGCTGATCTAAGTTGGTATACGATACCCGGACACCTGCTTTTTCATTACCTCCTGAGAGAGCAACGTTGTTGGTAAGAGTATGGCCTGTTTGAAAAAAGTTGCGTATGTTTTGTTTGCCGGGGCTTACCCAAGGCGTGGCTTGGCGAACACCGTTCACTACTGGCGAATTGTACTGTGGCAATAGACGTCCATCTAATCGAGGGCCCCAGCTTTCGTCTGTTCCATCATTGATTCCTCCACCTGCGCCGTCAACGTAAGAGAACTCCCCACCACTACCTTGACCGTATTGATCCTGGATATCTGGAATTTTTAAGGGCGACTCAAAGCTAGTTGTGCTGTTGATGCTAATGCCTAGCCCACGTGACTTACGACCAGACTTTGTTGTGATAACAATTACACCGTTAGCACCACGGCTACCATAAAGTGCGGTAGCATTAGCACCTTTAAGTACTGTGAGGCTTTCAATATCATCTGGATTGATATCAGACGCGGCGTTGCCATAGTCGACACCTCCACCCGAAGAGCTGTTAGAGAAGCTTGAGTTATCAATTGGCTGTCCATCAATAACAAACAAGGGTTGATTGCTACCTGAGATGGATTTAGAGCCCCGGATCACAATTCGGGAAGAGCTACCAGCTGCGCCAGTGCTATTGGAAATTTGCACACCCGCTATCCGACCGGCTAAGGAGTTAACCACATTGGTCTCGCGCGCTTGCGTTAATTGGTTGCCTTGAAGATCTTGCACAGCGTAGCCTAGGCTACGTTTCTCTTCCTCACGTCCTAAGGCAGTCACGACTACTTCACCAAGCTGCTTGGTGTCATTAGCAAGCGTAACATTTATAGTAGAACCAGTGATAGGTTGTTCGACTGACAGATAGCCAATAGAGGTGAAGGTTAGCGTTGTCGCAGAGGAAGGAACATTGATGGAGTAACTGCCTTCTGAGTTAGTTGATGCGCCTAGCGCAGTGCCTTTTACCAGCACAGTTACGCCAGGCAAGCCTTGACCTGTGCCCCGGTCAGTAACCTTGCCGGAAATGGCTCGGTCTTGAGCTACTGCTTGCTGCAACAAGCTGGTAACGAATAGTAAAAACAAAAATAAAGTTTGCTTCATTGGTGAAGAATTTTGGTGAAAAGTGCTGAAGATGTGTGGATAAGGGAGTAAAAAGTTTAGGTAAAATGTCACAGATTAGACCTAAATTATACAATAGATACTCAGTATCATTATTTCTCTTCTAAAAAATCATCAAAAATTTACTTTAATACTGAAAACCTGTGAGTTGTGAATTGTCTTTTTTTTAGACAATTAAATATTGTATAGACATAATTGATCCGCAATAAAGAGAAGTTTCACAACTCAGTACTGTAAGGATCTTTAGTTACTGACGGGCTTTCGAAGTTTTATCTTAACTTGAAAAAATCTTCAAAACCCTCTTCTCTATTATTCTTTTTTCACCCCATCTATAACTGTATGAAAAGAATTCTATTCTGGTTTATTGTGCTGACCTTTAGTTTGCTAAGGCAAGCAGCAGCGCAAGAGAAAGGCATATCTGGTCGGGTTACAGACCGTGCGACTGGGCAAGGTTTACCTGGGGTAACCGTCCTCGTGAAAGGTACTACTGTTGGCGCCTCTACTAACTCCGAAGGTACCTACTCTCTCAACGCCCCCGCCTCGGCTACTACCCTCACTTTTAGCTCTATTGGCTTTGTCACCTTGGAGCGTGCCATCGGCAATGCTACTACGGTAGATGTTGCATTAGCAGCAGATAATCGTCAATTGGATGAAGTAGTTGTAACAGGCCTAGCTACTACAATCAAACGTTCTAACCTAGCTAATGCTGTAACAACGGTTAGTGCAAAGGATCTGTATGGCAGTACCCGTCCAGTTACTGTAGATGCTGCATTAAATGGCAAGATTGTAGGCGCCAATATTGCACAAACTAGTGGTGCGCCTGGTGGCGGTGTTTCCATCCAATTAAGGGGTATTTCCACCATCTCAGGTAGCTCTCAACCACTCTATATTATAGATGGAGTGTATGCTGTATCCGATGAAGTAGGGAACGGCGCCGGCGGTACTGCTTTTACAGGAGCCGCAAGTGCAACAGGACGTACAAACCAGGACAATGGTACTAACCGCTTGTCTGACTTGAACCCCAATGACATAGAGTCAATAGAAGTACTGAAAGGACCTAGTGCAGCAGCTATTTATGGTACGCGTGCTAACGCCGGGGTAATCATTATCAAAACTAAACGTGGAGTAGCTGGCCAAACTAGGGTGAGTGTTTCTCAAGACCTAGGTTTCACACAGGCTAGGCATTTGCTGGGCTTGAGCGATGACCCTTGGACAGCAGAAAAGATCGACCGAGTGAATCTTTATTCGGCTGCACGCGCTCAGCAGGAAAAACAAAAACTAGCAGCTGCACAGGCAAGTGGCAAGCTGTATAATTACGAAAAAGAAATATTTGGTAATACAGGCTTCTTACGCAATACTAATGTAAGCGTGTCTGGAGGATCAGATCGAACTAAGTTTTACGTGTCAGGCTCGACAACTAAGGAAGATGGTATTGTCAAGAATACGGACTACAGCCGTAGCTCTATTCGTGCTAACGTAGACCAAAAAATCGGTAAACTCATTGACTTAGGCATAAGCTCTGGTTATAACCGTTCGAAAAACCGCAGGGGTTTCTCCGGCAATGACAATAATGGTATTAGCCTAGCTTACTCACTAACGCAGATTCCTACTTATGCTGAGTTGCATAAGGATCCTGTGACAGGCTTATATCCTAATTCCGATTATACAGGAGATAACCCGTTGGCTATTGTTGAGCGTGCCGTCAACGAGGAGACAACTAACCGTGTGACGCAAGCTGCCAATGCAACAGTACACCTGATCGAAAAAGAAAAGTCTTCCTTGCGCTTTGCAGCTCAAGGAGGTGTTGATTTCGCCAGCAGCACTGCGTTACTAGCCTTACCATCTGACTTGCAATCGCAGGCTAGCTCAGCTAACCCTGGAGCAGTACGTATTGCTAAGAATGAATTTTTTAATTACAATCTGCAAGGTTTCCTAATTTACAATTTCACCTTAGGGCAAAATGTGAATTTGACCTCACAAGTTGGATTAGTGCGTCTCGGGTTGAACTCTAACTTAAGCTATCAACAGGGGCAAAACTTAGTACCAGGTCCGCTATTACCTAATCGTGGCTCACTCGTTACGCAAGATGTTCAACTGACCGATCAAGCCGACGTAGGTTATGTAGCGCAACAAGAAGCAAACTTCCGAGACCAAATTATCGCAACAGCGGGCATCCGTTTTGATAAATCTAGCCGCAATGGAGACCCTAACAAACTGTATGCTTTTCCTAAAGGCTCGTTAGCCGTAAACCTAGCTAAGTTTGACTTCTGGTCTGTAGAGAAGGTAAACCTGGTAAAGCTACGTGCTGCGTATGGCCAAACGGGCGGACCTGCCTTCTTTGGAGGTACTTTTTCCCCTTTGACAAGCATAAGCATTGGCAACCGTCCAGGCTTTACACCATCCAACGTCGTGGGCAACCTAGCTATTGGCCCGGAACGGGCTACAGAGTTGGAGACTGGTATTGATATTGGGCTTCTTAATGGGCGCGTCAACATCGAAGCTACCTTTTACAATAAGAAGATCAAGGACATTGTCAATACTTATGTAACAGCACCTAGTACGGGTGTAACATCCATCCGTGCGTTCCCAGTAGGAGATCTACGCAATAATGGTCTGGAGCTAAGCCTAGGGGTAGTGCCTTTCCAATCCGAGAACTTTACTTGGAGTTCGAATAACCTTTTCTGGTACAACCGCTCGAAAGTAACACGCATTATTGTACCTGCTTTCTCCGCTAGTAGCGGGTTTGGCTCAACTTACGGACAGACGTACTTTGCCCTAAATGACTCTCCTTCCCACTGGTATGGTACGCCTGTGAGTGCTGCTGACAACCCCGGTACTCCCAGCAACCTGACTGGTTATGGTAATGCGCAGCCGAAATTTCAAATGTCTTTTCAAAACACATTTACGCTATTCAAAAACCTTGAACTCTCGTTTTTGCTAGCTTGGAAGAAAGACAGCTACAATAGCAATTTGACCTATGCGCAAACTGATGTTTATGGAACTAGTAAGGATTGGAGCGAACCCAGCGGTCAGACGGGCGATGCTGGAACTGAACTAAATAAGGGTGAATATCGACAGCTACGAGGAACTGCTTCGAGCAGCGTTTTCATCGAGAACAGCAGCTATGTGCGGTTGCGAGAAGCCTCAATTTATTACTCACTTCCTGTTAATCTGCGGACCAGCCTTTTCAAAGATTACGTGAGAAACATTCGTGTAGGTGTATCAGGAAATAACTTGCTCACCTTCACTAACTACTCAGGTTATGACCCTGAGGTCTCCAACTTCGGTCAGACATCTACTGCAGCTCAAGTTGACTTGCTGCCATACCCCGCGACTCGCCGCGTGTTCTTTCACTTGAATCTTGACTTCTAGTAGCCTTAATAGACCGAAAATTGTGCGGCTACTTCACTTCTTTATGATTCTCAACAATGTATAGTTTTCCTAGAAATAAGTCTCAGATGCTTACACTTGTCAGTGCTCTGACACTGGCGGGAGTATTCACGAGCTGTGACCTTGTAGAAGTTGACAAAGTTACAGATCCTACCAATCCAAGTTTGACAGATGTTACCACGAATGCTTCTCAAGCGCAGCTCAATGCTTTGGGAGTAGGAGTAGAAGCGTCGCTCCGGCTTGGGCACGTCAACAACGGACCAAACAATCAAATTCTTGGCACTCTAGGTCGCGAGGTCTTCAACCTAGCTTTAAATGAGCCGCGTTGGTATACAGAGTTACTTGGTACTCGCGGGGCGTTGGATAACAACGCTTTCTATAGCAGTGCTGCCTATAATGGCTTCGGACGAGTGATCCGGTCTTCGAAGGTATTTCTTGCTTCAGCACAAGCTACTGCGGTTATCAGCGATCAACAAAAACAGGGCATAGCAGGCTTCTGCCACACGTACGAAGCTCTGGGAAAGTTGCACTTGCTTAATTTGATGGGCGAGAATGGCATTCGGGTTGATTTAGATGATTATTTGAAGCCCGGCAAGTTTGTTCCGCCAGCGGAGGCCCTTACAAACATTCGGCAGCTACTCGATCAAGCTGCTACGGAGCTAGCAGCAGCCGGTGCTACGTTTGCCTTTCCTCTATCGTCAGGTTATGCAGGCTTTAACACTCCCACGACATTTTTAAAAGTAAACAGAGCCTTAGCAGCACGGGTAGCACTGTATCAAGGAGACAATGCTGGCACTCTGGCTGCACTTGGTCAATCATTTTACGATCCTGCTGGCAGTCTAACCATAGGTCCTAAAATTGTCTTTGCCCCAACAGTAGCTGGTGATGCTGGCAATCCTTATTACCAAGTAGCCAACGGTACGCAGAATGCTTTGATCGTGGCGGCTCCCAATTTTGTGACAGAAGCAGAGACTGGAGACTTGCGTTTGTCGAAGGCCCCTCTGCGCACTGGCCCGGCACGTTCAGGTAATACTGTTCCAAGTACATATGAGGTGCGTTTATTCTCGTCACAGACTGCGCCATTGGACATTATTCGCAACGAGGAACTAATTCTAATTGCTGCTGAAGCAAAGGCTAAGACGGGCAATACTACTGGTGCGCTGGAAGATATTAATACTATCCGGACCAAAGCGGGTGGACTAACTGCGCGAACAGCTGCTTCGTTCACCCAGCAATCGGACTATATAGATGAGATATTAAAACAGCGGCGTTATTCTTTATTCTACGAAGGCCATCGACTTGTCGATCTTCGTCGCCTGAACCGGCTAAATGCCAATCCGGCTCCTGGGCAAACATTACCCTATATCAGTGGGACAACCACAGCTGGTACGTTCAGACTCTTTGATCGTTTAGAAAAACCTTTTGCAGAGGTTTCGTGGGATGTTGCTAATCCTTAAGAATGCAATGTATCAACAAAAAAGGCTGCATAACTTATGCAGCCTTTTTTGTTGATGAATAAAAGCAACACCTAGCTCTCCATTAAGAACCCTTTGATGTATTCATCTAGGTCGCCATCCAGCACATTCTGCACGTCGGTGCGCTCGATGCCAGTACGCAGATCTTTGATGAGCTTATAGGGGTGCAGCACGTAGTTACGGATCTGCGAGCCGAAGTCAATCCGCTTCTTGCCGGCTTCTACCTTGTCACGCTCCGCATTGCGCTTGTCAAGCTCTAGCTGGTAGAGCCGTGACTTAAGCATCCGTAGTGCGTGTTCCTTGTTCATGAGCTGACTACGTTCAATTTGGCATTCGATAACGATACCAGATGGGGCGTGCTTAAGCCGTACGGCGGTTTCTACTTTGTTCACGTTTTGGCCGCCTGCCCCACCTGAACGGAAAGTATCCCAGGAAATATCGGCCGGATTGATTTGGATATTAATGGTGTCATCAACTACCGGATATGCAAACACCGAGGCAAACGAGGTATGACGCCGACCGCTAGAATCGAAGGGCGAGATGCGCACGAGCCGGTGCACCCCGATTTCGCTTTTTAGGTAGCCGTAGGCAAAGTCACCGTCAATTTCCAACGATGCCGACTTGATGCCAGCACCTTCACCAGGCTGATAGCTTACCTGCTTCACCGCAAAACCATGCTTTTCGCCCCACATGATGTACATGCGCATGAGCATTTCGGCCCAATCCTGACTTTCGGTGCCGCCGGCGCCTGGGTTGATATCGATGATGGCGGAGAGTTGGTCTTCTTCGTCCGAGAGCATGCGTTTGAACTCAAGCTGCTCAACGGCTTTCTGCGCAGTCTCGAACCCCTGCTGCATTTCCTGCTCCGTTACGTCGCCTTCACGGTAAAAATCATAGAGCACTTCTACATCGCCCACGGTCTTTTCGACGGTTTCGTAGTCGTCCGTCCAAACCTTAATGGTTTTGATTTCCTTAAGCACCTCTTCGGCCTTTTTGGAATCGTCCCAGAAGTCGGGCGCTGTGGTTTGCTTTTCGGCTTCTATAATCTGCTCTTTTCGGTTATCGTAGTCAAAGATACCTCCTCAGAGCCTCAGCGCGGCCCTTCAATTCCTTCACCTGATCTTGCGTCATGGGGAATATTAAATGTGGGTGTTTACTAATTGAATGGTAAAGGTCGGGATGGAAATCTTAAAAGCGTGAGATTCCACAGCAACCATACAGATTTGCACTTATTGGTCGTACGAAAACCACGCTAGGCTAGCTTATTAGGGCTATTTATCAAGCATTATCATCCGTGTGAAAAAGAACAGCCAGCCCTAGCCAGGGCTGGCTGTTTTAATGCCGAAGGAGCAAGTTGAAGCTGCAATAGAAAGCTTAAACAGTTACTACCCAGTTGTGTGTATCGGGTGCGACACCCAAACGAATGTCGTTAAGCGCTTGCAACATGCGCTTCGCGAAGGAATCTGCTTTTAGCTCAGGCAACGAATAATCTTGGCCCTGACAACCAACGACGGTAATAGGCGAGATGGTTACGGCAGTGCCGATACCGAACGCCTCAGCTAATGTACCATTCTGGAGTGCTTCCAATACTTCAGCCGCCGATACTTTTCGCTCTTCAACAGGCATGCCCCAGTCGCGAGCCAGCTGCAGTACACTGCGTCGGGTGATACCGTCCAGAATGGACGTGCTGAGCGCCGGTGTAACGAGTTTACCATCCATAATGAAGGCCACGTTCATGGTGCCGGACTCTTCGATAAAGCGGTGTTGGGAAGCATCCGTCCAGAGCAGCTGGTGATAGCCTGCATCTTGGGCTAGCTTCGTGGGGTAAAGCGCCGCGCCGTAGTTACCAGCGTTCTTGGCGTAACCAGCACCACCTTCTGCCGAGCGTACGTATTTTTCCTCGAAACGCACCCGCAGTGGCTTACCAAAGAAAGCGCCTACTGGGCAGGTAATGATGGCAAATCGATACGTCTCGGAGGGCCGAACGCCAAGCATGCCATCAGTGGCAAACATGAAAGGCCGAATGTACAAGGACGTGTTGGGGGCACTAGGTACCCAAGCAGCATCAAGGCGTACGAGCTGCGTAAGCGCCTGAATGAACAATTCCTCTGGTACTGGCGGCATGCACATGCGGTCAGCTGAGGTATTCATGCGGGCAATGTTGTCGTAGGGGCGGAAAAGCGTAATGTCACCCTGCTCGTTTTTATACGCTTTTAGCCCTTCAAAAATAGCCTGGCCATAGTGCAGGGCAGAGTTAGCGGGGCTAACGGTGAAGTCGCCGTAAGGCAGAATCTGGGGATTTTGCCATTCGCCATCTTTATAGTCGGCCACAAACATGTGGTCGGAGAATTGTTTACCGAACTCCAAGTTATTGGTATCCAGCTCAGCCAGCCGCGAAGCTGTAGTCGTCTGGGTTGGAATGGTTAGAGTGTCAAGCATAGTAGTAAATCGTGAAATGAGGCTGGGTGAGCAGAAGAGGGCCGTAAGTTAGGAAGCTAGGTAAGCTCTGCCTAATCAGAGACGTGGTTTCCAGGTAACTTCTTCCGCGCCCAAATCGTGCGCCATTTGGCGGCTAAGTACAAACAGGTAGTCAGACAAGCGGTTTAAATAAACGACCACCAGCTCGGCGACAAACGAATCTTCTCGCAAGCCGATGACTAGTCGCTCGGCCCGGCGGCACACGCAGCGAGCTACGTGCGCAAAGGAAACGGATGGATGTCCGCCTGGCAGCACAAACATGCGTAGCTCGGGCAAGTGTTCATTCATGGCATCCATCTCGCGTTCCAGCAACGTCACGTCTTCGGCATGCAGATCCGGAATTTTCATCTTGGACTTCTCCGGATCGGAGGCTAGTGAAGACCCAATTGTGAACAGACGGTCCTGAATTTCTTTCAGCAAACCCCGACGAGGTGCATTAACGTCTTGGTCACGAAGCAGGCCGATGTAGGAGTTAAGCTCATCGACAGTACCGTAGCAATCAATACGGAGGTCCGACTTAGGAACGCGCGTACCGCCGATCAGAGACGTAAGACCTTGGTCGCCGGTTTTGGTGTAAATTTTCATTGTCTCATTTATCAATTAACATTCAGCATTTAACAACCAACACTGATTTCCTTAAAGAGATACTGTCGTGACTGTTAAATGTTAACTGATAATCGTTAAATGGCTAGGTAGTAGACGCCAGATGACCGTGGGTGGCAATATCGGTGTTCACCATATCGGACTCTACCAGCCCGTCGCGCAGACGAACAATGCGGTGAGAGTAACGCGCAATGTCTTCTTCGTGCGTCACCATGATAATGGTGTTGCCTTTGGCGTACAAGGCCTCGAACAAATCCATAATCTCGTAACTGGTTTTGGTGTCGAGGTTACCAGTAGGTTCGTCGGCCAGGATAATGCTAGGGTTGTTGACTAGCGCACGAGCAATAGCAACACGCTGGCGCTGGCCGCCCGACAGTTCGTTGGGGCGGTGCTTGGCACGATCAGCCAAGCCGACACTGCGCAACGATTCCATGGCAATAGCTTCCCGTTCACTCTTGCCGTAGCCAGCATAAATGAGCGGTAGTGCTACGTTGTCGAGCGAAGTGGCCCGGGGTAGGAGGTTAAACGTCTGAAAGACAAAGCCTATTTCCTTGTTGCGTACCTCGGCCAATTGGTTGTCCGACATGCGACTCACATCTTGCCCGCTAAGCACATATTGGCCAGCAGTAGGAGTGTCTAGACAGCCAACGATGTTCATTAGAGTTGACTTACCTGAGCCCGAAGGACCCATGAAGGCTACGTACTCGCCACGTTGGATGCTGATGGTGACCGAACGCAACGCTTGAATCGTTTCGGTGCCCATCTGGTAAACCTTCGAGATGCCGGTAGTTTCGATGACAGGTTGCTGCATGGCCAGAGCTATTTCCAGGGGGCAGTTTCTGCAAGTTGCGCAGCATGGCGCGCCTCGAACTGCTGACGAAAGGTAGCGTATTCTGCAGGGGAAAGCAACGTGCGAAGCTCCTCAAGTGGCGCTGAAGCATAGTCACCTAGGCCAGCTGGAATAGTTGCCATGGCGTAGGCTTTCAGGAGCGCTGCAGATTGGGCATTAGCCGTCAGCGCGTGTTGCAGCAAGTTGTAAGTGGCCGTGAAGTTGCGTTGCGCGGTATAAAACGCAGCGGCGCTTAACATGGCGGGCTCTAGATAGGGCGCTTCGCGACTAAGCTGAGCGTATAGACGAGCTGCTTTGGAGGGTTGCTGCTGCAACTGGGCTAGTTCGGCTTGGTAGTACAAGCCATAAGCCCGATCTAGGCTGGTAAAGTAAGCTGTCTGGAGAAATTGCTGTAGTTCAGCTGGCTTTTTTTCTTGGGTGTAGAGTTGTCCACGCACCACATTCCAGGCGGAAGCAGTTGGGGTCTTCTCCGCAACAGGTGCTGCGTACCGCTCAATAGCTTCGCGCGCTTCTTGTACCTGCCCGACCCGAATAGCCCGTGGCACTTGCGCTAACAAAGCGGCTTGCCGCGCAGCGGGGTCGCGCAAGGCCGCTGCCTGAATAACCAAGCTTTCAGGATACAAAGACGCGCCTCGAACAACCAAATACTGCGCCCGCACAGCCTCAGAAGCTAGCCGGTAGTCACGATTGAAATCAGTAGATAGCACTTGCTGAAGCATACGGGCAGGCTGCGCAATAAGCGGGTTCTTCTCCTGGGCAACTGTTTGGAGTGAGAGGCGAGCAGAATCAAGCTGACTATTAAGCGCAAATGCGTAAGCGCGGGGCAGAGCAGCTTCAGCGTAACCACCTTGCTTTGCCACGGCTAAGCGTGCAATAGCCGAGTTATATAGCTGCTGATCGAGTAACCAGGTGCCCCATAAGTTATGGTAATAAGCAGCTTCCGCACTGGTACCGCCGGTGAGCGGTAGCAACGTATTCTGGGCCGTCATAGGATGACCGCCATAATATTGCGTGAGGGCCCGCAAAAAGGTAAGCTGCTCAAAGTAGGCGGCATTGCCAGGACGTTGCGCCAGCTTACCTAGGACTGGTAACAGGCTCGTATCCCGGCGACCGATGCTGTTTAGAGCTAGGTGGTAAACCTGCGCAAACGTAGCAGAAGTTAAGTCTTGGTCGCGCGGTGGTGCAGGCGTCTTCGGCGTTGGCTTACGGGTGAGCTGCGCTAGAAGGAGAGTATTGGTTTGCAGCGCAACTGCATCCTCAGGAATGGGCTGATCGGCTACCAAGGCTTGGGCATCTTTCCACTGCTGATGTTGCATGAAAAAAGCTAGCTTGTTGGCCCGCAATACAGCATTATTAGGAGCCAGGGCTTCCGCACGGGCCTGGTAAGTCGCAACGGAATCGGTAAGCGTCGAGCGGGTGTAGAGTTGCGCCAAGTCGCTAGCTATAAAAGCACTGCGTGGATGCGCCTTCAACGCTTCGCGCAACACCTGCAGCCGATCGAAGAAGTCGCGCTGATCGGTGGTGTACAATGCCGCCAAGCGCAACGATACCTTTTCGGAAGGCTGGCGGCTAAGAGCGCGTCGTAGGGCGTTGATCTCATTTTGGCGCTGCGCCCGGAAGCGGTAGAGGGCCGCTCGTCCGAAGCTAGCTTTTCGGTTGTAGCGGTCAAGTACATCGCTCTCGGCGTAGTAACGTTCGGCCAAAAGAGCTAGGGCATCGGCTTGCGGCTGTTGCTCGCTCTGGAGCCGGGTCAAGTCGCCGATGTTATTGTAATAGCCTGCTTGCACCTGATCGAGCACGAAGAAGTTGTTACGTACTTCCACGGCAATCAATGCCCCCAGTGCGAAGATATATACCGCGTAAAAAGGTACCCGCCGTGGCTCATACACAACCCGGTACACACGGAGCCGCTGCTTGATAAGCGGGGCGAAGTTGAGCAGAAGGTAGATCATGAAACCTACACCGCCTGTGAGCAAAGCCAACCCCACAAAATCGCGTGCAGCGGATAGCAATGGGTCGTTGGCGGTAACGAAGGCGTACCCTAGGGCGCCAGCAGCTAGCGCAGTTAAAACCAGATAAAGGTGAGACGCTACGGGCCAGTAAGGCAACCAGTCGTTGTACGTAGCTGCCCGCCGGCGCAAACCAAGCCAGCCTACTACTACGGACGGCAAGAGCAGCACCAAGGGGTCGAGGCGCAGCCCCGCGAATAACAGCACCTCACCTTCGTTGAGGTAGTAGAACAGCAAAATACCTAGGTACAACCCACTAGCCAGCAGAAAGGGCCATAGTCCAAACCGGCTAGCTGGATTCTCAGCCTGCGTATTAAACCACAGTAAGCCGTAAATATTTTCGAAGCACACCCATAGCGTCAGCAAACCCACTACTGCGGCCCCACCCGCCGTGAAATAGCTGGCTAGGTGCAGTACTACAAAAGGAGCTGAATAATCACTGCGCCACAGAAGCAAGCCACTGAGAATCGCTACAATAGCCGCAAACGTAAGTAGGCGCCGCGACAGGGACGTTTGTGGCCAAAAGGCATGAAATGCGTAAGCTGGTAGGCCTAACGCCAGCAGCGCGGCAATCAGAAAGTACTGTTTGCTGGTATCAAACACGCCGAGTAAGTCGGCGTTGAGCGACATTAGTAGGAAGATAAGCAAGCCCATCGATACTACAAACGGCGTACGGGCGAGCGTGCTTACCACGGCTAGGTAGTAAACGAGGCAGATAGCTAACAGGCTAAGTAGAAGGCTCGCTGCTACGGGTTGCACATAAGGACCCGTTACGTCGTAGGTCTGTGTAACCAAGTAGCCGTTAACCCGCACAGGGAGTTCGGCTAGGCCAACGCGTACCGGAGCTAGAGTTGTGGGAACCGGCGTGAGCTGTGCAACGGGCTCAATGGGAAATGCGTGGTCGTCGCCGGTAAAGTAGTAGTAACAAGCTAGGGCCAGCGCTACGCTAGCTACCAAGCCAAGCAGCACCAGCCAAGGGCTGCGTCGACTTACGGCGGAGTCGGTGGGGGGGGAAGTCGGAAGCGCCAACGGCTAGTCCAAAACTTTAGGTACGCGGAAGTAATCGGAGTCTTTACGCGGAGCGTTGCGTAGGCCATCTTGGTGACTCACGGTGTTCTTGGCCTCGTCGGTCCGCAGTACGTTGATTTCGTGTGATAAATGGACCAGCGGCTCTACGTTGGCTGTGTCAAGCTCACGAAGTTGCTCTACCCAGTTCAGGATCTTGTTCAACTCGCCAAGCATTTTCTCCTCTTTGGTTTCGTCGAGTTCCAGGCGAGATAAGTGGGCTAGTTTGCGGAGGGTAGCTAGGTCGGTACTCAAAGGAATAAGCAGTTAGTAGTTACGAGTTAGGAACGTGCAGCGTAGGCTTGCGAGTATTTTCGTTTGCGGCTTTATCATCGGGAGCGGTCAAAGTCGCCGCTTTTTCTCTCAGCTTAGGCCGGTAATAGGGGGTTGGCTCCGGAATACCGGCTGCCTCCGGAATAAATTCGCTAGCAATGATAGCGAATACCCGGTTTTTCAGCTCTTCTGCATCGGCCTGCGTGAGGCCTTCTGTGGAAATAGGTTCGTGAACAACCACCCGCAACGGCGTATAGCGCACCCGAATACCGCCAACGTCAGGCATGAAGCGGTGGTTCAGCGGCATTGTGATCGGAACGATAGGCACCCCCGCGGCAATAGCTAGCTGAAATGCGCCGTCCTTGAAAGGACCCATCTCTTCGGCTGGCTTTTTTGAGATGGTACCCTCCGGGAATAGAATAACGGAACGGCCTTCTTCTAAACTCTTGCGAGCCTGCACCATCGAACGGCCGCGGCTAACGGCGCTTTCCCGGTTTACGGTGATATACGTGCTTCCAAAAATGGGACCCCACAGCGGAGTCTTGGCGAGTGAGCTTTTGCCTACAATGTTTAGAAAGCCCGGCAGCACTTTGAACAGCACCGGAATATCGATGTACGAACTGTGGTTAGACACGTACACGCACGGCTGATTAGCGGGTAGCGGCTTTTTGCGCACAACCGTGACGGGCATGCCCCACATCCAGACGGCGCTTGTCGACCAAACTCGGTTGATGGTATGCAGGTGACGATGCCAGCGTGGCTGTCGCGCTAGAATCAGCTGCAAAGGATACGTAACGAAAAAAGGCAACACAAACCAGAAGGTACTCCAAGTAGTGTACAGCCGATGACCAATGAAACGAAGTAACCGTCGCATACTGCAAAGGTAAGAAAGAGCAACAGAGTAGCTGAATGCCTGCGCAAGCATATTCAGCTACCCTAGGTTATCATTCAAGTAATCAGCTATTCAGCTGGCCTGGTAGCCAATATTTTGTCGGCTTTTAGTAGACCGGCTACGCTAATGGCGTCCGTGATGCGATTATCCAAGGCCATTTGTACGGCGTCGGCAAATGGTAGCTTCCACAAGCGCAGGTCTTCAGTTTCTTCGGGTTCTACTTCGCCGGGGATGAGGTCTTCCGCTAAAAACACGAAGCCTTCTTCGTCAGTCACCGAGTTAGAAGTGTGCAGCCTCGCAATGTTGGTCCACCGCTGGGCGCTGAAACCCGTTTCTTCGCGCAATTCACGCTGCGCTGATTCGAGTATATCTAGCTCAACTGGACCACCGCCCATCGGGATTTCCCACGAGTATTCATTCAGCGGATAACGGTATTGCCCCACAAGCCAGGTGTTGCCATCGGCATCAATGGGAATGATACCAATCGCCTTGTTTTTCATGGTAACCACGCCGTAAATGCCGCGTCCACCAGCTGGATTAATCACTTGATCTTCCCGTACGCTGATCCACGGATTCTGATATTTTGGCTCTGTATTAAGTACTTGCCAAGGGTTGTGAGTTTCGTCGAAGTCTGGAGAAGCAGATGAATTCATTAGAAAGTAAGCAAGAGAAAAGAAAATAAGGTAGTTCCTATATTGAGAAAAGATTTCCTATTCTTAGAATGCCCTATCGGGTACGATAAAGCCTTTGACGAGTAGAAGGCGGTGTTGGGCCAAAATATGTGGCGTAAGAAGATAGCTTCCAATACTTTTGTAACGGAAAATTATTCAGCGCGGGTAGGATTCATGGAAAGGAAGGTCCTATCTGCGTAGCGAAATTCGGCAAAGGAAGAGTGGATAAAACTCGCCGAAGGAGCGTTAAAAGCCACTGCCCAACGCAGTGGCCTTTTTGTTTTAGGGGACAACTGTCGGGGAAAGGCTGGCGTATTTAACGAAGCTGGCCGTTCACATTCCGGCTAGCCTCGGATACTTTATGGCTAATACGCCCAAAAAACAGCCGGCTCAACCTGAACCCGGTGATCCGCTATTCAACTTAAAACATGCCGAAGCCGAAGCGGCCCTAGGTACCGATACAAGTGCAATTAACGAAGCCATCAATGAAGATGGTCCCGAAGATGATGACCTCGACGAAGGCCCTCGTGATTCGCAAGGCAACCGACGTGGGGAAAACAGCTCGCCTGAAGCGGGCACCACTGCTGGCAAACACTAAGCTGCTCGTCTATTAGATAAATAGACTTCGTTTGATAAGAAGCTCGCGGAGCTAGCAATCAACGCTAGCTCCGCGAGCTTCTTACGTCTAGAGGCGCTACTTTTGCCGCTATTATGCTACTTGCTTCCCACACTGGCCAGCGCTTAGAAGCCGGCCTCGACGAGGCTGGCCGGGGCTGCTTGGCCGGGCCCGTATTTGCCGCCGCTGTCATACTGCCACCCGATTTCGCACCAGCTTACCTCAACGATTCCAAACAGATGACAGCGAAGCGGCGAGAAGCTGTGCGGGCTGAAATCTGCCGGGAAGCAGTGACGTGGGCCGTGGCGGAAGCTTCACCGGAAGAAATAGCCGCCGTGAACATTGAGCAGGCTAGCTACCTAGCTATGCACCGAGCCGTAGCAGCGTTAGATACTACACCAACCCACTTGATTGTAGATGGCAAGCGCTTCCGGCCCTACGCAGGTATCGACTATAGTTGCCTAATCGGTGGCGATGGTCGCTACCGGAGCATTGCCGCCGCGTCGGTTTTAGCCAAAACGTTTCGGGACGAGCGAATGCGGGAGCTAGCGGCTGAGTTTCCGTTTTATGGCTGGGAGCAGAATGCCGGCTACCCAACGGTCCGCCACCGCGATGCTATCCGAACACACGGTCCTACAGTGCACCACCGAATGGGATTTAGGCTTTTGTAGAAGCGTGTCGGAGCTAGTCCTTCAGGCGGAGCAGGTCCAGGAACAAGCTAAAGCCATCGACGGTAGAACCACCTTCCCCGAACTTATCGAAGGTGAGTGGCTTGACGATGTAGCCGCTTACGGCTAGCTCGCGCGCTTTGAGACGGTCGGCTTCTAGATCAGAAGTAGTCATGATGAACACGTTCAACCCCACGAACTCGGGGTCGGAGCGGAGCGCTTCGAGCAGTTCAAGACCGTTCATGCGGGGCATGTTGATATCAATCATCACCACGCTCGGTTTGTCGATCTTCGGCTGGCTGTTTTCGCCGCGTAAGAGGTTGAGCGCTTCGCGACCATTGCCCGCAATATGCATCGGCACGTTGATGTTGTGCTTGCGTAACTCGCGCTGCACATTCATGATATCCATCTGATCGTCTTCGACGAGCAGAATACAAGGTGGGGAAGGATCAGTTGACATAAAAAGGAAAGACCAGGAAAGGAAACCTAGGTCCCTATACGGTTAAGATTTAGATTGAGCTAACTCTGCGTTGCTAGCTGGAACGGCAGCCGGAGGCTGAACGCTAAGCTTGGGCCACGTAAAGATGAAGGTAGCTCCTTGTCCCTCGCTTGACTCTACGTGGATGTTGCCGCCCTGGCCCTCCACAATCTTCTTTACAATAGCTAGCCCCACACCCGTACTTTCAAGGGTATCGCGCGCCGTGAGTGTTTGAAAAATGAGGAAGATACGCTCGTGATACTCCGGGGCAATGCCCGGACCGTCGTCGCTCACGGCGAAGGTGTATTGCTGCCGATCTTCGCGGCAGCTAACGCGCACGCTACCCGTAGCCGGGTGGTCGTGATACTTGAGCGCGTTGCTGATCAGGTTGGTAAACACTTGCTGAAGTAATACTCGCGGCGTGACAAACGTAGGCAAGTAGGTGGGAAGGTCTAGCCGAAAACCCTCGGGTGGCGCCAGTGAATCCAGAATTTCCGTAAGCAGCTCCCGCACGTTCACGCGCTCGGTTGCTTGCTGCACGCGTCCCACCCGGGATAATTCCAGAATGCCTGTAATCAGGTTTTCCATGCGGTGCACCCGGGTGCGCATGAGCACGAGAAATTCCTGAATGTGAGGCGGCAATTCCTCACCCATATCTTCTTCAATCCAGCGCGTGGCACTCTCAATTCCTCGTAGCGGCGCTTTCAAGTCGTGCGACACCACGTAGGCGAACTGATCTAGCTCTTGATTGCGGCGCTCTAGCTGCGTGATCGTCGAGCCAATGGTATTCGACATGGTATTCATCGAATCGGCCAGTTGGCTAAGCTCGTCGTAGTCGGTATCCTCAATGCGCGTTTTATAATCGCCATCCGCCAGGCGGACGGCTAGGTCCGCCATTTTGCCAATACGCCGCGCAATGAGCCGGGTAATGTAGATGGCCCACGTAACACCTAGCACACTCGCCAGCAGCGTGATGGTAACGGAAATGATTCTGTTCTCATTAATGCTGTCCGTCAGCTTCCTGCGCAACTCGCTACGCGTCTTGAGCTCAGTGGTATCGAAGCCGCGAAACAGTACGCGAATCTGGTCCATCATGAGCTTGCCCGTGAGGCCTTCCGCCAGCAGCCGGTGCTCCATTCCTTGCAGACCTAGCTGGTTAGGAACGCGCCGCTTTGCCTCCCGTTTCTCACTGATCATCAGATGAGAGTAAGCAGACCACTGCTGAAACAAGCGCTGTGCGCGTACGAGTCGCTCGTATTGCGGCGAATCGGATTTGAGCAGACTGCGCAGCTGCACGAAACGACCTAGCAACCGAAGCTCGCCTTCGTAGTAAGGCTGCAAAATGGCCGCGTCGCCGATCAGCAAGTAGCCGCGGAAGCCCGTTTCCATGTCAATGATGCCGCCCACTAACGAGGTTGCTTCGCTGGTAATCCGCTGTGACTCGGCTACGCGTTGTGCATTGCGCAGCACCTTGCGCGACAACTGGTAGTTGATGAGGACAACGCCGGCAAACAGCACCAGAATGGCTAAGAAACCAGCAATGAGTTTAGTGGAAAGCTTCAGCTTCATGTACTAACGAGGCTACAACGGCGAATCAGCGACCGTGGCGCAACTTATCTTCCATAGCACGGAGAAGTTGTACGATACGGTCGGCCATGACTTGTACGTCGGCTAGGCCGGTAATGGCCTGTTCTGTTTTGCCTGCCAAATGCAGATCCATCAGCTGATTAGCTTTGTAGTGGATTTGTTGGTGTACTCGGTTCAACTCGTGCGATTCGGGTAAGTGCTTGTAGGTCACAAGCGCCCGCTCGTTGATCCACTTACCAAGGGCGCACATACTGGGGTCACGAATAGGGCCTTCAGCTGTATCGCTGCCGTAGAGAAAAGAGCGGAGCTTGGACTTGAAAAGAAAATGCTTTACAGAAGCAGTCTCAAAGTCCTGTTTGATATCATCGTGCATGAGGGGCGAAAAGCAAGTGGCGCAAGTAAGTAGAACTCAAACGGTAACTGCCGAAAGAAAGAGATACGTAAGTCATCAAAGATAACTCATCCGCTTGAGGCAGGATGGGCCGGGCAAATAGTTAATTTCGCCCCGTCGCTTTTGCAAGCTGCCGCTCCTGCTCCGCTGAGCGCCCAACTAAATTCACTAAGCAATACACTATGGCCGAAGACCTCAAAACCGTCACGTTGAACGAGGTACACCAGCAGCTAGGTGCCAAGATGGTGCCTTTCGCCGGGTACAACATGCCCGTCCGCTACTCTTCCGACCTCGACGAGCACCACACCGTACGGCGGGCCGTCGGCATTTTCGACGTGTCGCATATGGGCGAGTTTCGGGTCCGCGGTCCGCATGCGCTCGACCTGATTCAGCGCGTGACCAGCAACGACGCTAGCAAACTCGCCGACGGCAAAGCCCAATACGCGTGCCTCCCTAACAACGAAGGAGGTATTGTGGATGACTTGCTGGTGTATCGCCTGGCCGACGAAGACTACATGCTGGTCGTGAATGCCTCCAATATTGAGAAGGATTGGAACTGGATCAGTCAGCACAACACCGACGGCGCTGATCTGGAAAATGTATCGGATGAAATCAGCTTGTTTGCCGTGCAAGGCCCCAAAGCGGCGGCGGCATTGCAGCCGCTCACCGACGCCGACCTAGGTAGCATTCCGTATTACTCGTTTGTGCAAGGCACATTCGCCGGAGCGCCTAATGTCATCATTTCTGCCACGGGCTACACAGGGGCCGGTGGCTTCGAGCTTTACGTGCCGAACGAACACGCGAAAGCTGTGTGGGACAAAATCATGGAAGCTGGCCAGCCCTATGGCCTTAAGCCCATCGGCTTGGGCGCCCGCGATACGCTTCGGCTCGAAATGGGCTATTGCCTATATGGCAACGACATTGACGACAAAACGTCTCCTCTGGAAGCAGGCCTCGCTTGGATAACTAAGTTCACCAAAGAGTTTACGAACTCGGCCATGCTAAAGCAGCAGAAAGAACAAGGGGTTGAGCGCAAGCTGGTTGGCTTCCAGATGGATGGCCCTGGTATTCCGCGCAGCCATTATCCACTGGTTGATGAAGCGGGCGAGCCAGTCGGGGAAGTCACTTCGGGTACTCAGTCGCCTTCGTTGAGCAAAGGCATCGGCCTAGGTTACGTGAAGTCGGAACTGAGCAAGCCAGGTAGCAAAATCTTTGTGCAAGTGCGCGGTAAGAACTTGCCGGCTACTGTAGTAAAGCTTCCATTCGTGCCCGGCACGGAGGAGGCGTAAGGAAGTAACTAATTGCGTATTCGGACGGTCATGCTAACAAGCATGGCCGTTCGATTTTAGGACCATTCGCTTTGACAACACAACCTAGCCTCGACGTGTGCTTCACGCCTGAGCTTCTCTCCTTATTTGATTTGCGCGGCCACGTGGCCGTCGTCGTTGATATTCTACGCGCCACCTCCTCCATGGTAACAGCGCTGGCCGCCGGTGTTACGCACATCGTACCGCTGAGTGAGTTAGAAGAATGTCGCGCTTACGCCGAACAAGGCTACCTCACCGCTGCAGAGCGAGATGGACGGCAAGCACCGGGTTTCGACCTAGGCAACTCACCCTTCGGCTACCTCAACGAGGCGGCCCCGGTGCGGGGTCGTGCGGTTGCCATCACCACTACCAACGGTACCCGGGCGCTACAGCTCTCTCTTTCCGCTGATGCGGTGGTGGTGGGCGCTTTCCTCAACCTACAGGCTGTGGCCGATTTTGCGCGCCAGCAGCAAAAAAACGTGGTAGTTGTCTGCGCTGGGTGGAAAGGCAATTTCAACCTGGAAGACACAGTCTTCGCTGGTGCACTAGCGGAGCTGCTAGCTCCCGACTTCGATATCACCAGCAGCGATGCCACCTTGGCCGCGCACCAACTCTGGCTGCAAGCCAAGCCCGACCTAGCTACTTATCTGCTGCAATCGGCACACGTGCGGCGTCTCAACAGCTTAGAAGCTAATAAAGACATGGATTTTTGCGTGCGCCTGAATGAGTACGACTTGGTTCCCATCTGGCGAGATGGCCGAATCGTAATCAATTAATAGTTGTTAGGTAATGAAGCGCGCAGGGCAACTATCAACTATCCTTCAGCTTTTCGTTCTGGCGGTGCCGGTCGGTGTCCCGTAAGGTTTTCTTCTCCAGGTTTTTTACGAGAGCTTCGGTGAGGTCAACGCCCGTTTGATTAGCCAGACAAATTACTACGAACAGCACGTCGGCTAGCTCATCCGCTAGGTTTTTGTCGCGGTCGGAGGCTTTAAAGGACTGCTCACCATACTGGCGGGATATGATACGGGCAACTTCCCCTACTTCTTCGGTGAGGATGGCCATGTTCGTTAATTCATTGAAATACCGAATGCCCGTGGTTTTTATCCACTGGTCAACGGTTTGTTGTGCTTCTCCGATGGTCATAGTTGAGTGAGTAACTGAGTAACTGAATGGCTGGGTGACTGAGCGAGGTCGTTCAACGATTCACTTAGTCACTTAGCTACTCAGTCACTCTCAGGTGAGTCAAGGACGATGGTGACGGGGCCGTCGTTGAGCAAGCGTACTTTCATATCGGCGCCAAACTCGCCGGTAGCTACTGGCTGACCGAGGAGCTTCTCTAGCATTCGCACAAACTGTTCGTAGAGGGGAATGGCAATGGGCGGCGGCGCCGCACCTAGGTAGCTAGGCCGGTTACCTTTACGAGCGTCGGCAAGCAGCGTGAACTGGCTTACGATGAGCACTTGCCCCCCGATATCCTGCACGCTGCGGTTCATCTTGCCCTCTTCGTCGCCGAAGATGCGCATTTGCACCAGTTTACGTGCTATCCATTCGAGGGCGCGCGTGTCGTCAGTCGGAGCAAAGCCCGCGAGTACCAACAAGCCAGGCCCAATTTCACCCGTAACTCGCCCCTCAACGGTGACATTGGCCTCGCTGACGCGTTGAATGACTACTCTCATGGGTTATGGTGGCTATTAAAAGCGAAATGTAGTGCGAAGCTTCCACTTTGCCCGCCACCTAGGTTACGGCGAAGTGTCGCGTGCAAGTCCTTACTTGCGCCCCGATAAATACTAGATGGTACCTGTTGCATGAATAAAGCGCTGTGGCTCCTGGGAGCGTTGCTGATCGTCACGGCAGTGCGGCTGCATGGGTTGGAAGCCGCGGCATTACCCGACTACGACTCGGTACGCAACTGGCAGATTGTGCAAGAAGTAGCACATGGCAACCTCCGCAACCTTTTTCACCACGGCAGCCCCGGCTTCTCGTTTCTCTACGCACCCGTGGCGTGGTTTACCACCGATTTTTACGTTTTTCAATACCTGAATGCCTTGGTGGCCGTAGCTGCCGTTGGCTGGTTGACGCTCTTTGTTAGCAGAGCGGCAGCGTTAGCGGGGTACGAAAGTGCACTGCTTGCGCTCTTCGTTGGCACTTCGGTATTCCTCACGTTTTCGGGGCGCGATTTTACGATGGGCTCCTGGAGCTTGGTGGCTTTCACAGGTTTGCTCCAGGCTTACTACTGTCGTTTACAGCAAGCTACACCTAGGTCGTTGTTGCGAGCGGCAGTCTGGGTCGCCATTGGCTTGTGCATCAATTACAAGTTTCTGCTCACGTTGCCTATTCTATTGGTTTTTGAGCTGTTGCAACAAGATGGGCTGTTGTTTCAGCCGCGCAATTTGCTGCGCGTGGCTGGCATATTGGCCGCTCCTTATGTCGTATTAGCTGGCGTCAGTTGGCTGGTAGGGTTACAATGGTACCGCTGGCTAGGTGTGTATTACAATATCATGCGCCCTGGCGCCCCGAATGCCGCTGGACGGCTAGGTATGACCCAGACGCATTTGGATGCGTTTTACTACTTCAAATACATCCGCGACTTCGAGTCGCCACTGATTCTGCTAGCCGTGCTAGTTGTTCCCGTGTTGTGGAGACGGTTGCTGTTTCAGCGGCTGAAGCAGCCTAATTTGGTTCGCTACCTAGCTATCTGGGTTTACTGCTTTCTCGCGGGTATGTCGTTGTTGCTAAAAGCACCGCGCGGGCTGCTGCTGATTTACGGGCTGCTGTACGTACTGGCCTTTTTGAGTTTGCGCCGGGTCCTCGACCGGCGTTGGTGGGCGTTGGTGTTGGTAATAGGGGTTGCCGTTGTATTCAACCTGCGCCGTATCCAGCAGGAGGTGTATGCCTACACGCCTAGCAGCTATCCGAAAGTGGCAGGGTGGCTACGCCGCCATAATGCTTTACCCGTAGTGAGCACCGTAGGGTTAGGAGTAGCGCCGTTTGTAGCACCCAGCACAATGGCTGTCATCATCAAAGAGGAGGAGCTATTGACGTTGCGTGAGCAAGGCTACCGGTATGTGCTGCTCGATGCCTATTGGCGTGTAACCAACGTGCGCAACTTCGATTTACTGCGGAAGGTACCAGCCGTGGCTGCCTGGCCAGAACCCATGCTCACCGCTCCGTTGCTTTTTCTGGAGCATTCTGAGTACACGAGCCTAGGTTACGAAGAAACGCTTGCTCTCCAGCGAACCGCTAGTCGTGACTCGTTTCAGCTGCGAGTTATTCCCATTCCTCAGCCCTAGCTCACCGCCTGATCTGTAAGCTATCCAGACGATGCTGATAGCGTCGTGCATTCTGCTTGTGTTGGGCGTACGTCTCGGCGAAGTCGGAGTAGCCGCTGCCGTCAGGACGGGCGCAAAAGAAGTAATAGTTGTGTGCCATGGGCTTGAGCACCGCATCCAAACTCTGCCGGTTTGCCGACGTGATAGGGCCTGGTGGCAGGCCTTTGTGTTTGTAAGTATTGTAGGGCGAATCGACGAGCTTATCCTTGTTTAAGACCCGCCTCACGCCAAAGTTGCCGATGGCCCAAAGCAGCGTAGGGTCGGCTTGCAGGCGCATACCCCGGTGCAGCCGATTAAGGTAGACGCCCGCAATAACAGGTTTGTCTTCGGGCTTGGCCGTTTCGCGTTGTACGATGCTGGCTAGCACATGCACCTCCGTGGGCGACAAACCTAGGGAGTCGGCCCGGCGCTGACGCTTCGAGGTCCAGAACCGACGGTGCATAGCCGCCGCCGAATCAAGAAACTGCTCGGCTGAAGTATTCCACAAAAAGCGGTAGGGACCCGGCAAAAACAGCGTCAGAATAGTCGTCGTGTCAAGGTGATAACGACGTTGCAGAAAGGTGTTGCTACGCAGTAAGTGGCGCAACTTGCTTGAGTCAGCTTCCAGCTGCCGGGCAACTTGGCGGGCGAGCTGGGGTTTGTACTTGAAAGCATCTAGCTGAAACGCTACCGTATCCTGCTGGCCTAGCATCAACTTATCCAGCAGATCAGCGTTGCTAGCCCCGAAGTTCAACAAATAGCGGCCGGGTCGCACGTGTTCGGGATAGCCGCGCCGCTCGGCTAGCCAGGCAAACGTTGCGGGTTCCTCCAATAGCTCTTGCTTCTCAAGAGAAGCCAACACATCCTGAAAGGAAGCGCCAGTGCGGATATACAGATAAGCGGGTCCGAAAGGGGACGCCACTACGTTGGGCTTCCATTGGATGCGCCATGCTCGGTAAAGACCTAGGCCTCCAAGCAGCAAAAGAAAGAATAGTAAAATCGTCGCGATGCGACGCCGTAATTGGGTGGAAATAGAAGAACGCAAAACAAGGAATTAGACGACAGATCAAGGCTTGATCGCCTTAGCAGCGACACGTTGCCACGCAAACGCGTAATCACCAGTAGGTAGTTCGCGAATATGAAAGGTACGAACTGCTGCCGCAGGAGCTGCCGCGAAAGCAGCTCGCACCGCTTCGGCTTGGTCACCAGTGCAGCCCGCTTTGGTCATCCAGTCGTTGAGATGCATGGCAATGTCACTCGTCGGTTCGCAGAGAGCCGTCACATGTAAGCCAGCTGCTTCCAGCGCCTCCTGCCATTCCTGCGGAGCTAGGTTCCGCATGTGCGAGGGGTCACGTAGGGCTTCTACTCGGTTCTGCCACTCATTCACTTCCGGCTCTTCGTCGGGCACGCACGTATCGGCGAGCAAGAAGCGCCCGTGCGGACGCAGCACACGCTTCACCTCGCTCAAAAACTGCGGTATGGATTGGAAATGGTGCGGGGCAATTCGGCATGTTACGATCGAGAAGGTCTCATCGGCAAAAGGCAACGCTTCCGCGGCTCCTTGCTGCCACGTCACATTGTCGACGTGCTGCGCCACTTGTTGCTGCCGTGCCTGCTCCAGCATGCCCGTCGATACATCAATACCCACCACCGATTGGACGAAAGGCGCAAAAGCTAGGGCGGTAAAGCCCGTACCAGTTGCTACATCTAGCACCAGGTCATCGGGCTGGCATTCGGCTTGCTCTAGTAGCCAGTTGAGCGCGATACCTGTCCAGGAATTCCACTGCGCATTGTAGTGGCTGGCTTGACGATCAAACTGTTCTTGGGCAGAGCGAGTGGGCATAATAGAAAGGCTGTAAATCAAAGGAAACAGCTTACCAAGTGTTTCCTGTACCGAAGCTAGCCTAGCTAGGTTACAACGCAAAAGGCTCGGCTACTAAGCTATACGGTAGCTCATGCCGCTCGGCCGTTTCCCGCAAAATGGTTTGTTGCCAGGGGCGCAGTACCCGCTCCGCACCTAGTTCAATGATATCCGCAATCAGCCGATTAGACAACACCAAATTGGCCACATAGCCATTGATGTCGTTGGTGATGTGCGTTTTTAGGCTAGTCAGTAATTGCTCGCGAGCATCGGCGCGCGCCGCTTTTTCGCCGCTAAGCCGCCGCCGAAATGGGAACCGCCGCTGCTCAGTCGGTAGAGGCGGCTCCGGCACCGACACAAAGTTATCGGGCGATAAGGCCGCCAGTTGATCTAGGTATGGAGAGCGTTTCAGCTCCGGGTGCAAGCCGCGCGTGGCTTTCCAGTCCGTCGCATCGAGTGGCATAGCGCGCACCAGCTCTGGGAGGCGGTCGTTGGCAAACACCATGTAAGGAGGCCGGTCAAGCTCTTTTGCTATTCGGTCGCGGAGCATATACAGGTCGCGAAAGAGCGGCATCTCATTCGGCTGAATACGATATTTACCTGCAATGCGTAAGTACGGGCGCTCGTCGCGAACGTAGCGTACGTCTTCCAGCGCTTTGTTCTCCTCTTCGGCCCAGTGCAGGCGCCCCAGCGAAGCTAGCTTGGCCGCGAGCCGGTCGCTAAGCTCGAACAGGTACAGCACATCATTAGCCGCATAGAGCTTCTGCGCTTCCGTAAGTGGACGCTTGAGCCAATTCGATTTCTGCTCGCCCTTATCTACTTCCAAACCTAGCTCCGCCTGAATCAGACGACCCAGAGAAATATTGTTGTCCGATTCGCCTAGCAGCGTGTACTGCACGCTGGTATCCGTGATGTGGCGTACGTGCACGTCGTAAAGCTCATCCAGCAGCAGAATGTCGGACTTGCAACTGTGAAATACCTTCTCAATGCCTGGATCCCGCAGCAAAACCCAAATGGGCTCTAGCTCATGAGCTGGGTTGGTTAGCGGAATAGGATCTATGAGGTAGACCTTCTGACCGTCGTAGATCTGGATAAGAGCTAAGTTGCGTCCATACCGATGGCGCATGTCGTCAAACTCCAGGTCAACCGCGAGGCGTGAGCTAGCTCCTAGAATGTCGGCTGCTTGTTGAACGCCGGCTGAGGTAGTTAGGTACTGAATGTCCGTCATTAAGAATGGGATAATACAAGGCTAGAACCAGGGGAATATGCAGATAAAACACTGGTTTTGGACAGAGTAAAGGTAGGAAGCTGGCGTGGGGAAAGCCAATTCTCCTAACTCTTCTGCGTCAACTGCTTAGAAAGTAGCCCCAATCTGCTGGATTGAGTGAATGAGATGAGTTAATAAAAACGCATAAAAAGACAGCCTAATATGCTGCTTGCTAAGTAGCTACTTCTTGCTTTATGCTTATATAATGTGGTATTAAATGAATATTAAAATACGGTTAAACTTTAAAGAAAAAAAGAAGAGTTCATGCAGTCAAATAAAACTTTCCCTAATAGATTTGCATTCCTACCTGTTCCGACCTGAACGCAATACTAGTTATTGGCCTCCTTTTCTGCTGATTTGTTAGCTGCATATTCTGGATTGTTGCATTTAGGCGCTCAAAGTCTGCGGGATGTGATGTGCGCGCCAATCGTCTAAGGGGGCCTGTGAAGTTGTGTTGTTAGTAGAATCCTTCCTTTCCTTTTTTTCTCAAATTCTGCCATCTCAACCGTTGGCAGCCTTTTTCACTTTAACCGGCTTGCAGGCCACGTTTGATGAAACAAAAGTTTTTACTCACCTTGATTTGGTGCCTGTTGGTGTCCGTGGCGTGGGCACAAACCCGTAGCGTAAGCGGACGGGTAACTGGTCCTGAAGGAGCTAGCTTGCCCGGCGTAACCGTACTAGAGCGCGGCACTACCAATGGTACCAGCACCAACGTAGACGGTGCCTTCTCGCTCACTGTTCAGCCCAACGCAACCTTGGTTGTTAGCTCTATAGGCTATGAAAGCCAAACCGTTCTCGTTGGTAACAATTCGACCCTCAATGTCACGCTTAAGAGCAGCGCCACGCAGCTAAACGAAGCAGTAGTAGTTGGCTACGGCACGCAAGCGAAGGCCGACTTAACGGGCTCGATTGCTCAAGTAAGTGGCCGCGAAATTGAAAATCAGCCCGTAACGACTTTCGAACAAGCTATTCAGGGTAAGGCTGCCGGCGTGTTTATCGAAAACTCCAGCGGTAAGCTAGGGCAGTCCGTGAAGGTACGCGTGCGGGGTACTTCCTCCGTGAGTGGTGGTACGCAGCCATTGTATGTGATTGATGGTATTCCGATTGTATCGGAAAGCAACTCGGGCACCTCGGCGCCGACTAACCCCATTGCGGATCTGAACCCGAACGATATTGAGTCGATCAACATTTTGAAGGATGCCTCAGCGTCGGCTATCTACGGTTCGCGGGCTTCCAACGGGGTAATTATCATTACGACGCGTCGTGGCAAATCGGGGGCGACACACTTCAACCTAGGTTTTCAAACTGGTAGCAGCGAGCCAACTCGTCGCAAGGATTTTCTGAACTCTACCCAGTATCTTGAATTGATTCAGGAAGCTGCTGCGAACGAGAACGTACGCGACCCTTCGTTTGATTACGTTGCCTATACCAACCGTTTCCTGACGCGCTATGCAGCGGGCAACGCAGATTACGCCAATAGCGGTGTTAGTACCGATTGGCAGGACCAAGTATTGCGCAAAACGCCCTTCAGCCAGTACGACCTAAGCGCCAGCGGTGGTAACGATAAAACTCGTTTCTACCTGTCAGGCCTGTATAGCAAACAGAATGGTATCCTGGTCGGTAATAAGTTCGAGAAGATGAGCGCTCGTCTCAACCTCGATCATAAAGCGACCGATAAGTTGTCCCTAGGTGTCAACATCAACCTGTCGCGCACGGTCAACAACCGTTTGGACAATGACAACTCGTTTGGTACGCCGCTGCAAATTGTGGCCTTAACGCCGATTACGCCGTTAATTGACCCACGTACTGGCCTGCTCAGCGGCTCGCTAGACCCTGCTACGGGTTTGCCGAACACGAACTATCCGGTTTACTATAACCCGTTGCTCAGTATCAACAATGCGTACTTCAACACCACGGTTTACCGTACGCTCGGCAACGTGTTTGCGCAGTATGAGTTCATCAAAGGGCTGACCTTCCGCAGTGAGCTAGGTATCGACCTGATCAACCAGAACGAGGACAATTACTCGGGGCTGTTGACGGCACGTAACACCGATTTCACCAGCAACGGCAACGGTACGAACAGCTACTTGCAGAACAACCGCTTCACCACGAACAACTACTTCTCTTACCGGAACATCTTCGCTGAGCGGCACTCGGTAGAAGCCGTTGCGGGTATGTCTTTCGAAGGACGTAAGATCACCGCTAATAGCGTCTCTGGGCAGCAGTTTCCGAGTGATGCTTACCGCTATATTGCTAGTGCTGCGCTGATCAATGCGGGTTCGTCGTCCTCGTCGTCCAGCTCTTTGCTGTCGTACTTCGGCCGTGTAAACTATGCCTTTGCCAGCAAGTACTTGCTGACGCTAAGTGGCCGTATTGACGGTTCGTCTCGCTTCGGAAGAAACAACCAATATGGCTTCTTCCCAGCGGCTTCGATTGGCTGGATGCTTACCGAGGAGGCATTCTTAAAGGATCAAACTGTATTGAGCACGCTGAAGCCCCGGGCTAGCATTGGCAAGACGGGTAACCAAACCTTCCCTGATTTTATCTCACGTGCCTTGTATAGTGCTGGTTCGTACGCGGGCACAGCTACGCAGCGTTTAAGCCAGTTTGCCGACCCCAACCTAAAATGGGAATCGACGACGCAGATTGATGCGGGTATTGAATTTGGCTTCCTCGACAACCGTATTACCGGTGAGGTAGACGTGTATCAGAAGAAAACGGATGGCTTGGTGCTGAACGTAAACGTACCTAGCGCTGCTGGCTTAACGACTCGGTACCTGAACGTTGGTAGCCTGCAGAACAAAGGTTTCGAGTTTGTATTGACTACGCAGAACGCCGTAGGTGCCTTCACGTGGACCACAAACTTCAATGCTGCTACCAACCGCAACAAGATTACCAACCTACAAGGCCAGGTAATTGAAGGTGGTTATGTGAACCGGGCGGTAGAAGGCCAGCCTATTGGTGTGTTCTTCACAAAGGAGTACGCCGGTGTTGATCCCGCTAATGGTGATGCGCTTTACTACCTAAACACGAAGAATGCTGATGGGAGCATTAACCGCAACACCACCAGTGATTATAACGCTGCTGAGCGCATCGTGCTAGGCAACCCAAACCCCAAGTGGACGGGTGGCGTGACCAACACCCTAGGTTACAAAGGAGTTGAGCTGAACTTCACCTTCCAAGGTGTATTTGGCAATAAAGTGTTCGACGGCGGTGGGCAGTATCAGTCCGCTAACGGTAGTAACGGCTTCGATAACCAGACTGCGAATCAACTCAAGCGCTGGCAGAATCCCGGCGACATCACCGATGTGCCCCAGGCTCGTCTGTTCGAAGGTAATGGTGTTGGCAACTCTTCGCGCTACATCTATGATGGCTCGTACGTGCGTTTGAAAACCACTACCCTGAGCTATTCTTTGCCCAAAGCGCTTGTTAGCAAAGCGCATTTCGACCACGTGCGCGTGTACTTGACCGGTGTGAACCTGCTCACCTTCACCGACTACAAAGGCTGGGACCCCGAGGTAAATGCAGACTATCTGAGTGGCAACATTGCCCAAGGCAATGACTTCTACTCTGCGCCCCAGGCTAAAACATACACTATCGGTGTGAACATAGGGTTTTAAGCTAAGCCGGTTATTACGCGCTTCGCTTGTTCTCACTTTCCATGTCATCCAACAATGAAAAATACATTTCACAAACTGGCTCTAGGAACCCTGCTGCTAGCTCTGCCGCTAGTAGGGTGTGACAAGAAGCTGGATACAGAACCCGTTACTTCCATTCCGGCCGAAAACGCCTTAAATACGTCTGCCGACGTGCAGGCTGCCCTGCGAGGTGCTTACGAATTGCTTGGCAACCAGTACCTCTACGGCGGCGGCTTTCAGTATTACGCTGACCTGCTTGGTGATGCTGAGGAAGTACAATGGGGTGGCACCTTTTCCGCGCCGCGCGAAATTTTTCGCAAGTCTATCCTCGTAAACAACGGCTTTGTTGCTAGCACGTGGACCACTTCCTACCAAGCTATCAACATGGCCAATACTGTTTTGGCCAACATTGATAAGGTGACGGCAGTCAACCAAAAAGAGGTAGAAGGTGGTGCTAAGTTCGTTCGGGGTACGTTGTATTTCGAGCTAGCTCGCTTTTACGCCCGCGACTGGAATGATGGTAATCCCACGAG
Source organism: Hymenobacter sp. GOD-10R (assembly GCF_035609205.1). Lineage (NCBI taxonomy): Bacteria > Pseudomonadati > Bacteroidota > Cytophagia > Cytophagales > Hymenobacteraceae > Hymenobacter > Hymenobacter sp. GOD-10R. Next base: position 1,434,277 of record NZ_CP141184.1, read on the forward strand.
CAACCTAGCCGTGCCCTTGGTTCTAACGCCAACGAACCCATCGTCTCCTGACCAGACTATTGTTGCAGCAGCCCAGTTATCGCGCAATACAGTGGCCGAAGTATATGCACAGGCTATCAAAGACCTGACAGATGCTGAAACATTGTTGTCGAAGCCATCCTCGCCTACTTCCAATCTATACGCAAGTTCTTACACTGCCTCGGGTATGCTGTCGCGCGTGTATTTGCAGCAAAGTCGCTACGCCGAAGCTGCTGCCGAGGCAAACAAGGTGATTTCCTCCGGGGTATATAGCTTGGTCCCATCCCTAGCGGATGAATTTGCTTCGAAGACCAATACTTCAGAAAGCGTGTTTGATGTTCAGTTGACCACCCAAAGTGGTATCAATGACTTAAACACCTTCTACTCGTCATACGGTCGGGGTGGAGATATTAGCTTGAACGATGCGTATCTGAAACTATACGAGAAGGCAGACTCACGTGTCAGTGAAGCCTTGATCGACTACGATTCTTATCTGACCAAGAAGTTCGACAACACGCACGGTAATATCCACCTGATGCGCTTAGCCGAAATGTACCTGACGCGCGCAGAAGGCAACCTCAGAGCCGGTACCAGTGTAGGTGCTACGCCGCTAGCGGATGTAAATCGAGTACGGGCACGGGCGGAAGCTACCCCGCTGACGTCTGTCACGCTGGCTGGGGTGCTGAGTGAGCGTCACCGGGAGCTAGCTTTCGAAGGCTTCTTGCTACATGATCAGAAGCGTAACATGGTAGCTGTCGGTACACTACCCTACAACTCACCACGCTTGATCTTCCCAATCCCGCAACGGGAGCGTGATGTAAACAGCAATCTGGTGCAGAACGAAGGCTACTAACTACGCCAGCTTAATGAAGCATCAAAAAGGCCGCAACGAATTCGTTGCGGCCTTTTTCGTTTCTACGAGCCAGTACATAGAATTTATCCAGCACACTCGTTTGCTGATCTAAGCATCTCTGCGAAGCAAAAGCTTAGGGAATGAATTTCACTAACGAAGGTGAAAATTTGAATTTTCTATAAGTTTTCTAGGAAAAACTATGTGACAATTGTGGGATATATGACTTTACATAATAAATTTACATTTCCTCCTGCCCATTTATTGCGGCAACGCTAGGGGTTAGCTTCTTTTTTAAGCTGGTCTTGCTAACCTCCGGCCTAGCTTGTCGCAAGACAAATCTTGTCTCTTGCCTGATAGCGCAAGCTGGCCTTGACGTGTGTGCCTTTTCACAAGGTATTTCTGGAACACCACGGCCATGTAGGAGGTCCCTTTTGTCACTTTTCTTAGCTACTCAGCCCTCCAGCTGAGGTTTTTTACTTAACCGGCCCGCAGGGCACCCTTAATGAAACAAAAATCTCTACTCATCCTCGTATGGTGTCTGTTGCTAGCTACGGTGTCGTGGGCGCAGAATCGTACAATAACCGGTAAGGTTTCTGGCCCAGAAGGCGCTGGCCTACCGGGTGTAACCATCTTAGAGCGCGGAACTACCAACGGCACTAGCTCCAATGCCGATGGCGATTATTCGCTGACGGTAAAGCCAGGTGCTACGCTGGTGTTCAGCTCCATCGGTATGGAAAGCCAGACTGTGACAGTCGGCTCATCATCAGCTCTGAACGTGACGCTGAAGAGCAATGCCACGGAACTGAACGAAGCGGTAGTAGTTGGCTACGGCCAGCAGTCGAAAGCCGACTTAACGGGTTCTATCACTCAAATCAGTGGCCGCGACGTACAGGACCAACCGGTACAAAGCTTCGAGCAAGCTATTCAGGGCAAAGCGCCGGGCGTTTTCATTGAAAATAGCAGCGGCAAGCTAGGGCAGGGCATCAAGGTGCGTGTGCGCGGCACGAGCTCTGTGAGTGCCGGTACGCAGCCGCTGTATGTGGTCGATGGTATTCCGGTGATTTCCGACAACCTGTCGGGTACGTCGGGCCCTACTAACCCTATTGCCGACCTCAACCCCAACGATATCGAAAGTATTTCTATTCTGAAGGATGCTTCGGCTTCGGCCATCTATGGCTCGCGAGGGGCCAATGGCGTCGTGCTCATCACCACTCGACGGGGCCGCACAGGCCAAACGCGCTTTACCCTAGGGTATCAAACGGGCCGGAGCACGCCTACGCACAAGAAAGACTTTCTGAACGCAACCGAGTACGTGGAGCTTCTACGCGAAGCTGGGGCTAACACAGGCCAAGCTGCCGCTGTGGAAACCCGTTTGCAGCGCTATGCCGCCGGTACGGATTACACCACGGGTGCCGTAAACCAGGATTGGCAAGACGAAGCTTTCCAAAAAGCGCCTTTCAACCAATACGACCTGAGCGCCAGCGGCGGCAGCGACAAAACACACTTTTACGTGTCGGGCCTCTACAGCAAGCAAAATGGTATCATCGTAGGCAACAAGTTCGAGAAGATCAGCGCGCGTTTCAACCTCGACCACAAGGTGAACGACCGCATGACCATCGGGTTGAACTTCAGCACGACCCGCACTCTAAACGACCGCCTCGCTAACGACAACGCCTTCAGCTCGCCATTGCAGATTGTGGCTTTGTCGCCGATTACTCCTCTGATCGACCCGCGTACCGGTCTGCTCAGCGGCGCCTTGGATCCGGCTACCGGTTTGCCCAGCACCAACTACCCGGTGTACTACAACCCGCTGTTGAACACGATTGGCAGTAAATTCCAAACGACGGTTTACCGGCAGCTAGGTAACGTGTTTGCCCAATACGAATTCGCCAAAGGCCTTACGTTCCGGAGTGAGCTAGGGCTGGATGTTATCAGCCAACGCGAGGAGCAGTACTACGGTCGCGTTACCCAGCGCAACTCGGGGCAAGCTGCCGGCACAGGCACTGATCGGCGCGTATTCAGCGGCCGCTACACGACTAACAACTACCTGACCTATCGGCACACATTTGCTGAAAACCACTTGGTAGAAGTAGTAGGTGGTATGTCTTACGAAGGACGAAATGCGAACAGCAACAGCATCACGGGCCAACAGTTTCCCAGTGATGCCTACACTAAGCTGTTGAGTGCTGCTGTGTACAGCAGCGGAACTTCCACCGAAACCAATAGCGCACTGCTCTCTTACTTTGCGCGCGCCAACTACTCCTTCGCCAGCAAATACCTGCTCACGCTGAGTGGTCGCGTTGATGGTTCCACCCGCTTCGGGGAAAACAACCGATACGGCTTCTTTCCGGCCGCTTCGGTTGGTTGGTTATTGACCGAAGAGCCTTTCTTGCAAGGCAATACCGTGCTGAGCATGCTAAAACCCCGCATTAGCTACGGCGCTACGGGCAACGAAAGCATTGGTGACTCTCAGTATCCGACGCTCTACTATGCTGTTGGCTACAACGGCACACCCGGACAAGCACCTTTCCAGCTAGGCAACCCCGACTTGAAGTGGGAAACGACGGTGCAGGCTGATGCGGGCATCGAATTTGGCTTCCTGAATAACCGCATTTCGGGTGAAGTAGACGTGTATCAGAAGAAAACGCACGATTTGCTGCTCAACGTGAACGTGCCCGGCACTACGGGTTTCAACTCGCAGTTCCGCAACGTCGGTAAGATGGAGAACAAGGGTATTGAAGCTACGGTCACAACGCGCAACTTAGAAGGCGCTTTCACCTGGACAACTAACCTGAACGCCTCCATCAACAGCAACAAGGTTACGGACCTACAAGGGCAAGTAATTGAAGGGGGCTTCCTGAACCGCGCAGTAGCTGGTCAACCAATCGGGGTATTCTTCGGCCGCGAATACGCCGGGGTTAATCCGGATAACGGCGATGCCTTGTATTACCTGAATACGACCAATACAGATGGCTCCGTGAATCGTGGCACTACCAATGACCCGAACGCGGCGCAGAGGGTGTTGCTTGGCAACCCCAACCCCAACTGGACGGCTGGCGCTACCAACACCGTCGCGTGGAAGGGCATCGACCTTACCTTCACCTTCCAGGGTGTGTTTGGTAACCAAGTGTACGATGGCGGCGGCCCTTATCAAGCGGCTAACGCTAGCAATGGCTACGATAACCAAACCAAAGACCAGCTACGTCGCTGGCAAAAGCCCGGTGACATCACCGACGTACCCCAGGCTCGCTTATTCGGGGGCAATGGCGTCACGGCATCATCGCGCTACGTCTACGATGGCTCGTACGTGCGCCTAAAGACGGTGACCCTAGGGTACAATCTCCCAACGACTTGGCTAAAGTACGTTAAGATGCAGTCGGCGCGCATTTACTTCAGTGGAGTGAACTTGCTCACTTTCACCGATTACAAAGGCTGGGACCCCGAGGTAAACACCGATTACTTGTCTACCTCTACTGCTACCGCTACTTCGCTCGGGCCAGGGAGCACCGCCTTGGGCAACATTTCGCAGGGTAATGATTTCTACTCGGCGCCTCAAGCAAAGACGTACACGCTCGGCATCAACATTGGCTTCTAGCCTTTCCGATCAGTGCAACGACTTCGTGCTTCTGTTCACAACGATTTGACGTTCATGAAAAAAATACTTTCTTCTCTGGCGCTAGCTACTATCCTGGGCGCGCCAGTTTTCCTCACGGGCTGCGCCAATAAAATAGACGAAATCCGACCGGTGAACTATGTAGATGCCGCAGGGGCGCTGCAAACATCGGCAGACGTAGAAGCTGCGCTCATTGGTGCTTACGACGGTCTCAGCTCCGCGGGCCTTTATGGTGGGCAGCTGCAATTCATGTCGGACCTACTCGGCGACAACGGCGAAGAGTCGTTTGTGGGTACGTTTACGCAGCCGCGCGAGGCTTTCCAAAAAACCTTGCTCATCACCAACACATTTGTGCGCGATGCGTGGCTCGACGGCTACCGGACCATCAACATCGCGAATACGGTGCTGGCAAACGTATCGAAAGTAGATGCAAGCCGCCGCGACAAGGTGGAGGGCGAAGCCAAGTTTATCCGGGCGGCCGTGTACTTCGAGCTAGTGCGGCTTTTCGGCAAAGACTGGAACGACGGTACGCCCGCTACGAACCTAGCCGTACCGTTAATCTTGGTGCCGACGGATGTAGTTGGTAGCTCGTCGCTCGTCGCACGCAATACGGTAGCGGAGGTATACGCCCAGGTCATTCAGGACCTAACAGATGCCGAAGCCAAAACGCCCGCTTCCAATGGGGTGTATGCTAACAAGGTGGCGGCACAAGGCATGCTCTCCCGCGTGTACTTGCAGCAAAACCGCTACACTGACGCCGCCGCAGCCGCTAACCGTGCCATTAGCGCCAACCTTTATGCCTTGGTTCCCAACTTCGCGGGTGAGTTTGACAATCCCGCTAACACAACCGAGGATATTTTCGCTATTCAAATAAGTGCCCAGGATGGTACGAACAGCCTGAACACGTACTACGCCAATAACCGTCGTGCCGACGTGGAGATTCAGGTCAAGCACCGTAACCTCTACGAAGCAGCTGACGACCGCGGCAAGTACTTCACAGGTATTTACACCAAGAAGTATGGCTACACGGGCGTAGCGGGCGCACAGTATCGCAATGTGAAGGTGATGCGCCTAGCGGAGCTGTACCTTACGCGGGCAGAAGCCAACTTCCGGGCAGGCACGAGCGTAGGTGCTGCGCCCCTGGCTGATGTTAACCGGGTACGGGCACGGGCGCTGCTTGCGCCCCTAACCACGCTCACGCTTGATGCGATTCTGAAAGAGCGGCACTTGGAGCTAGCTTTCGAGGGCTTCCAGCTGAATGACTTAAAGCGTAATAAGCTTCCGGTTGGGGCGCTACCTTACAACTCACCAAAGCTCGTTTTTCCAATTCCGCAGCGCGAACTGGATGTGAACCCGAACTTGGTGCAGAACGAAGGATACTTGTAATCAGTAACCGCTACTAAGTAAAAAGGCCGCTACAGCATTGTAGCGGCCTTTTTTATGGTCGGCAACCTAGGTTTGCTTATTCTTCGTCGTCCTCATCTGAAGCGTCAAAGTCTAGCTCGGAGGCTAGATCTAGGGCTTCGGCAATCACCTCGTCCATCAGCGGTTGGTTATCAGCATCTAGGGTGCGCTCGAAGAGGTTGAGCAGCTGCTCGCCTTCTTCGTTCACGTAGAGGTTGGTGTAAAGGCGCTCAAACAGCTTGGCGTCGCGGGTGATAGTGGCGTCGATGTCGGCAACGGAGCGGGCGCGCAAGGCTTTGTGCAATACTTCCATCACGCGGCGGCTTTCCTCGTGGTCACCTAGGTCGGCCAGCAGCTTTAGCAGCGACATCGCTACGCCCAAGCGCACGCGCTCGAAGCGAAAGGCTAGATCCGCTTTCGAGGCTTGCTCGAAGGCAGCGTAAGCCGTGCGCGTAGGTTCGGTGATATACGTAGTCACGTCAGCTTCAGCCCGGAAAGCAGTGCGCAGGAGCTGTTCGTAAGGATAGATTTGCATAGTAAAACAATGAAGCAGAAAGAGAGGGTAGAGGCTGTAGCGCCTGAAAGCACACAATTACATACCCAAGTGCTGTAACCCAAGGCCACAAAGGTACGATTGAATAAGTAGGCAGTAAGTGCTTAAAACGAAGTACTGCTTAAGGCTGCACATTACTCATCAAAACCTTTGACCGATGACGCACAAAGAGAAATGGCTGATTTTTGCCCCTAGTGGGCTGCTAACGATAGGGTTCGGTACTTGCTTGGTACAATGGGCAAGCTCCCTGATGCAGAAGAAAGCACCTACCCGCGACTGGGTATTGGCGGGCACTGGCGCCTTGGTGGTGCTCAACGCCGGGGTTAGCTTGTTTGGCCGTGGTGTAGCAGAAAGCGTGTTGTACCAGATTCGGGAGCAAGGTCCTTCCGCCGTGTCGGTCGACAGCATTCCTACCGAAAGCGCTGCTGTCTCTTCGGAAGAAGCTTCAGCGCTCGATTAACTACAAACTACTTTACAGGATCAAAAAGCCCGCTGGATCGTACTGGCGGGCTTTTTCGTGTAAGTCAAAAAGGGAGACCTAGGTACTACTCGTCTAGCTCAGCGGCCGCGGGCACTGTGGGCTGGCCTGCTGCCCGACGACGGCGCTCTTGGTCGTCTTCTATTGCATTAAGCTCAATGTTCAACGCATCCACTGAAATCTGAATCTCCCAGAGCGCTAGGCCTAGCGATGCTAGCAGCGCGAGCAAGCTCGCGCCAAACACAATTTCTCCGGCTAGCGTGTAGCCTGCAAAAAGCAAAAACATGCAAAGTACGCAGCCAAACATGCTGGCTGTTCCCACCGCTTGCATGTTGCGAATCAATACCAACCGCTGCCGCAGGTTCTGAATCTGCCCGAGCAGATGTGTGCTGTTTGTCGTGACATACTGAGTATTGAGCGCCCGCACCCGATTCGCTAGCGCCAGAAAGCGGTTGGTATGCGCTAGCAAGAGCAGCGATAAAGCCGGAAAAAGCAGGGCTGGCGTCGTAAGCGTGATGGTCATAAGCTGGAATGTCGGGCGCTGTAGGAGCAAGCTAGCTGCAAATTTTCTGCTAAGAGAGCCTTTTACCGTTGGCCTAGCTTATTGGAAAATGAAATAAAAAGGCATAAAAGGCAAAAGAATATCACCAAAGTAATAGAGATTCGCTGTTGTGGACCAACGTGCTTGGTTGCGTCCCGCGCAGCGTCGGTGCAGCGCCGACGCCTTGTTGCGGTCTTTTACTCCGTCTTCCTCTATTTCTCACTTCTTTTTCCGGTTTTGGTGATTAAAACTCGTACCCTCGCGACCTTTTTATTACTCTTGTTATCGTGGCAAACACGGTATAGCGTCGCCCAAAATACGCCCGCTGCGGATGCAGGTCCCTTGCTGACGCCAGCTCAGTTCTTAGGTTACCAGCTAGGTAGCCAGTTCACCCCCCACGCGCAGCTCTTGCGCTACGTCGATCATATTGTGCAGCACTCGCCCACTACCATGAAGCTGGTGCGCTACGGCGAAACGTACGAGCACAGGCCCCTGGAAGTGGTGCAGATTGCTGCCGCTAACAACTTCACGCGGCTTGAAGATATTCGGCACAACAATCTGCGCTTGGCAGGCGTGGAAAGCGGTACTCCGAGCCGTCAGATGCCGGGTGTAGTGTGGCTTAGTTACAACGTGCACGGCAACGAATCTGTATCGTCGGAAGCCGTGATGGAGGTGCTTTATGATCTAGCTAACCCGAAAGACCAGGAAGTGCAGCAATGGCTTCAAAACACGGTAGTGCTAGTCGACCCATGCGTGAACCCCGATGGCCGCGACCGGTATTCTTCCTGGTATAATCGGGTGCGCAATCAGTCGCCAAATGCCTCGCCGTATTCCTGGGAGCACCACGAGCCTTGGCCCGGCGGACGCTATAACCACTACTATTTCGACCTGAACCGCGACTGGGCTTGGCAAACGCAGCAAGAAAGCCGCCAGCGCATTGTGCTCTATAACCAATGGCTCCCGGAAGTACACGCCGACTTCCACGAAATGGGCCCTAACAACTCCTACTACTTCTCGCCGGCCGCTAAGCCCTTCCACGCTGATATTACGCCCTTCCAGCGGCAGTTTCAGAATATCATTGGCGAGTACAACGAAAAGGTCTTCGACAAGAACGGCTGGCTGTATTTCACCCGCGAAACGTATGACCTGTTTGCGCCCACCTATGGCGACACGTGGCCTACCTTCAACGGTGCTATTGGTATGACCTACGAGCAAGGTGGCGGCGGCCCCGCTGGTGTCGCTTTCGCCCGCAACGACGGCGACACGCTGACCCTAGCCCAACGGATTGCGCACCACGTGGCGGCGAGTCGTGCCACCATTCAGGCCACTGCCGAGCGCCACGACGACCTGCTGCGTGAGTTTCAGAAGTACTACGACGATGCGCGCACGAAGCCGAAGGGTGATTACAAGTCTTACGTGCTAGCGGGTACCAGCGACCCAGGTCAGCTCCGCGCTTTCACGCAGTACCTCGACCGCCAGCAGATCAAGTATGGCTATGCCCCAAAGAAAATGAAGACGCGCGGCTTCAACTACACTTCTGGTAAGGTAGAAAGTGTTGAGATTGAGCAACGTGATTTGGTAGTGAGTATGTACCAGCCCAAATCGACGCTGGTCAAGGTGCTGTTTGATCCGCAGCCGCAACTCGAAGATTCGCTTACCTATGACATTACCGCCTGGGCCTTGCCGTATTCGTTTGGGTTGAAAGCTTATGCCTTGCGCGAGAAGCTGGAGGGCACAGGAGCAGCACCATCTCAAGCAACGGTGAAAGGCAGTGGTGCTACTGCTGAGCGGCCCTATGCCTACCTAGCTCGTTGGAACAGCTTGCAGGACGTTCGCTTTCTGAGCCGCTTGTTGCAGCAAAACGTGAAAGTGCGCGTGGCAGAAGAACCATTTGAAGCCGAAGGGCAGAAATACCAGCAAGGTACGCTCGTGATTACGCGCACCGGCAACGAAAACCTAGGTTCCAAATTTGACCAGCTCGTGCGTGCTCAGGCTGATTCGTCAGGGGTGGTGGTACAAGCCGTGAAGTCAGGCTTTTCCACAACAGGTGGCGACCTAGGTTCAGGCTCCGTGCATTTTGTGAAGAAACCGAACATTGCGATAGTAGCCGGACCGGGCGTCGATCCAACCGCCTTCGGGGAAGTATGGCACTTCTTCGAGCAACAGATTGGTTACCCAGTCACAGTTCTTGGCACTGATTATCTAAGCACCGTTCCGCTTGCTAAGTTCGACGTGCTCATTTTACCCGATGGCAACTACACCGACATTTACCCCGAGCGCAACCTGGAAAACTTGAAGCAGTGGGTGCGTGGTGGCGGTAAGCTCATTGCTCTGGAAGGTGCGTCTCGCTTTCTAGCTAACAAGCGTGACTTCCTCCTAAAAACTAAACCTGCCTCTGACTCGACGGCGCAAAAGAAAACCAACCCTTATCGGCTGCTGAAACCCTACGGTAATGCCCGCCGGGAGGGCATCGAAGACCGCGTGCAGGGTAGCATCTACCGTGTACAGCTCGATAACACGCACCCGTTAGCGTTCGGCTACGGCGATACCTACTTCGCGCTTATCCGCGAACCGCTGGGCTACCGCTTTCTGGGCGAAGGCGGCTGGAACGTGGGTGTAATTAAGAAGGGTAGCTATGCCGCTGGCTTCACGGGCTCGCGGGCACGGCAGCAGCTTACTGATACGTTCGTGCTAGGTGAGCAGGAGCTAGGCCGCGGCCAAATCGTGTACCTAGGTGACAACCCACTTTTCCGGGCGTTCTGGCAAAGTGGCAAGTTACTCTTCGGCAACGCCCTCTTCTTCGTCGGACAATAAGAGCAGCTAGCTTCCGACAAACAAAAAGCCCCGCCAACTTATTGGCGGGGCTTTTATTTAAGCAACGGCGCAGATTAATTTACTACGTCTTCTGCTTTGTTTTTCACGGCTTTAGCGCCTTTTTTTACCGCGTGGCCAGTTTTCTGAGCGCCCGATTTTACGGCGTGTCCAGCTTTGTGGCCTGCTACTTTGGCGTCTTCTTTCGTGTTATGGATCTTCTGACCAGCTTCGGTGCGGCCCGTACGGCTTTCTACTTTCATAGTGCCGTTGTCACGGACAGTCGTCGTGGTTTTGGCACCGGTAGCTTCGTTTTGAACAGTAGTGCTCTGCGCGAAGGCAGCGGTCGAAAAGGCTACTGCAGCGAGTAGCAAAAGTGACTTTTTCATAAGAAATTTTAGGCTAAGGGAGAGAACCTTTAGGGCTTTATACGCACGCCACAGAAATGGTTGTGTTTGTCTAGGCCCGAGATGCAAGCGGCCATTACATCGATGATTTTACCTCTTTTTTCATTTTCTCGTGGGTGCCCTTGCCGCCTTTGTGCTCTGCCTTCATCTTAGCAGTGCCATCAGCTTTTACTTCGGTTTTCTTCTCCATTTTAGCGCCATGCGCTCCTTTCGCTTCCATTTTGGTTTCGCTCTGGGCGAACACACTGACGGAGCATACGGCCATTGCGAGGAACAAGCTTGCTTTTTTCATGGGGGCTTAACGTTTTAGTGGAACATTCAACTTACTGAGTTGAATGTTCCACTTTGCTCATGAAGAAGCTGTGAGTAATAGTATTTACTCAAGTATTTATTTGGCTCTTCGCGGATAAAGCTGAGCTAGGGCAGTAACAACGAACTATCACCGTAGCTCAGAAAGCGGTAGTTGTGCAGAAGAGCATGGTCGTATACGCGGCGCCACTCCGGACCTAGCAACGCCGACACGAGTAGTAGCAGGGTGCTTTCTGGCTGATGAAAGTTGGTAATGAGGCCTTGCACTACCCGGAATGTGTAGCCGGGCGCAATGAGTAGCTGAGTAGTGGCTTGCACGCTGTCTAGCTCCTGCGCCTCTAGGTAGCTAAGAATCGCTTGTAGCGCCTCGGCAGTAGTCGGGTGCGGCATATCTTCGTACGGCTGCCACTGTCCTACGTGCAGATTAGCCAGAACAGTAGCTGAATTTTGCGCCAAGAATGCGCCTAACCAGTATAGACTTTCTAACGTCCGTAGACTAGTAGTGCCTACGGCAATGATGGGCCCTGTGGTATGGGATAGTAACTGCCTCAGTAAGCTAGCTTCCACGGTAATAGGTTCGCCGTGCATCGCGTGGCCTACCATTTGATCAGCTTTCACCGGCTGAAATGTGCCAGCACCCACGTGCAACGTTACGCGGCCAGTCGCAATGCCGAGAGAAGCTAGGTCGGCAAACACTGCGTCTGAGAAGTGCAAGCCAGCTGTAGGCGCAGCTACCGCGCCCTCATGCGCAGCATACACCGTCTGATAACGTATGGCATCCACATCGGTGTCAGCGCGGTGCAGGTAAGGTGGAAGCGGCAAATGCCCTGCGGCCCGCAGCACCTCCGCAAAGGGTAGCGTTTCCGGTGTCCAAGAAAACTGAATTAACGCGTAGCCATCACCGGTTTCCAATCGTTCGGCCGTAAGAACAGCGTCTTGCCCATCTGCACTGAAAGCTAGGGTAACTGGGCCGCTTTTCCAGCGTTTGCCGTTGCCCACCAAGCACTTCCAAACGCAACTTCCTGTCTGTTGCATCGCAGGCTCAATGGCACGATGCGGCGCGACGGGTTCCAAGCAGAACAGCTCGACCAAACCGCCCGTCGGCTTCTGGCAAAATAGCCGGGCGCGCACCACTTTGGTATCATTAAAGATAAGCAACGAACCAGCCGGTAGCTCGGTCGGAAGGTCGTAAAAGTGCCGGTCCGTAATCTGACCATTGCGCCATACCAACAAACGCGAATGGTCGCGGTCGGGGAGAGGCTCGGCGGCAATGCGCTCGGGCGGCAGTTGATAGGTAAAATCGTGGATAGAAAGCTGGCGCGGATCGATAGAAGCAGACATACCACAAAGGTACGAGCAAGGCTGCACGTCGGCACAATTAGCAAGAACTGCTAGGATAGCCTAGGAACTCTTACAGCTTCGTCTGATCTGCTTTCCGGAAAAACAGCAAATGCTGTTGAGGCAGTACCTCCACATTCTTGTCGAATTCCAAACCAATCGAATCCATTTCTTTGCGGGCCTGTTCGATGCTCATCTTATGGATGCGCTTGATAGGGACATCGGGGTCTTCGGCCCGGTATTCGGCCAGTACCACCCGTCCAGTTGGCGTAAGGGAGTTCTTGATAGCGCGCATCATCTCACGTGGATGATCAAACTCGTGGTACGCATCCACAATAAGCACTACATCGACGGTACCCGCCGGCAAGTTGGGGTCTTTCGTGGTGCCTAGCACTGGCTCCACATTTTTGGCCTTATTGCGCGCTTTATTTTCCTGCAAAGCACTGATCATCTCAGGCTGAATATCTACGGCCAATACTTTACCCTTCGGCACTAGCGGGCTGATCCGGAAGGAAAAATAGCCAGTACCCGCGCCGATGTCAGCTACCACGTCCGTTGGCTTGAGGTCAAGCTCGTGTAATAGCGCCGCAGTTCCTTCTTCCTCACCACGATCAGAGCGCTCAAGCCAGCCAGCTCCTTCGTGGCCCATCACATGCGCAATCTGACGACCATGGTAGTACTTGCTGATGCCATTTGGGTCAGTAGCCGGTCGCAGTTCATAGCCGGTAGAATCGGCCAGCACTTCAATGCGTGGCGAATCATTCGCAAAAGCAGCGCTGCTCTCAGTAGGCGGCGGTGTGCAGGCAACCTGCAACAACAACATACTGGGAACTAACAGAAGCCTCAAAAACGGGGAAGAGCAATGCATAGGGAGGTATTCACTACAAGCCTTCAAACCAAACATCACTTGTCTGAGAAGGGTTCGGCTGTGGCCTTGCCTTCCTCATTACAACGCACCGAAGCTAGCTTTACTTGTACTTGCAAGCTAAAAAAGCAAAATGATAGCGCAAGCTTCTATTGATGAGCCAGAGGGTAATGTAAGAGAAGCTAGCTCAACAAGTAAGTATTCTGAGTAACAGCTAGGTAATATAAATTCTTGCATTTTTAATACCGTCAACTGCGGCCAACCTGTACTTTTACGCGTATAGGCCACTGTTCAATCTCTTTTTTCACCTCCAAACTCTTCCTTATGATGACAAAAGTCCACACCAAATGCCTTGGTTACGTGACGTCGGCAGTTCTATTTGCCGCATCGCTCACTAGCTGTAATCGTGCTGAGTACGCCATGCTGCCCAAGACGTCGTCGTACCACGGCACTGCTAGCACGCGCGCTGTAGCAACGGCACCTGTAGCCCCTGAAGCAGTCGCTCCCGCTACGGTAGAAGCAACTCCTGTGGCAGCACCTGCTACAGAGGTTAGCGCTCCGCAAACTGCAGCCGTAGTGGCTGCACAGCCAGTAGCAACTCAGGCCGCAGTTGTAGCTTCTACTGCTCCCGCTGCAAAAGCCGAAGTTGCTAAGCCTGCAAAAGCTCCCAAGTTAAACTTCATGCAGAAAGCTGTGGTGCAGAAGGTGATGAAGAAGGCGGATAAACTCGCTAACAAAGCGCAGTTCAAGAAACATACTGAAACAGCTGATACCAAGCGCATATCCGGAAAACTTCGCACAGGTCTTCTTCTGATACTGGCAGGTTTGATTCTGGAATTGCTAGGTGGCATTTCTGGTCTGTTCTACGTGCTAGGTAGCATCTTGGTAATCGTTGGTATCGTTGTTCTGATCCTCTGGTTACTTGATGAGTTGTAAGCCATTATAGACAACACACAAAAAAGCCCGACTACCAAGTGGATAGTTGGGCTTTTTTGTGTGTTGTACCTAGCTATTTACATCGGATCTACGTCGGCGACCAAGCGGGCTTGTTTGAATTCCTTCTGATCTTTCACCACGTTCATGGCTTCGCAAATCTGAATCTTAGCCTGCTTGAGCACCGTGTGTTCGCGGTCAAGCTTGATGGTGATTTCCTGCAGGTAGAAGTTGCGGATTCGGAAAATATAGGGTGCCTCCGGACCTAGCACTGCCTCCCGACCTAGCCTCTCGACTAGCTCCTGCGTGAGCAGAATAGCAGCCTGTTCACCCACGCCTTGGTCCATGTGCTTCACCGTAAGTCGGATGACGCGCATGAAAGGCGGAAAGCCGTACTCACGCCGCTGCGTGATTTCGTACTCGTAGAATTCCAGGTAGTCATTGCGGATTACCTTGTCAAAAATTACCTGCTGCGGATCACCGGTCTGGATGATGACTTTGCCCTTCTTGCCCTTACGGCCAGCGCGGCCGCTTACCTGCACAAACATCTGAAAGGCGCGCTCGTGCGCTCGGAAGTCAGGGTAATGAATGATGCTGTCGGCATTGATGATGCCTACTAAGCTCACATTGGCAAAGTCCAGCCCCTTCGTGACCATCTGAGTACCGACTAGCACGTTCGTGGTCTGGTTCTCAAAATCGCTGATGATCTGCTGATACGAGTTTTTGGCGCGGGTCGTATCTAGGTCCATGCGCTGCACATTGGCGGCAGGTAGCATGATCTTAAGGTCATCCTCGATTTTTTCGGTGCCAAAGCCTACCGTCTTCAAGTTGCGCGAGCCGCACGCCGGGCACTCCACCGGCATTCGATCGGAGTAGCCGCAGTAATGGCAGCGCAGTTCATGGCTATGCTTGTGGTAGCTTAGGCTAACGGCGCAATTCTTACACTTCGGAATCCATCCGCAATCAAGGCAGTTGATAAAAGGAGAATAGCCACGACGATTCTGGAACAAGATAACTTGCTCTTTTAAGCTGAGCTTCGTTTCAATCTCCGTCAGCAACTCGGGCGTGAAGTGATTGTACATCTTCTTCGCTTCCCGCGTTTTGCGCGTATCTACCAGCTCAATTTCAGGTAAGCCGGCTTCCCCAAAGCGCTTGGTGAGCGACACAAGACCGTAGCGCCCGGCGCGGGTTTGATAATACGTTTCCACCGAAGGTGTTGCCGACCCTAGCAGGGTTTTAGCGCCTTGGTAGTTAGCCATCATCAAGGCTACTTCGCGGGCATTGTAGCGCGGAGCCGGGTCGTACTGCTTATAGCTCGATTCGTGCTCTTCATCCACAATGATCAGAGCTAGGTTGTCGAACGGAAGGAACACGGCCGAGCGCACGCCCACCACTACCTGAAAGCGGCCCGACAGCACACCGTTCCACACCTCTACCCGTTCGTTGTCGGAGAACTTGGAGTGGTACACACCCAGCCGCGAACCAAACACGCGCATCAGGCGCGTGACAATCTGCGCAGTAAGGGCAATTTCAGGCAGCAAATACAGCACCTGGCCGCCGCCATCCAGTGCTTTACGGATGAGGTCGATGTAGATTTCGGTTTTGCCAGCACCCGTTACCCCGTGTAACAGCACAATATCTTTCTCCCCAAAGAAGGTAAGCACTTGGTCGCGGGCGGCCGTTTGGGCTTCGCTGAGGGTGAAGTGCAGCTTGGCCTCCGGCTCATCATCCAGTGGAAAACGGGACACAATCACATCGAACTGCTCTAGCACGCCATTCTTGATAAGCGTATTGACGGCGGAAGGGGAAAGGTGAGGGCTGCTCGTGAGGTATGCCTTCTCTAACCCACGATGGTTGGCATGCAGGTTTTGGTAAACCGGCACGCGTTGCAGATAGCGCATCAGTACGTCGAGCTGCTTAGGCTTAGAGGCTAGCTTCTGAAACAGCTCTTCCAGCGCATTTTCCTCAATGAAGTGATGTGCCAGCCGTATCTTCTTCACAACTTTCGGCGTGTACTTATCAGCTAGGTGCTCAAACAAGAAGATGGCATCCTTCTGCATCAAGCTCTTAATGACCTTGTGAAAGCTGCTAATGCCGAGTAATTCGCCTACCTCCGTAAAGGTTAGGGACTTACCTTCCTCTGAGGACAAAATGCTGATAATACGCTCTTCTTGCTCCGACAACGGATACGGGTTTTCTTCCGCCACAAACGCCGGGTGCAGTTGAATGCGCGATTCCGAGCTAAGCTTCAGCGCCGATGGTAACGCAGCGTTGATTACTTCACCTAGCGTACACATGTAGTAATCCGCCATCCAGCGGAATAGCTTTAGCTGCGGCTGCGTAACAACAGGTGCATCATCGATGAACTCCAGAATGTACTTGGCCTGGTACTGCGCCGGCGGGGCTTCGTGCACAGCCGCCACAATACAACTGAGCGTTCTTTTGGCTCCAAACTGCACAATTACGCGTCCTCCAATCACGACTTCGTCGTTCATTTCGTAGGGCACGCGGTAGGTGTAAAGCTTGGGAAGCGGCAACGGCAGGATTACATCAACGAAAAGCGTGATGCGATCTGTCGCCGTGGTTTCCGGCAAAGCAAAGTCAAAAGAGAGGCTCAAGGGAGAAAAAACTGTCGGGCGAACCGTAAAGATAACACGAAGGAGCGGGTAACTAGAACAGCATTGCTCCAGTTCAGTTCTGCCTTATAGCTGCGCTAGGGCTTCAGCAACTGTGTGCACCGGCTGTTGGCAAGCACGGTTGAAGCAAACATAAATCGTGGTCTGATCGTTCTGGCTCGTCCGTTGTTGCAGTAGGGGCAAGGTGCTACTAGTCGTAGTGCCCGCTACCACAGCGTTAGGCAGAAAGTACTGTTGTAGCTCACTGCGCATGACTTCTGCACCGGGTCCGACAATAGCAATTTCGGCAGTAGGCTTCAGCATTGCGGCATACAACGAAGCCCAATTAGTAAGGTGCTGAAGCTCTTTTACCACTAGCTCCTGTACTTGATGAAGCATTGTAGTAGCTAGCTCGCTGTACCGGGTATTTTCCAAGTGCAAGCCTAGCCGATGTAGGTTGTGCGCCATCACCGAGTTGGAGCTAGGTATTACATTGTCAAATAATTCCTTCTTGCGCGCAATCAGTGCCTCACCTGTTGCATCTGTATAGAAAAATTGGTTTTCCTGCGGATCGAAAAAATTAGCCAGTACGTATTCCGTCAAGGCTTCTGCTTCACGCAACCATGGCTCCTCAAATGTAACTTCGTAAAGCTGCGTGAAAGCCTGAATCACCAAGGCATAATCTTCCAGAAAGCCCGCAATCGTTGCTCGGCCGTTCTTGTAGTTGCGCCATAAGCCAGCGCCGTTGCGCAGCTTCTGCTGAATAAACTCCGCATTGCGCCGAGCTAGCTTCAGAAAAGCAGCATCTTCAAAAGCTCGGTAAGCGTCTAGTAGCCCTGTAAGCATCAGCGCATTCCAGCCGGTCAGGATCTTGTCATCAAGACCTGGGCGTATGCGTGCAGCACGTGCTGTCATAAGCTTTTGCTTCCAGTCACGCACAAGTTGAGCTACTACTTCAGGAGCTAGCTCGTGCTCTTCAGCAAATTCTGCATCAGTCTGCCGACGATGAAGAATGTTGCGGCCATGCTCCCAGTTACCTAGGCTAGTGCAGTTATAATAAGCAGAAAATAGCGCCTCTTCGTCGCCGAGTAGCGTGTGCAGTTCCTCTTTTGTAAACACGTAGAACTTGCCTTCTTCCCCTTCACTATCCGCGTCAAGGGACGAATAAAACCCACCTTCTGGGCTAGTCAGCTCTCGCTCTACAAAACCGATCGTATCATATACTATTTCTCTAAGTAGCTCAAGCTTCGTTGCTTGGTAAGCTTCGGCGTATAGGCTCACCAACTGCCCATTGTCATAGAGCATCTTCTCAAAGTGCGGCACTAACCACCCTCCATCAACGGAATAGCGAGCGAAGCCTCCGCCTGCTTGGTCATATAAACCGCCCCAGGCCATTGCTCGAAGTGTCAGCTCCACTTGGCTGAACACCGCTTGACTGCTGGTAAGCGCGTGGCAGCGAAGCAAAAAGCGCCAAATACTTGGCATAGGAAACTTTGGCGCCCGGTTCATGCCACCTAGGTCCCGGTCGAACTTCGCTTCTAGGTTGCTGACTAAAAGTTGGAACTGGTATTCCGATAATTGCGCATTCGCGTTATTGGTGCGATACTTCTCCAAATCGCTCGCCCGCAAAACCTTTGTAAACTGTTCCGCTGACTCATCTAGCTCGGCACGGTGCTCACCTTGGTAAGCCTCACCAATACTTGTTAGTAGCTGCACCCAGCTGCGCGGCGGAAAATAAGTGCCTCCGTAAAAAGGCTTCGCGTCGGGCGTCAAGAACACATTCAAAGGCCAGCCACCTTGCACACCCATAGCTTGCACCGCATCCATATATACTTGGTCGACATCTGGTCTTTCCTCCCGGTCAACTTTGATGCAGACAAAATGCTGGTTCATCACCGCTGCAATTCGCGCGTTTTCGAATGATTCGCGTTCCATCACATGGCACCAATGACAAGCCGCGTAGCCAATGCTTACCAGAATAGGCTTTTGTTCTGCTTTCGCACGATCTAAAGCTTCTTCGCCCCACGGATACCACATCACGGGGTTATGCGCGTGCTGGAGCAAGTAAGGGCTGGTTTGATCGACTAAACGGTTTGAGAAAGCAGGCTCGGACGTAGACATGGCGAAGGGTTGGCTAGAAAAACAAAACCCGGCAAAGGCTGCCGGGTTTCGATTTATGTATTCGGAGTTGTTTTGTCAGTCTTAGTAGGTTGCTTACGAGGCGGCCTGCCACGCCGCTTGGTGGCGGCTACTGGCGCATTAGTCACTTCTACTGGCTGGGGTTCAGGCGCCGACTCAGGTGAGAGAGCAGGAGCAGGGGTCTCAACTGCAGGCGCTGCTTCAACAGAGGGCTTACGGCGAGAGGTGCGTGTTGAGCTAGGTCTCGCTACTTTAGCTGTCGTATTAGCAGCAGCCTTTGCTGATTTGCGGCCACTTTTCGCTTTCAAAATCTGACCGGCCGTACGCCCTTTTCGAGCTTTTGGTGGTGCTGGCGTACTTTCAATAGGTTCCGGTACCGTTGGCTCTTCTAGGTTATTATCCCCCGACGCTAGTGGTAGCTCACTCTCTTCTGAGGAGGTAACAGACTCATTGTCCAACTCAGCGGAATCTGGCTCGGGGGGAGAAATTGGTAGATCTTCTGTTGAATGTTGCTGATCTGGTGCGGAAATCTCAACTGGTTCTGGAGTAAGATCTAGTGCGTTTGCTTCAGCCGTAAGGTCTTCCGTTGATGGAAGTTCTAGCTCGGTGGCAGCTAATGCAGCCAACTGCGCAGCCTTTTTGCGAGCAGTACGTTTGGCGCCGCCCCGCGAACGACGCTTCTTTTTCGCGGGTAACGATGCAACTTCTTCTTCCGAATCCTGCACTTCTTCTGGTGCTTCTTTGTCGATGGTTGTCGTTTCTACATCGTCAAGGGCGGTAATTATATCAACCTCTTCCGAGATTGTTACATGAGCTAGCGATTCTGATTGTGGTTGCCCAATGTCGATGCGCTCTTCATTGTCGTCTTCCGGCTCAGGAACTACTGTAGGCTTCGGGACAGGGAGGGCTCTTAACCGCTGCTCTATTTCGCGTATCTCTGCTCGTAGATCAGCCTGCGTTGACAAGCGCTGCAAGCGAGTAAGCGTATTCTCCAAGAACTGCCGGTGCTCTGGTGCTGCTGGGTGCAACGGTCGGTGGGCAAGCGCTTGCTGAACCGATGACCATTCCTTTTGGAAGCGACCGAAATCAACGTCGAAGTAAGTGCGAGTAAACCGCTCCCAAATATAATTCTCCGCTACTTCCGACGGATGAAGCATATCAGCTGCGTAAAAGCGATAATCACGCAGGTCATCTAATAGTAACTCGTAAGCTGGGAAATAAGCTACATCCATCAGTAGCTCACTTAAGTAGTGGCAAGCTACACGCAACACAGATTTGCTCACTGCATTGAGCGGCAGTGTGTCTTTCAAATGGCGAACTGGGCTCACGGTCAAGATAAACCGCAGCTTAGGATTCTGTAGTCGCAAAAAAGCGTGCGTCTCGGCTACTGCATTGATGATCTCATCTGGCGTTAGTAGCTCTTTTTCGAAGCGCTCAGCTGGGATTTTATGGCAGTTGCTTACCAGTTCTTGCGTTTCTAAAAGCCGGTAAACAAAAGCTGATCCTAGGGTGAGCACAACTACATCTGCCGTGCGCAAGAAATCGCCCGTCTGCTGCACTAATGTTTGAATATGCTGCAACAAATCTACCGGTGAGTCGGCACCAATAGAAGCATGTAGATCGTAGCTCTGCCAACGGCCGCGTGCTTCTACTACGTGTTGTTGCCAATCTACTTCTTCACCAGCCGCCGCCCGAAGCAGTTTACAAGCTGACAAAGGATTGAATACTGTCCCAAAAGGGTTAACCAAGGTTTGCACTTTCGCATCTGCGAGGCGTCCTCCAATAGTATCAGAGAAGCAGGACCCCACAGTGAGGATGCGTGCCGAGGCAGGTAGTGGATGCGGGTGTGCAGTAAAAGGAATCTCGGTGCGAAACATTCTAATGAAATACGGCCGCGGCTAAATAAGAACAAGCAACCTACTGAACTCCGCGCGTTTGACCAAAAGTCAACATGAGGCCTTTTCTATTCAATTGCTTTGCTGATGATAGAGTAATTATCTAGGTCAACAGCGAGTTGACTAAAAGAAGTTACAATTTCAATAAAAAAGCCCAACCACTCGTGTGGTCGGGCTTTTTTATTGATACATACTAAGTTACTCAGCTACAACATCGAAACGCACCTGGTGTTTCACTTCCTTGTGCAAGTTGATGGTTGCTGTGTATTCACCAGCTGTAGAAGGCTCTTGATCAAAAGAGATACGCTTACGATCAACTTCCACTCCTTTAGCCTTTAGCGCTTCAGCAAGCTGTAGGGTAGTTACGCGGCCGAAAATCTTGCCGGTTTCACCAACCTTAGCTGGAATTTCTAGTACTGCGTCACCAATTTGGTTAGCAATAGCTTGCGCGTCGCTCTTTACCTTTTCGGCTTTGTGAGCAGCTTGGCGCACATTTTCAGCTACAATCTTCTTGTTGGCTTTGTCAGCCAGAACGGCTAGACCTTGCGGCAACAAGTAATTACGGCCATAACCCGGCTTTACCGTCACGATGTCGTTCTTGTAGCCTAGGTTCTTTACGTCGTCTTTCAGAATTACTTCCATGTCTTTATATAGTATTGAGTAGAGAGTAGCAAGTATCGAGTAAAACAGAAGAGAGGATTGATGTCATCTCGCTGTATAATACCGACTGCCCAATACCAATCTTTCTATTTCAGCGAATCAGTTACATAAGGCATCAACGCCAAGTGGCGAGCTTTCGCTACCGCTTGGGCTACTTTGCGCTGAAACTTCAGGCTAGTGCCAGTAATGCGACGGGGTAATACGCGACCTTGTTCGTTCACAAACTTCAGCAGGAAGTTTGGGTCCTTGTAATCAACGTACTTAATGCCGTTCTTCTTGAAGCGGCAGTATTTCTTGCGAGTATCCTGCTTGTGGATCTTTTCGTTGGCTAGGCTCATCTTCTTACTGGGCTACGGCTTCCGATTGTTTCTGGGCTTTTTGCTGGTTCATTTCCCCATTGCGACGACGCTGGTTGTAAGACACCGCATGCTTATCAAGCACAGTAGTCAAGAACCGGATAATACGTTCGTCACGGCGGAAAGCCACTTCAAGCTGGTCAACGATGTTGCCAGAACCGGTGAACTCGATTAGGTGATAGTACCCAGTCGATTTTTTCTGAATGGGGTAAGCCAATTTCTTGAGGCCCCAATTTTCAGTGTTGATGATTTCGGCGCCATTTTCCTTAAGCACCTGCGAGAACTTCTCGATCGTCTCTTGCACCTGAGCCTCGTTCAGCACGGGAGTCAGAATGAAGACCGTCTCGTAATTTCTTACTTCCATTAGACGGGATGAAATAAATAAAAGTGAAAACTAAATGAGGCGGCAAAGATACCACTTTCGTTGTTCATGACAAACAACGTGGCTTAAATAGTTCACAATCAACTCTGATCAATATTGAGGCAACATGCAAAACGATCTACTCATTATTGAGGTTATAAGCTTAGTGAGCCGTGCAGGTGGGTCTAGCTTTTTACCGTCCATTCCACTAGATACTAATATAATAAGCACACCTTGCTCTATTCACTTACCTGAATAAACAACTATTTGGGATGCATTTTAGAATGTTTCTAAGCAAGATTCAATGCATGAAAATTACCTGAACTAGGTTTGTGGTCTGCGATTCGCGACCTACATTTGTGGCCTTGGAGCACCTGTGCGTTTCTTTTCTTCAGTCTTTTTGTGCTATGGATAGCATCCGACTACGTTCTCTTTCTCATCTCTTTCTCGCGTTGTTTCTAACGTTTGCTGGCCTAGGTAATGCCGTGGCTCAACAGCAAAGTTCTGGTACAGCACCAGTAGGTTCTGCTCCTGGTGTTAGCAAGGATGGAGTCACACCCGGCGCTACCGCCGGAGCAAACCCAGCCACTGGTGGTGGTGACGCTGCTGCTATTTCTGCTGGCGACGCTTTGTTCAAAAATAACTGCGCCCAGTGCCACGCTGTAAACGACGTGGTTGTTGGCCCTGCTTTGAAGGACATCTCTAAGCGCCGCCCAATCTCCTGGATCATCCCGTGGGTGAAGAACTCAAGCAAAGTAGTGGCAAGCGGCGATGAATATGCTGTGAAGCTATTCAACCAGTATCAGAAGCAGCAGATGCCTAGCTTCCAGCTGTCAGATACTGAAATCACCTCAATTGTCGCCTATATCGATTCTGAGAGTGGTAAAGGAGCAATGGCTGCAACGGGTGGTGTAACACAAGGCAACGCTGCTCAGGCTGATGGCCAAGAAGGTGCTGCTGCAAGCGATGCTTCAGGTGCTGGTCAGTATGTCAACGTACTACTTATCGTATTGGTAGTCGTGCTAATTGTGTTGGTGGTGACACTTGTCATCATTGCCAACATCATGAAAGATGTACTCCGAGGTCGCAAAGACCTAGATGGCCGTGATGTAGAGCTTCTTGACCAGCGCTACGATTACTCAAAAATTTACAAGTCGAATGCTGTGCGTGGCTTAGCCTTAACGGTATTCGTGCTGGCTATCTTGTACGAATCAGTGCAAGCTGCCATGGGAGTAGGTCTTACTCAAGGGTATCAGCCAACGCAACCTATTGCCTTCTCGCACAAATTGCACGCTGGCACCAACCAAATTAACTGTGCATACTGCCACACCAGTGTGTACAAGAGCAAGAGTGCTAACATTCCTTCGGCTAACATCTGTATGAACTGCCACTCACAGATCAAGACAGAGTCGCCAGAGATTCGCAAGATCTATCGTGCTATCGAGAAGAAGCAGCCTATTCAATGGGTTCGTATTCACAACCTACCTGATCTAGCTTACTTCAACCACTCACAGCATACTCAAGTTGGTGGTATCGAATGCCAGACCTGCCACGGTCCTATCCAAAATATGGAGGTTGTGTACCAGTATTCTGCATTGACGATGGGCTGGTGCATTAACTGCCACCGCGAGACGCCATTGAACACGAAAGGCAATGGTTATTACAACAACTTGGTAAAGTTGCACGACAAAGCAAATAGTGCAGCCCCCTTCACCGTGTCGTCTAACGGTGGTACTGAGTGCTCGAAATGCCACTACTAGGCTAATATGAAAGCGAAGGGGCTAATCAGCTCCTTCGCTTTATGATCCTAGCCTCTTAAACAGTTTTAGATCCTACAATAAGCCTTAACTTGGCGATACCCCTAAGTTCCGATTACAGAACATAGTCGCCAAGCTCCTAAGTCCAAAAACAAATGCAAGAGTCGCCTAAGTACTGGAAGGGAATTGAGGAACTGGAAAACTCGCCGGAGTTTGTAAAAAACGCACTCACTGAGTTTGCGGATTTTTTACCGGTGAAGGAAACCTATGGCTCTTCCGACGCATCGGTAGCACCACGTCGCGACTTCCTCAAACTAATGGGCTTCGGCATTGCCGCTGCCACACTGGCTAGTTGCCAGACGCCTATCAAAAAGGCTATTCCTTACCTGAACAAACCAGAAGAGGTTGATCCAGGTATTGCTAACTTCTATGCTTCGTCGTACTTCAACGGTACAGATTACAATAGCATCCTAGTAAAAACGCGTGAGGGGCGCCCTATCAAACTAGAAGGTAATCCTGGCTCGCCCGTCACTAGAGGTGGACTTTCGGCGCGCGCGCAGGCCTCTGTGCTAAGCTTGTACGATGGTGGACGTTTACAGCATTTCACCATTAAAGGCCAAAAGGCTGAGACAGCTCGAGTAGACCAAGAAATCCGTTCCAAATTAGCTAGTGCTACCGGTCGGATTGCTATTGTGTCTCCTACCATTATTAGCCCTACTACGAAAAAGGTTATTGCTGAATTCGCTGCTCGGTATCCCAACACAGAGCACGTGATGTACGATGCTAACTCTAGCTCTGCTTTGCTGCGAGCTAATGGTGGCGTTTTACCAGCTTACGACTTCAGCAAGGCAGATGTAATTGTTAGTTTAGGAGCTGATTTCTTAGGTACGTGGCTGTCACCTGTAGAGTATGCTCGCCAGTACATCACTAACCGTAAGGTTTCCAGTGATAAGCGTACAATGTCGCGGCACTTCCAGTTCGAGCCGACTATGTCGCTTACGGGAGCAAACGCTGACGTACGTGTTGCTGTGAAGCCGTCAGAGATGGGTGCAGTAGCTGCAGCACTGTACAACGGCATTGTTGGCGGAGGCAGCTCTTCGTTCAAGAACGAACAGCTAAACAAAGCTGTAGCTGAACTTCAGGCTCATCGTGGTCGCAGCTTAGTAGTGTCTAGCTCTAACGATGTTGCTGTTCAAACCTTAGTTGTTGCTATCAACCAAACGCTTGGCAACGTTGGAACAACAGTGGACACTGCTAATCCTTCCTATGTTCGCCAAGGTGACGATGCCCGTCTCTTGCGTTTAGTGAATGATATGAATGCAGGCACAGTTGGCGCTGTCATTTTTTATCACGCTAACCCTGCTTACAATCATCCTTTAGCAGATAAGGTCCGGTCAGGTATTGCCAAAGTTCCTGTAAGCATTTCCCTTAATGACCGTTTAGACGAAACAGGCTCTCTTTGCTATTACGCTTGTCCTGATCATAACTTCTTAGAATCGTGGAATGATTATGAGCCTAAGCGTGGCTTTTTGAGCTTGGCGCAACCTGCTATTTCGCCATTGTTCGCTACACGTCAGGCTCAGGATAGCTTGTTAACTTGGGCTGGAAACCGTCAGAGTTATTACAACTACCTACGTGCTAACTGGAGAGGGGTATTAGGCGCTAATTTCCAAAGCAATTGGGATAAAGCGGTGCACGATGGTATTGCAGTTGGTTCGCTTACACCGGCCATCCAGCCTCAGCTAGGGGGCTCTATGACTGCTGATCAAGCACTGAGCACAATTGCTGGAGCACAGAAGCCGTCTGGTATCGAACTCGCCCTCTATGAGAAAGTAGGGGTAGGACCTGGTTATGGCGCAGACGCTAACAACCCTTGGTTACAAGAATTGCCTGATCCTGTTTCAAAAGCTACTTGGGGTAACTACTTAGCGGTACCACGTACCATGGCAATTGCCGACGAGAATAAGTGGGAACAAGGCGACATAGTGCGTATTACCACTGCTAACGGTCAGTCGGTTGAGTTGCCCATTCTCATCCAACCTGGTCAAGCCCAAGGCACTGTAAGTGTCGCAATTGGTTATGGTCGTGAGAAGGCTGGTCGAGTAGGGGATAAGTTGGGAGCTAATGTTTACCCATTGGTTGCAGTTGTAAACAACTCTCTTGGCTATGCTACTACAGTTACAAAAATAGAGAAGACAGGAGCCAAATCGCAGATTGCACAAACGCAGACGCACCATACAATTATGGATCGCAAGCCTGTAGTGCAAGAAGCTACCTTAGCTGAGTATATCAAGAATCCTAAGGAAGTAACAGAGTACGACAAAGTAGCAACTCCTGAAGGTTTAGAGGCACCTCGTAAGGTTTCTCTATGGCAAGATTACGAATACAAGAACCACCACTGGGGTATGGTCATTGACCTGAACTCTTGTATCGGTTGTGGCTCTTGCGTACTAGGATGCCAGATTGAGAACAACGTGGCTGTTGTTGGTAAGCAGGAAGTAATCAACCGTCGCGAAATGCATTGGTTGCGTATTGATCGTTACTACAGCTCTGATCACCACAAAGATGAGTTTGAGTCAAAAGGTAAGCTAGCTACTTACCGTGCGATGGAGGATCCTTCGGATAACCCATCTGTGATCTTCCAACCAATGCTCTGCCAGCATTGTAACCACGCACCTTGTGAGACAGTATGCCCAGTATTGGCAACTACTCACAGCTCGGAAGGTCTAAACCAAATGACTTACAACCGTTGCGTAGGTACTCGCTACTGTGCAAACAACTGCCCTTATAAAGTGCGTCGTTTCAACTGGTTCTCTTATTACTCTAACGAGAAGTTTGAGACAGTCAACGGACACATGTTTACCGACCTAGGTCGGATGGTGTTGAATCCTGACGTCACTGTTCGGGCTCGTGGTGTGATGGAAAAGTGCAGCTTCTGCGTACAGCGTATTCAGCTTGCTAAACTAGAAGCTAAGAAACAAAAGCGTCGTCCAAAAGACGGTGAAGTAGTAACTGCTTGTGCCCAATCATGCCCAACACAAGCAATCGTCTTCGGTGACCTACTCGATCCAGAGTCACAAGTTCACAAAATCACACGTCGTGAACATGGAGAGCGTGGGTTCTATGTACTTGACTCGATCAACACGCAGTCAAATATCACGTACCTCACTAAAATCCGTAACACGGAAGAGAGTCGGAACGCTTAACTTTTGTGTACTATAGGAGAGTTACTTGAGAAAGCAGTTCTTCCTTCCACTCCTTTAAGTTTAAGATTATGCAGCACGTATCAGCCGTAAGGGAGCCTCTCGTAACAGGAGGAAAGACCTATCACGACGTTACGCAGGACGTGTGCCGCCAAGTTGAAGCTAAGCCGAATGTACGGTGGATGGCAGCTTTGAGCGTAGCTCTGTTTCTGTTCGGCGTCTTCCTCTATTCCGTATACCGTACACTATGGTACGGCATTGGTGAATGGGGATTGAATAAAACAGTAGGATGGGCTTGGGACATCACCAACTTCGTATGGTGGGTGGGTATTGGCCACGCTGGTACACTAATCTCCGCTGTATTGTTGCTATTCCGTCAAAAGTGGCGGACTTCAATTAACCGAGCAGCAGAAGCCATGACCATATTTGCGGTAATATGTGCCGCTATGTTCCCCGTGCTTCACATGGGTCGTCCTTGGCTCGCTTTCTGGGTACTTCCATTTCAAAATACGTTTGGTTCTCTGTGGGTGAACTTCAACTCACCACTGCTGTGGGACGTATTCGCCATTTCTACTTACTTCTCGGTATCTCTAGTATTCTGGTATACAGGACTAATACCTGACTTCGCTACCATCCGCGATAGAGCAAAAGGGCCGATTGCACGCCGAGCTTATGCTCTATTAAGCTTCGGTTGGACGGGTTCAGCTAAACATTGGTCACGTTACGAAACTGTGTCCTTGATTTTAGCTGGTGTATCTACACCACTAGTACTTTCGGTGCACACAATTGTGTCAATGGACTTTGCTACATCTGTAGTACCAGGTTGGCACACTACGATTTTCCCGCCTTACTTTGTGGCTGGTGCTATCTTCTCCGGTTTCGCAATGGTACTCACGCTAATGCTTATCACGCGTGTAGTATTCAAACTTGAAGATTATATCACATTAGAGCACATCGCCTTGATGAACAAGATTATGATGATCACCGGTTCGATTGTGGGCGTAGCCTACATCACCGAATTCTTCATCGCTTGGTACTCACAGGTAGAGTTTGAACAATACGCCTTTATCAACCGGGCAACCGGACCATATTGGTGGGCATATTGGTCAATGATGACTTGTAACGTAATTACCCCACAGCTGGTGTGGATTCGTAAAGTACGCTACAGTATCCCTCTGACCTTCTTGCTCTCTATTATCGTGAACATCGGTATGTGGTTTGAGCGCTTCGTAATCATTGTTACTTCATTACACCGAGATTACCTGCCCTCAAGCTGGGCTATGTTCTCGCCTACACGTATTGACGTTGGCATTTATCTAGGTACAATAGGGCTGTTCTTCACTCTATTCTTACTGTTTGCCAAGTTCTTCCCTGTTATCAACATGGCCGAAGTAAAATCCGTCCTCAAGTACGGCGTAGATAACGGTCCAACTTATGTCGCTGGCCATGATCACCATGCTCCTGCTCAGCATTCCGTTACGCCTGGTGTTCCAGCTTCAGCTCCCGTAAACTATAATAAGCATGACTAAGCGCTTCGCCCTCGGCATCTTCGATGACGAAGACGTGCTGCTGCACGCCATTGATAACATCCGCGCTGCTGGTGTTAAGATTCATGATGTATTCACACCGTTCCCAGTCCACGGCATCGATGACGCTCTAGGCATTGAGCGTTCTAGACTGCCAATCGCTGCTTTCTTCTTTGGTTTGTGCGGTACTTCGTTTGCTCTCTGGATGCAAATCTATATGTTGGGCTTTGACTGGCCGATGATCATCGGTGGTAAGCCACATATTGCTCTACCTGCATTCATTCCTGTAACCTTCGAGCTCACAGTACTATTCTGCGCATGGGGAATGATGATTACTTTCTTTACCGTTTGTGGTCTATACCCACGGTGGAAAGTCCCAGTGTTGGATGTTCGCTCAACGGATGACAAGTTTGTGATGGCTATTGACTTGAATAATGGAGCCGTTGACATGAATCACCTACGACAACTATTGCGTGATAATGGTGCTTCGGAGGTGAACGAAAAAGAAATGACTCAGAAATAATGACGCATACGCTGAAATTAGGTCTGCAAGCGTCGGCTATATTGTTTGGAGCAGTTTGCACTGTTGCCTGCAACGAAGCCGGTAGCCCCGGCGTGGAATATGCTCCGCAGATGTACGAATCTATTCCCTACGAGCCCCTTAAGCAGGAGAATGTTAACATCGTTAACCCGATGGGGCTTAACATGCGTACTCCGGTAGTAGGAACTGTGCCATCTGGTAAGCTGAACTACTACGATCATATCCCGAAGGATAGTGTTCGTATAGCAGAGCGTACTTTACGTAATCCATACACTTATACAAAGGCTAACCTAGAAGAAGGTAAGATTTTGTATACCCGTATTTGCTCACATTGCCATGGCGAGCAAGGTGATGGCCAAGGTCCTGTAGGACAAAAGTTCAAAGGGGTACCTAATTACTCTACTGGTAACTACAAGACGATGAATGATGGTCACATCTATCACGTCATCCAATGGGGGCGTAATCGCATGATGCCACATGGTTCTATCGTAAATCCTGAGGAACGATGGAAAATCGCCATGTATGTGCGTGTACTGCAACAAGGAAAAGGTCCAGATGGCTTGGCTGATCTAGTACAAGCAAAAGGTGATGATTCACCTGAGATAATCGATCAGTCACAAACGACAGATCGTTCCGAACAAGGACCAGTAGAAGAAGCGCAAGCCGGTAAAGGCTCAGCAACACCTGGACAAGGTGGTACACCAGCACGTAACGGCAAGACGAACTAAGCAACTATGTCTACTTTGACGCATCATGAAAGCGCCACGGCTGAGCACCTGGAGCTTTCTGCGAAGACCCGCAGAACATTTGTTACGATTATTGTCGCTGGAGTAATTCTGCTAGTAATCGGATTGATCTTAGCTGCTACAGGTTTTGGGGCTGAGCATCATATTGCTGAACACGGTACTGGTATGGGTGCTTCAGCTCATCATGAAGAGGGAAGCCCAATTTGGCTTAAGCGAGTGTTCACTAGTCTCTGGTTGAACAACGTCTACTTTATTGGTATCTCAGTTATTGGTACCTTTTTCGTTGCTCTACAGTATGTCGCCTACGCTGGGTGGTCAGTACTTATTAAAAGAGTAAATGAAGCGCTAAGTGCTTGGTTATTGCCTGGAGGTGTTATAATGCTGTTAGTCTTCCTAATAGGTAAGCATGACATTTTTCATTGGACGCACGAAGGGCTTATGGATCCTAAATCGCCCAACTATGACGCTATCATAGCTGGTAAAAGTGGTTTTCTAAACCAGCCTTTTTATCTCATTAGGATGGTGGTTTATGTCGCTATCTGGTGGTTCTTCTCGGAAAAGCTACGTAAGCTTTCTCTAGAAGAGGATCTGAATGGTGGTACTGCTTACTTCCATAAGAGCATCAATGTAGCTGCTGTATTCTTGGTGCTATTTGCTGTGTCTTCATCAATGTCCGCCTGGGATTGGGTGATGTCAATTGATACACACTGGTTCAGCACCATGTTCGGCTGGTATGTATTTGCTAGCTGGTGGGTTTCTGGAATTGCAGCCACTACACTCATCGTGATTTTCCTAAAACAAGCTGGCTACATGCGCTTTGTAAATGCTAGCCACTTGCATGACTTAGGTAAATTTATGTTCGGCTTCAGCATCTTTTGGACCTACGTGTGGTTTGCTCAATTCATGCTGATATGGTATGCTAACTTGCCAGAGGAAGCAGTTTACTACAATCAACGGTTAGGCGGTTTTAACGACCGTTACACGTGGATCTTCTTCTTCAACCTGTTGATCAACTTCGCATTTCCGTTTTTAGTACTAATGACACGCGACGCTAAGCGTCAAATGATCATGCTGAAGATTGTGTGTATTGCAATTCTGATCGGTCACTGGTTTGATTTTTATTTGATGATCATGCCGGCAACTTTAAAGGCCGACAATGGGTTTGTAATAGAGATTGGTGTGGCTATGGTATTCCTCGGTAGTTTCTTACTATTGGTAACAAAGCGTCTTTCTCAAGCTTCATTGGTGCCAGTACATCACCCGTTCTTGGACGAGAGTGTACACCATACCACATAATTTAAACTTGAGTATCGCTAAGTGAGAAGGTAATTCGGTGATGTCCTCTCACTCCAAGCATCCCAGTTTCTCACTTCTGTAGTTCAACATATTCTCATGATTGCTCTCAGTATTCTTCTGGTTTTGGTGTTGCTGCTAGTCGTATTCGGCTTGCTGTTTCGCCTCCAGATATTAACCTCAATTTTCTCAGGCAGCTTTACCCGTGATATTGGGTTTAGCAACCGTGCTAACGCTATCCTCATGATTGTCTTCATGGTGGTAGGAGGAGGAGCATTTGCGTGGTCTTTCGCAGATAACTTCGATAAGATGAACCCGCCAATTGCCTCAATTCATGGGCATGCTTTAGAGCGGATGTTCTGGACCACAATGATTATTCTGGGTATTGCTTTTGCTATTACCCAAGTCATGTTGTTTGTGTTCTCTTACAAATACCAGCATAAGGATAATCGTCGTGCTTTCTTCTTTTCGCACAACAACAAGATTGAGGTTATCTGGACACTTATTCCTGCCATTGTTATGGCAAGCTTAGTGTTCGCTGGTTGGAAACAGTGGACTAAGATTACTGGTCCAGCCCCAAAAGACTCTGTGGTGCTTGAGGTGATGGGTAAGCAATTTAACTGGCTTGTTCGTTACCCTGGACGTGACCAAAAGCTAGGAGTTGTTAATTACCGTTTGATCGATGCTACTAATGAGTTTGGTTTCGATTTAAACGATAAAAATGGTCTAGATGACTTTGTCGCTGGTGAAATCCACGTTCCTAAAGGTCATCCTGTTCTGTTACGTATCCGCTCTAGGGATGTATTACACGCTGTGTACATGCCTCACTTCCGAGTGCAGATGTATGCAGTACCTGGCATGCCGACAAAGTTTTGGTTTACCCCTACTAAAACGACTGATGAGATGCGCGCTCAACTTGGAAATCCCAAGTTCAACTATGAGCTAGCTTGCAACCAGATATGTGGTCGTGGTCACTTCGCAATGAAACTAAACATCGTTGTTGATGAGCCTGATGATTATGTAGCTTGGTACGCACAACAGAAGTCGTTTGCTGAGCAAAATCCTGATGTATTAGCTAGCTTCAAAGAGAAGTCTGATAAGCTAGTAACTCAAGAAGCTGCTGCCGTTCTAACGTCTGCTCCAAAAGCTTCTCTTTAATTTAAGTAAACTAATCGCACGCTATGGCTGCTAATCTTCCTGTTCACTCACAAGTGCAAGGTGATATCGGTGCCACTGAGCCCCGCACCGAGCACGATGAGCATTTGCACCATGATGAGCATCATGAGCAAAGTTTTCTTTCCAAATACATCTTTAGCACTGACCACAAAGTTATTGCCAAGCAATTCCTGATTACCGGGATATTTTGGGCAATAATGGGAGGTGCATTATCTAGCTTGTTTCGTATCCAACTTGGTTGGCCTGAAGCAACTATGGATTGGCTTCAGCCAATTCTAGGTAAGTGGGTAGAAGGTGGCAAACTCAATCCCGAGTTTTATCTAGCATTAGTAACGATGCACGGCACTATCATGGTGTTCTTCGTACTAACGGCTGGACTGAGCGGCACCTTCTCGAATTTCTTGATACCATTACAAGTAGGAGCTCGTGACATGGCCTCAGGCTTCATGAACATGCTTTCTTACTGGTTCTTCTTTGTGTCAGGATTGATCATGTTCCTCTCGCTGTTCCTTGAGACAGGGCCTGCTGCTGCAGGATGGACTATCTACCCACCTCTGAGTGCTTTGCCACAAGCAATCCCAGGTTCAGGTGCAGGTATGACGATGTGGTTGGTAAGCATGGCTTTGTTTATTATCTCGCAACTGTTGGGTGGTGTAAACTACATTACGACTGTTATCAACCTGCGTACCCGTGGCATGAGCATGAGCAAACTGCCATTGACTATCTGGGCATTTTTCCTCACTGCAGTACTTGGTTTGCTATCGTTCCCCGTACTGTTTTCAGCTGCTCTGCTTCTAATCTTCGACCGTAGTTTCGGTACAAGCTTCTTCTTGTCTGACATCTACATAGCAGGACAAGCGCTCAACAACACGGGTGGTTCGCCAATCCTGTTTCAACACTTGTTCTGGTTCTTAGGTCACCCAGAAGTATATATTGTAATCATGCCAGCTATGGGCATGGTGTCTGAGATCCTGGCTACTAATGCACGCAAGCCTATCTTCGGTTACCGTGCCATGATTGGTTCATTGTTAGGCATATCGGTTCTTGCATTCGTAGTGTGGGCACACCATATGTTTGTGACGGGAATGAACCCTTTCTTGGGTTCTGTATTCATGTTCTTGACCCTAATTATCGCTGTACCATCAGGTGTAAAAGTGTTTAACTGGCTGGCTACTTTGTGGCGCGGTAATATTCGCTTTACATCGGCTATGTTGTTCTCGATAGGCTTTGTATCGCTATTCATCGCAGGTGGCTTAACTGGTATTGTACTAGGTAACGCCGCTCTAGATATCCAGATGCACAATACTTATTTCGTGGTAGCTCACTTCCACTTAGTAATGGGTAGCTCAGCCTTCTTTGGTCTGTTTGCCGGCGTGTATCACTGGTTTCCAAAGATGTTTGGCCGTATGATGGATGAGAAGCTAGGCTACATTCACTTCTGGTTGACATTTATTGGGGTATACCTAGTATTTATGCCAATGCACTATGTTGGTATAGCCGGTTTTCCTCGTCGTTACTATGCTTGGACTGGTTTTGATTCATTCTCACAGTTCGCAGATCTGAACAAGTTTATATCAGCTGCTGCCATCTTCGCATTTGTCGGCCAGTTTGTCTTTATCTTCAACTTCTTTTATAGCATTTTCCGAGGCCGTCGCGCCACTGAGAACCCTTGGCGCTCGAGCACACTAGAGTGGACAACGCCAGTCGTTCCCGGTCATGGTAACTGGCCTGGTGCTATCCCTGCTGTTTATCGCTGGCCCTATGATTATAGCAAGCCAGGTGCAACAGACGACTTTATTCCGCAGAACGTTCCGTTCTCGGAAACCAGATCTTCTAACATGCCTAATGAGCGTGAGCAGGATTAAAATTACTTCAATGAAATATTAGAAACGGGCTCCTGTAAAAACGGGAGCCCGTTTCTTTTGTCTAGTCAGCTTCAAAAGTCTATAACTTGATATAACTGTTAGAAATTTTGAGCAAAACCTCGACTGATTATGTTGCTAAATAAACAAGTGATCAAAGCATGAATGTCGTAGTTCCAGCTTTTGTAAGACGGTTCCGGTTGATGGGACTACTTACCGTTGTCGCAGTTTACTTACTAATTTTAGTGGGTGGAGTAGTACGTAGCACTGGCTCTGGAATGGGTTGTCCTGATTGGCCAAAATGCTTCGGAATGTGGGTTCCACCAACTGACGTACACCAACTACCAAGTGATTACAAGGAGATATATACTTCACAGCGTGTTGCGAAGAACAAGAAGCTAGCTTTGTTGCTAGAGCGCTTGGGTTTCAAGCAAGTTGCCGGAAATATCTTCGCTCATCCTACTCAGTATATTGAGACGGATTTTAACGCTACCAAAACATGGATTGAATACGTCAACCGGTTGCTAGGGGCGTTGATAGGGATTTTTGTATTTCTTACGGTTGTTTTCTCAGCGTCCTACTGGAAGAAAGATCGTACTGTCTTTTGGCTAGCTTTCTGGTCTTGGATTTTGACTGGTGTCCAAGGATGGTTAGGATCGTTAGTTGTGTCAACGAACCTGCTCCCTATCATGGTAACTATCCATATGGGCTTAGCTTTGGTGATAGTGGCAATGCTCATCTACGCTGTAGATCGTTCACAAAAGGGGTTTAGGGAAGTAGTTGCAGTAGCTGCATCACCGAGTTTGATTTTCTGGTTATGGCTAGCTATTTTCCTTACGTTCGTTCAAATAATAATTGGAACACAAGTGAGAGAGCAGGTGGATTCAGTTGCATTCACCGTAGGATATAGCAACCGGGAGAGATGGATTGAACAGTTGGGTTCTATATTCTACTTCCATCGGACTTTCTCTATTCTGCTATTGGTGGTGAACGTGTATGTCGTATATCGGCTACTACAGCTTCGGTCAAAGCAATTACAGCGTTTAGCTGTTGGTATATTAGCTTTGGTGGGCACAGAGATAATGGCTGGTGTAACTTTAGCTTCGTTCGCAGTGCCTGCTACAGTGCAGCCTATCCACCTGACAATTGCTACAGTGTTGTTTGGTATTCAGTTTCTAACCGCTGTATTACAGCGACGCGCGACGAAAGTGATACCACAAGCCACTTATCCGAGGGTTGTTGCGTAAATTTGCACCCCTATTTACCCTCTAACTCGAGGGTTTTGCAACTTAATTGATGACAAAAGCCAAGGCTTATTTTCAGCTACTGAAGTTTCGGCTAGCTCTAACGGTAGCATTTTCTAGTGCTATTGGCTATTTACTAGGGGCGAAGGAGTTGAATTGGGGGTTAGCATTGCTAGTACTGCTCGGCGGTTTGGCCGTAACAGGTTCGGCTAATACTATTAACCAGATACATGAGGTAGACCTGGATAAGTTGATGAAGCGCACGGCTAAACGCCCTTTGCCCAAAGGTGTGCTAAGCTTGACTGAAGCCTGGGTATTTGCCATTGTAGTAGGCTGCTTCGGCCTTTTCATCTTAGGCTACTTCTTCAATCCACTTACTGCTGCTCTCTCGTTATTGTCTTTAATTCTATATGGCTTCATTTATACGCCATTAAAGACAATCTCTCCGGTATGTGTTGCTGTGGGAGCTATACCCGGCGGCATGCCTCCTTTGCTAGGTTGGGTAGCCGCCACGGGTGTTCTCGGAGTAGAGGCTTGGGTACTTTTTGGGATTCAATTTATGTGGCAATTTCCGCACTTTTGGGCTATTGCTTGGGTTTTAGATGAAGACTATAAGAAAGCAGGCTTTAAAATGCTGCCAACACCAGGCGGCAAAGATTTACGGACAGCGTTTCAGATAATGACCTACACGCTGCTTTTGATTCCTTTGAGTCTGCTACCCTTAGAGCTAGGTATGACAGGAAAAACTTCGGCGCTTATTGCGGTTGTATGCGGCGTTCTTTTTCTGACACAGACCTTTTACTTGATGCGGACCTGCTCTAAAAAGGCAGCAATGAACATCATGTTTGGTTCATTCCTTTACCTTCCAATTGTTCAGATTGCGCTGGTATTCGATAAATTGTAACAACACGTTGCTTTATGTATCCTTCTGAAACACTTACCGACAAAGAACCAGGTACAGGCGTGCATCCTCTGCGCATGCTGTTAATCCTGATCATTGTAAGCATCATCATGATGTTTGCTGCATTTACCAGTGGTTATATTGTGCGTCGCGAAGAGGGCAACTGGCTTGAATTTGATTTGCCTAGCGGCCTCTTGGTTAATACCTTGGTAATAGCTCTAAGCTCTGTTACCATGCAATGGGCTTGGTTTTCTGCACGAAAAGATAATGTGCGTCAAGTACAAATTGGCATGCTAAGCACGTTTGCCTTGGGCGTGTTTTTTCTGCTAGGGCAGTGGAATGTGTGGGGAGACTTAGTAGCCCACAAAGTGTATTTTGGAGGTACGGATTCAAATCCTTCAGGATCCTTCACATATGTGCTAATGGGTGTCCATGCCTTCCATTTGGTTACTGGGCTTGTCTTTCTCTTGATAACCCTTGGACGTAGCTTACAGTACAAAGTACATTCGCGGCAGATGCTGACGATATCCAACTGCACAATCTACTGGCACTTCTTAGGTGGGCTTTGGTTGTACTTGTATTTGTTCCTACTTTTGAACCACTGATTTCGTATTTACCCGCACGCTATGTCTACCACTTCCTCGACGCAGACTCTATCTCCGTCCGCCACTCTTGAAAAGCCGCGTACCGGTACTTGGGATGGGGGCAACGAACCATTCAAAGCAAGCTATGGCAAGCTGATGATGTGGTTCTTTCTGCTGTCCGATGCTTTCACGTTCGCAGCTTTCCTGACCGCTTATGGTTTGATACGCCACCGGCACCTAGCTTATGTCGGTAACGCGAAAGAATTCGTTTTCTCTACAGCTTATTGGCCCATTCCGGAAAAAGTATTTAACGCTTTTCCAGGCTTTCATGGTGTAGATCTGCCGTTGGCCTTCGTGGCTTTGATGACGATGATTCTCATCTTCAGCTCAGTAACCATGGTATTAGCTGTGGAAGCTGGCCAGCGAATGGA
The DNA here is from genome assembly GCF_035609205.1 of Hymenobacter sp. GOD-10R. Lineage (NCBI taxonomy): Bacteria > Pseudomonadati > Bacteroidota > Cytophagia > Cytophagales > Hymenobacteraceae > Hymenobacter > Hymenobacter sp. GOD-10R. The sequence goes on from NZ_CP141184.1 coordinate 1,471,690, forward strand.
TAAGGCTGATGTTCAGAAGTGGCTGTTATGGACTATTTTGTTTGGCGCTACCTTCGTAAGCTGCCAAGCACTGGAATGGTCTCACTTTATTGAAGGTACTGAGGCTGGGACTAAAATGGCTGATGGTTCCATTTTCCATGGTGCGAACCTAGCTATGAACCAATATGGTCCGCCCTTGTTCGGTGACCTGTTTTTCTTCATTACTGGTTTCCACGGTACACACGTGTTCAGCGGTTTGTGCTTGCTAACGTGGTCTTTCATTGCGACCACTAACGGTACATTTGAAAAGCGTGGGCACTACGAAATGGTTGAAAAGATTGGCTTGTACTGGCACTTTGTAGACCTCGTTTGGGTATTCGTATTTACCTTCTTCTACTTGGTTTAAAGGGTTCTTCAAGCAGAACAACTCAGTTGAGCTAACGCTCAAGATTGAACATTGTAAACTTAGAATTTCATGGCTCACCACGCAGCAAATAGTCCGGTTCAAGTTGGCGAGATTCCTAAGCCTAATACTGGCTGGATCTGGAAAACCTTCTTTATCCTAGTAGGTATTACCGCTGTTGAGTTCCTTTTGGCTTTCACAATGCCAGCTGGAACATTCCGTAACAGCATCTTCATCGTGATGACCATTCTAAAAGCCTTCTTCATCGTGGCAGAGTTCATGCACTTGAAGCATGAGACCAAAGCACTAATCTGGACTATCCTGGTTCCAATGGCATTGTTGGTGTGGCTACTGGTCGCTTTGGTATCAGAAGGATCTTCTATTGGGGAATCTGTCTTCAACGCTTTTAAATAAAGAATGAGGCCCAAGCAAACTCTATTTTTGGGCCTCCTCTTATTAGTGCCAGTACTAGGTTTTTTATTCCTAGCTACGTTTGGGACAAACCGTTACGCGCTGCCAACTTATCTTCCTAACCATGTTGACTCAATACTGGTAAAGGGAAAGTGGCAGCGCGATACTGTTTATCACCAATTAGGTGATTTTCATCTTGTCTCACAATCTGGCAGGGTCGTTAGCCAGAAGGACTTAACGGGTAATGTATATGTGGCTAGTTTCTTCTATACCACTTGTGTAGGAGCATGCCCACAAATAAGCAGTCAGTTAACGCGAGTGCAAGAGCAGTTCCGGCGCGAACCAAGAGTAAAGCTCGTTTCCTACAGTGTCGATGCTGAACATGATTCGGTAGCAGCATTAGCCAATTATGCTGAGCGTTACGGAGCAATTGCCGGGAAATGGTTTTTTCTCACGGGCGACAAACCACAAGTATATAAGCTAATTACGCAGGATTACCGTCTGCCCGAACCAACTGGTGTAGCTCCTGGTTTAGAACATAGCCAGCAGTTGTTTCTAGTGGATCGTGATAAGCGGATACGAGGAATCTACGATGGCACGAAACAGAAGGAAGTAGATCGTCTTATCACTGAAATAGGCGTCTTATTGTATACCTATGACCACGACGACACAGCCCGCCATTGAACCAGGCAGCTACACGAAATACAAGATCATCTTAGGTGCATTAGCGGCTATTGTGCCACTTCTGGTAGCTGTTCTCTACTATTTCCCCGAAACTTTTCGCATACCAGGTGCGCAGGTAAAGTTCTTACCAGCATTGAATGCTCTACTCAATTCACTGACGGCTATTTGTCTCATAGTTGGATATTACTTCATCCGGAATAAGCAGGTAGTGCAGCATCGATTGATGATGAGCAGTGCTTTCTTATTAGGCGCGCTATTTTTGGTCTCTTATGTTATCTACCACTCGCAAGTAGCTTCCACGCATTTTGGAGGGGTAGGAGCAGTGCGGTACATCTACTTTTTTCTGCTGCTCACGCATATTTCATTGGCTGTCGTGACAGTGGGCTTGGTGTTGTTTACTCTATATTTTGCGTTGACGCAACAATTCGGCAAGCATCGCAAAATTGCTCGTTGGACCTTTCCTGTATGGTTATATGTATCCGTTACAGGGGTCATCGTTTATTTCATGATTTCTCCGTACTACACCTAGGTGAAGCACGTAATCAAAAGACACTACTTAGAAGCTGAAAACCACATGAAAAAGTCATTCTTTGCTGGATTAGTAGTAATGCTGCTAGGTTCTTTGTTGAGCCTAATGCCAATCACAACTTACGCGCAATGTTCTTTGTGTAGCAGCCAAGTAGAGTCGGCGCGCACGGAAAAAGATGCTCAGGATTTCTCTGGTCTTAATACAGGGATTTTGTACCTGATGACTATTCCATATTTATTAGTTGGGGCTGTTGGTTTCTTCTGGTACAGGTATTCGCATCAGCGTAAGTAATTGGTATACTTAAGCTTTTCTATATACTTGTCTCGGTTATCAGTCTAACAACTGCTTCCAACATGAGCACTAGGAAATGCCGCCAAATGGCGGCATTTTTGTTGTTGCTCGTTTTGTAACAAGCAACGTTGCCTCTATCATTAACTTATTTTAGCTCGGTTGATATACTCACGCTCTTCTCCCTTAGTGTTGTTATTAGTTGCGGCGTTCTGTTTCCTAGGAGCGTATTTAAGCAATCATTACGGGCAAGGAACGGGTGTGTTACTTCGCACAGATGCTGCCCGGCTTCAGACATTAGTCACAGAAGCTGAACTTACTGCTGACCGTGATGCTAATGAGGTAGCTGACCACTTGCAAAAAGGGAAGCTGGATTTTAGCTGGTTTGTCGGTCGTACAACGTACCACTGTTTTGTATTCCGTGGCGAGCGGTTGTTGTATTGGTCAGACCATACTACTAAGCCTGAGCCCGAAATTGCTAATCAGAACTTTCGTGAGAAGCTAATCGATACTAGGTTTGGCCATTTTCTAGCCTTGCGTCGGGTCGTAGGTGCGTACACTATCCTGACCTACGTGCCTTTGGAGCGGCACTACGGTATCAGTAACCGGTACTTACGTGAAGGTGCCGAGCGGGCGCTGTTTCGTGGGCTAAACGTTCAACTAGTCTCTAACACCAGCAAGAGGAATTTGCCACGCTTGTATTCTTCCACAGGCGCTTACTTATTCTCCTTAGAAAGCTTACAGCCTAATCCAGTTACAGGCAAGTACCTACCATTAGCTTTGCTTCTGCTTGGGTTCGGCTTGTACTTGAATGGTTGGGTGCGGCTCTCCCAACAGCAGTTCATTCAGGGACGAACATTGTTGGGTGCTGTAACGGTAGTGTTACCATTGGCTGCATTTAGAGCTGCTTTGCTTTATTTTGGGCTGCCCTTCTCCTTCATTGAAGTCCGCATCTTCGACCCGAAGGTATATGCAGCTTCTTGGTTGTCCCCCTCACTAGGAGACTTGTTAATCAACGCGCTGCTTTTTTTGCTGGTAGCTTACTACGCATTTTTCCTTTTTCGACATTACGGCTTAGCCTCTCGGATTCAGCGCATCAACAAAACTGCATCACGAATTACGGTAGCGTCTTGCGCCGTCCTGTTATTCTTCGGCTTGCTAGAGTTGTTGTTTGATTTTTACGCTAATAGCTTCAACAACTCACAACTGGTATTGGATGTCACGCAAAACATTCAGGTGTCTGGCTTCAAGCTGTTGCTGTGTTTAGCTATTGTACTGCATACTACTGGTTATCTCATAGGCTTTTATCTATTATCCCAAGTATTCTTGGCGGCAGTCCGGCCAATCACTCGAATGCTGGGTCTGTTTCTATTGGCGGTTTGTGCGCTATGCTTTTTGCCACTCGGGTTAGTGCTATCCAAAGTTCATTTTATTCTGATAGGGCTTACGTTGGTGTTCTTCTGGGTAGTACGGTTCACCGGCTTAAAGCGAGTAGGAACGATAGTGCCATACCAGATCTATCTTTTTACTTTTTTGATGCTCAGTGTTAGCTCTATTGTGGGCTCATTGGCCCTATACGAGCGTTTCGACCACCAACTCGTATCAAGTAAGAAGAAAATAGCAGGTAACTTGCTTGTCGACAATGACTTACTAGGGGAGTATCTGCTAGGGCAACGTACACGCGAAATTGCTACAGATCCGCTGATCAGTTCTATGATGGCCAGCATCTTCACGAATCCGGAGTTGGTGCGTCAACGAATTGTCAAGTACTACCTGCGTGACTACTTCGACAAGTACGAGATTATAGTTACGCTGTTTGATGCCGCTGGTCGACCAATTAGAGGAGAGGAAAATACAGTTACCCTTGCGCAGCTTCGGAAACGGTTACTACGCGCTGCTGATAGTACTGACCAAGAAAACTTGTATTTGATACGTGGGGCTAATTCATTCAGCACCAGAAGGTATGTGGCGTTCGTACCTGTACGAACACCAGCTGGAGCTACCAGTACTATCCTGTTAGAACTGTCTTTGAAAAAGCTAACAGCTTATAGTGTAGTACCCGAGTTACTAGTAGATCAAAAGTTCTTTCAGCCAGGCCTAGGTCCTGACTTGAGCTATGCCGGTTATGAAAACGGCCATTTGGTGTACAACGAGGGAGATTTCGACTATACCAACCATCTTGACCTTCAGCAACTACGGAATCCTCGCTTGTATGACCCCGGACTCTCTATACGTGGTTTTCACCATCTAGCAGTACGTGGCCCGCAGGATCGAACGGTAGTAGTTACGACAGCCACTTACTCCTTTGGTGATTGGTTGGCGAATTTTTCCTTTCTGTTTCTCCTGCATTCATTCTTTTTCCTGTTCTGCACCGGCTTTTACATGGTTGTAGAAGGGCGCTACATCGATGTGTTTCGCGCCAATTTCAGCACCAAAATTCAGCTGTTCCTGAACCTAGGTATTGTCGTACCCTTGCTGATTGTAAGTATTGCCACGGCCAGCCAAGTCACCAATTCTTACAAGCGAGATTTACGCCGCACGTATGAACGGCGCGGCAAGACGGTGCAAGAGAACCTCTTGAAGAATCGAGCATTACTCGCTGATTCTGCTAGTCGTACCGCGTTGATCGAGCTAGCGGATAACGTTTCGAACCTCACAGAAACTGACCTCAACCTATACGATGCCCACGGGCAGTTACAAGTCAGCAGCCAGCCGTTAATTTTTGAATCTGGCGTACTGAGTCAGCTGATGAACCCACAGGCAATAGCGGCCCTAGCAGAACAAGGCCAGCCGCGGGTATTGCTAACAGAACGAGCAGGTTCCTTGTCGTTCAACTCCTTATATCTGCCTCTACGCGCTACTGCCCAAGCAGGTCACCCTGGTACCGTAATTGGCTATGTCGGTATTCCTTTCTTTGATTCGGAAAAAGATCTGGATAACAAGCTCATAGAGCTGATTAGCACCATTCTAAACATCTTCACTGTGATGTTTATCTTGTTCCTAGTGCTCACCTTCTTAGCCTCTCGTTTACTGACTGAGCCGCTCAAACTACTCACGGAGAAGCTGAAGCAAACGACTCTGACAGGGCAGAATGAAATGCTCGCCTACGAAGCATCAGATGAGATTGGCCTGCTAGTTCGCGAATACAACCAGATGCTGTTGAAGTTGGAAGACAGCAAACAAGAGCTAGCAACGCAAGAGAAAGAAGCTGCTTGGCGTGAGATGGCCCGCCAGGTCGCGCATGAAATCAAGAATCCGCTTACGCCAATGAAGCTTTCTTTGCAGTTCCTGCAAAAAGCCATAGCGGAGCGGAGACCGAATACGGAGGAGCTGATTAGTAAGATTTCACAGACGCTCATTACGCAAGTGGATGTGCTCAGCGACATTGCAACTTCATTTTCAACGTTCACTAACCTGCCAGCCATGCGGCCCGAGCGGTTGGATGTAGCGCCTATTTTGCGACGTTGCGTAGGCTTGCACCAAGGCGGTGCAGGTACAGGTGGCATCCAGCTACGGTTGCCAGCCGATGCTGATGAAGGACGCTACGTGGTTTTCGCTGATGAGAACCTGTTAGTACGTACCTTCAACAACCTGCTTATCAACGCCCTGCAAGCAGTACCTGCGGGCCGCAAGCCAGTTATTGAGGCGAGCTTGGAGCGGGTAGAAGCTAGCCGTGTGAAGATCTGTATCAAAGACAACGGTATGGGCATCCCAGAGGCGGTACGGGATAAAGTATTTGTGCCGAATTTTACAACGAAAGTTTCAGGCTCAGGTATTGGCTTGGCGGTAGCTCGGCGAGGTATTGAAAGTGCGGGAGGAAGCATCTGGTTTGAGACGCAGGAGGGAGTTGGTACGCTGTTTTATATTGAGCTGCCCCTAGCCCCGGAATAATAATTGTGAGAAGACAATTAGGTGGTATATAGTGGGTTAGCGATAAAATATGTCTTGTGGTGAGAACAAGCTGTTAAACCTAGCTTTGTACTACACCAGCCTCTAGAAACGTGTTACGCTGAGGAAATAAGCCGAGCGTGGCAACGTTTACTAGCAACTTCGTCAACATCTATTTCTGCAGCATTTGATGACAGCTTCTACGCGGCGCATTTTTCCGATAGGGTGCTGTTTGTTGCTGCTATTGTTGCTAGCTAGCGGAACTATGGCACAGCAGCTACCAGGGCTTTCGTCACGGCGAAGTCGTTGGATAGAGGTGCCTGAGGGGCGAGATACTGTCACGTTTTCGTTAACCGATACTCTGACCATAGTGCCGTCTTCTGTCTCTGTAGCTGGTCGTACGCTGCGCTATGATGCGCGGACAGAGAAGTACCTCCTTACGCGAGAAGCTAGCTCTATGGCGACGCCAATTGACAGTTTGGCTCCTAAACTCAGGGCTGATTCGGTATTGGTTAGTTACCGGGTGTTGCCCATGCGTCTTACTGCCTCGCATTACCGCCGGCCACGCAGCCTGATTGATACCTTAGGTTTCCCGAGGCGGTTTGTCAGCTACGAAGATTTTGCGGTGAAAGAGCAGATTCTGAGTACGCCTGGTATCAATAAATCTGGCAATCTGTCGCGGGGCATTTCGTTTGGAAATGCCCAAAACGTGTTTGTGAATTCTTCTCTGAATCTGCAGCTGGAGGGGAAGCTTACGGATCAGATCAGCTTAACGGCGGCTATTTCTGACCAGAATGTCCCATTTCAGCCGGAAGGCAATACGCAACAGCTCCAGGAGTTTGACCGCATCTACGTTACCTTGACGCACCCACGCTGGAATCTGACAGCTGGCGATGTTGTGCTGCGCAACAAGCCCGACTACTTTCTGCGCTTCTACAAGAACGTACAAGGTGCAGCCATCGAAACGAATTTCACGCAAGGCCCAGGGCGACGTAGCACTACCACTGTGGCTGGAGGCGTGGCCAAAGGCAAGTTTGCGTCGATTGACCTAACCCCTATCGAAAACGTGCAAGGACCCTACCGTTTGCGCGGCCCTAATGGGGAGCAATTTATTGTGGTGCTGGCCAACTCTGAGCGGGTATACCTCGACGGGCAACTAATGACGCGTGGGTTCGACTTTGATTACACAATTGACTACAATCAGGCAGAAATAACGTTTACGCCAAAGCACCTGATTACGCGCAACTCACGCCTCAAAGTAGATTTTGAGTACTCTGATTTCAACTACTCTCGCTCACTCGTTCATTTGAACCATTATCAGCAGCTAGGTCGGTTGAGTGTGCACGCAAACTATTACCGCGAGGCTGACAACCCCGACAACTCGCCTAACCTGACTTTAACTCCTGACGAGAAACAGTTGCTGCGCAATGCTGGCGACCAGGTTAGCCAAGCGGCCGATACTAGTGTGACCGCCGTCATCTTCAATCGGCAGCAGGTGCAGTATCATCGTGAATCTCGATTGGTAGCCGGAAAACGTGTGCCTGTGTACGTCTTCGCGAAAGACTCTTTACAGGCAGTTTATAATGTTCGCTTCACGGAAGTAGGACAAGGGCAGGGGGACTACCGCCTCAGTACGCAAAACGCGGGAGCTAACGGCCGCGTGTTCGAGTATGTGGAGCCTGTTGGTAGCGTAGCACAGGGTAACTACCAAGCCGTACGACTAATTCCTACTCCGCTGCTGAAGCAGATGGTGAGCGTGGGCACCACCTATCAGCTTGATTCGACAGCCAGCGTATTTGTTGACCTAGCTTCTTCGGAAATAGACCGGAACCGGTTTTCGGCTGCTTCAACGCCTGGACGCGCTTTTCGGGTTGGATATGCCGTGCAAGACCGAAAGCTGCATCTGCCCATCCTGAAGCAATATAAGTTTCGTAGCACCCTAGACTACGAGTACACCAGCCGGCAGTTTGCTCCCATCGACCGGTATCGGGATATTGAGTTTGACCGCAATTGGAGCACAACCAGCACCGTACAAGGCAATGGCTCTAATCGACCGCCGCGCGAGGACAACATCTTTAACTTCTCGGCCGGAATCGTAAAAGACCCTACTAATACGTTTTCGTACCGCCTCAGTCGGCGTTATCGTGCAGGGGAGGTAAGCGGTATTCAGCATTGGCTCGATGCTGCCCAACAGTTCGGTAATGCACAGCTGCGCGGAACATTATTCGTGCTTAATTCGCAGGCAGGGAACCGGCGTTCGACCTGGGCGCGGGGAGAAGCCTCCGGACGTTACGTAGGCGGGCCTATAGTGCCGGGCTATGCATATCGTTTCGATAAAAATCGGGTAGCGCTGCCAGGCGGTGATTCGCTTACTTCTGCTAATTATTTTGATGAACATGCCCTGTTCATTCAAAGCCGTGACAGCGCCAAGACCCGGTTTCGGCTTGACTATACATACCGGCGCGACCAAGCCCCCAATACGGAGCAAACGTCCTTATACCTGCGGGGCCGAGCCCAAACCTGGCAAGGAACGTTCGCAAGTCGCCTGGGGCGCAACCAAGATGTGAACTTGCTCTTTACCTACCGCGACCTAGCTGCCCGTGACAGTGCCCGCCAGCGGACGGTGCTCAGCAAGCTGGACTGGAACGCGAATTTCTTTAATAATGTACTGCGCTCCGAACTTAGCTACAGTGTCGCTACTGGCCGCGAGTTGAAGCGTGATTATTCTTTTTTGCCGGTGCCAGCTGGCCAAGGCACGCATTATTGGCAGGATACGAACGGTGATAAGCAGCAGCAGAAAGACGAGTTCTTTGAGGCGCAAACAACAGACGCGCAGTACCGCACTTATATTAAAGTATACTTGCCGACTGACAATTATATCGTGGCCTTCACAAATCGTTTCAGCTATCGGCTCACGAGTAGTGCCCCCCGGGGTTGGCGCGATCAACCAGGCTTACGTGGTTTCGGGGCACGCTTTTCGACCATCACCAGCGTGACGCTCGACCGCCGTACTATCGACCAAGACCTAGCTTCGCGGCTGAACCCTTTTGCTCTACAAACAGATGACACGTTGCTGCTTTCGCTGAATAAGCTCATCCGTAATACCCTGTACTTCAACCGCTCTAATCCAATTTTTGGAGCTGAATTTACGCTGCAGCAGAACCAGCAAAAGACTTTGCTAACGAATGGCAATGAGGTGCGCAACCTAGCTAGTCAGAGTATGTTGGTACGCCGCACGCTAGCGCAATCGTTCACGGGGCGTCTTACAACTACCCGCAGTGTGCGTGGGAATAGAGCTGATTACTCATCAACCAGCTTCCAGTCAGCTCGTAATTTTCGGCTGTTGATCTACGAAGTACAGCCCGAAATCAGCTATCAGCCCACGTCTACGCTACGCTTCACAGGAACGTACTTGCGCACTTCCAAGCAGAATACATTTGAAAGCGACCAAGAGACCCAAGGCACTTTCGATGAGCTAGGTATTGAAACGAGGGTGAGCCAAGTGAGCAAACGGACGATTTCGGCGACCACACGCTACGTGCGCGTGGGCTTTCGCGGTGACCAAGCCTCTCTAGTAGGCTTAGAAATTCTGAATGCCCTCCGCCCCGGCAACAACATGACGTGGAATCTAAACTTGGAGCAGCGGCTAAGCAATGGGCTAAATGTCTCGGTAGCGTATGATGGTCGTAAAGCTAACGGAGCAGCCGTTGTGCATACCGGACGGATGCAGGTTTCAGTTTTATTTTAAATAAAGTAAAGTAGACGTATCCAAAATGCTTTGCTTGCGTATTAGGCCTGAACTGTCAAAAGTATATTATTATATATATTCTTGCTTTTAACGGCTTTATACCTTAACCTTGTAATCTTAATACTTGATCTGAGTAAAGTTTAAATGGTATATGTCAAACAAACGATTTACATTTGCTCATGTGCGTGTGCTCGGAGATAGTCTGTAGGGCCTGCTTACTAAACACTTTCTACTATGAATCTTGAAGCTCCAGTATACATCGCTGGCCATCGCGGTATGGTTGGCTCGGCCATCTTGCGGCGGATGCAAAAGGCTGGTCACAAGAATTTTATCCTGCGCAGCTCCTCGGAGCTCGACTTGCGTGATCAAGCCGCAGTAGCAGCTTTCTTTGCGGAAGAGAAGCCCGTTTATGTTGTGTTAGCTGCCGCTAAAGTAGGGGGTATCCTAGCAAACAATACATACCGGGCGGACTTCATCTACGACAATTTGATGATCGAAAGCAACGTGATTCATCAGAGCCATGTGCACGGTGTAGAGAAACTTTTGTTCTTAGGTTCCTCTTGCATTTACCCGAAGCTAGCTCCTCAGCCGCTACAAGAAGATTCGCTGCTGACGGGCTTGTTGGAGGAAACCAATGAGCCATATGCTGTTGCCAAAATTGCCGGCATCAAGATGTGCGACGCTTATCGTAGTCAGTACGGTGCTAACTTCATCTCGGCCATGCCTACCAATTTGTATGGCCCCAATGATAACTATGACCTAAAAGGCTCCCACGTGCTGCCTGCTTTGCTCCGGAAGTTTCACGAAGCCAAGATCAATGGCACTCCTGCCGTTGAAGTTTGGGGCACGGGCACGCCACGCCGCGAATTTCTGTACGCCGATGACCTAGCAGATGCTTGCTACTTCTTACTGCAAAACTTCAACGAGTCTGGCTTTGTCAACGTGGGTACGGGCGAAGACGTGACCATTGCGGAGCTAGCTCAACTTGTTAAGTCTATTGTGGGCTACGAAGGAGAGCTACGTTTCAACGCAGAGTACCCAGACGGCACGCCTCGCAAGCTCATGGATGTAAGCAAACTGACCAGCCTAGGTTGGTCATATAGCACCAAGCTCGAAGAAGGCGTACGCAAAGCCTACGCTGAGTTTTTAGCCACAGCGCCTGAAGTTGCTCAGTAATAGCTGGTTATTTCCTACATTGTTTGTGGTTTCCAACCACCATACTCCGACGAATTGCTAACTAAGTAGGCGCCGCTTGCTTAGTAACAGCACTAAAATATAATCATCCAAGTCAAACAACTTTCCTCATGAAGGTCGCTCTAATCACAGGTATCACAGGACAAGATGGGTCCTATCTAGCAGAGCTGCTGCTCAGCAAAGGCTATGAAGTGCACGGGGTAAAACGTCGCACCTCCCTATTCAACACCGACCGCGTTGACCACCTTTACGAAGGCAACTCAGCCGGCGCTAAGTTCAAGCTGCATTTCGGTGACTTGTCGGATACCACCAACATGATTCGCCTGATTCAGGAGATTCAGCCCGACGAAATCTACAACCTAGGTGCCATGTCGCACGTGAAGGTGTCGTTCGACGAGCCTGAGTACGTAGCCAACGTTGACGGCATCGGTACGCTGCGCATTCTAGAGGCCATTCGTATCCTGGACCTAACCAAGAAAACGCGTGTTTACCAGGCTTCTACGTCGGAGCTCTACGGCTTGGTACAAGAAGTGCCACAGTCAGAAAGAACGCCTTTCTATCCTCGCTCGCCCTATGCAGTTGCCAAACTCTACGGCTACTGGATTACGGTAAACTACCGCGAGGCTTACGGCATGTACGCCGTAAACGGTATCCTGTTCAACCACGAGTCGCCGATGCGCGGTGAGACGTTCGTAACGCGTAAGATCACCCGCGGTGTAGCTCAGATCGTAACCGAGCTGGAAGAGTGCATCGAGCTAGGTAACCTGGATGCTCGCCGTGACTGGGGCCACGCCAAAGACTACGTAGAAGCCATGTGGCGCATTCTGCAGCAAGACGAGCCGGAGGACTTCGTTATTGCTACTGGCGTAACCACAACGGTTCGTGAGTTTGTGCGTCTGGCATTTGCTGAAGTAGGCGTAGAAGTAACGTTCACCGGCGAAGGTGTTAACGAAATTGGTACCGTTACCGCTTGCAACGACCCAGAGTATCAGCTGCCGATCGGCCAGGTAGTAGTGAAAGTAAACCCCGCTTATTTCCGTCCTACGGAAGTAGAACTGCTCATCGGTGATCCTACCAAGTGCAAAGAGAAGCTAGGCTGGGAGCCTAAGTATGACCTCGCTGCCTTGGTAAGCGAAATGGTAAGCGCCGACGTAAGCCTGTTCAAGCGCGACAAGTACCTGCTGAAGGGCGGTCACAAAGTGTATAGCTACAAAGAGTAGTTGCACCTTATTGGTAAACAAAAAGGCCGAGCTCATAAAGCTCGGCCTTTTTGTTTATACTGATTTGGGTTTGGCAAGTGAGTCAGCGGTAAACTTAGTTAGAGTGTTGCTAGCTTCCGCATGCTCTCGACTATAGCTAGCTCCGCTTGCCCGGCAGGGGCCTTGGCTGCTTCAAGCTGCCGCACGGCAGCAGCTTGCCAAGCGGGAGTAGGTTTCTCGCCCTTCTCCAGCAAGCGTAAGCGCTCTAGGCCGAGGCCCGCTAGCGTGGCAAGTTGCACCGACAGGGGTGCATATTCCCGCAGCGAGGGTTCAGTGGTCAGTAGCGGTTGTAAGAGCGCGTCATTTTTCTGCCAAGTTGAGAGCGTAGTGCGTAGCGCATTGAACGTCGTGAGCGTCTGGGCATCCTTTGGAAGCTTGCTGTTTGTGGCGGTTGCCATTGACTGAAGCAAAGCACTGATATCAACTCCAAACTGGCGGGCAGCTTCCGCTTCGGGTAGAGCAGCATCTACGAGCCGGTTCAGGGGAGTTTGGGTGGTGTAGGTAAAGCCCTGACGGTGGCGCTTATACTCCTTCACCGGCTCTATAACACCAGCCAAAACGCCTAGCGGTGCTACGTATTGCTTACCTGCGAGGCGGAGTAGAAGCTGCTCCGGCACCCGTCGATGCTGCAAACCTAAGCCGTCAAGCTGGCGCGATGCAATAGCAAGCCGGCGGTACATATCAGGTACGTCGCGTACGGTGCTAAGAGACCAGAAGCGCTCAGCAATGGCAGCCGCGCGGGGCCAGATGCGGCTATCGAGGATAGTAGAGTCTGCAAATTCGGCCCACATGGCGGTTTCGCCGCCCAATACACGCTGTTGTTGCTCCGGCGTCAAGCCGTTGTCGGCCAGGAGTGGATCGTTCAAGTAATGAGACCCAGCGCTATAATTTAGATCGATGTAGTAGCCATTGGAGAGAAGGGCGGGGTGGCCAGCTTTTACGGCTTCATACAGGGCTTTGCGGCCGCGCCAACTTTGAATGACAATTTCGGCTGGTAGATCAGGCGCCAAAATTTCGTCCCAGCCAACCATGATCTTGCCGCCTTTGGTAACGATAGGCAGCATACGGCGCATAAAGGCTGTTTGCAATGCGTGAGTATCAAACTTGCCATTCTCCTTCATCATGTTGTTGGCGCGCATGTACTCCGCAATGCGCGGGTTGCGTCGCCACTGCTGCCCGTTGTTTTCATCCCCTCCAATGTGAAAGTAAGCGTCGGGGAAAAGGCTCATCATCTCTGTGAGCAATGTGTCGAGCAGTTGATAGGTGCTTTCCTTGGTTGGGTCGATGGCAATGTTGAGCACCCCCCAACGCTGAGCCGGGGCATAAACGGAGTCATTGCTGGCTAGCACTGGGTAGGCTGAAATAAGTGCTGTCGTGTGACCCGGTAGGTCAAATTCTGGCACCACTCGAATACCACGAGCTGCCGCATAGCGAACCACGTCGTGCACTTGTGCTTGGGTGTAGTATTGTCCGGAGGCAGCGACTTGTTGAAGCTTAGGTAATAGCTTGCTTTCAACCCGGAAGCCTTGGTCGTCGGACAGGTGCCAATGCAGCACGTTGAGCTTCACCGCTGCCATCGCATCGAGGTTGCGCTTCATCACCGCAACCGGCATGAAATGGCGCGCAGCATCTATTAAAAGACCACGCCAAGCAAAGCGAGGTTGGTCGGTAATATCAACTTCAGGAAAATAGTAGCTCTTCTTTTCCTGGGTTAACAGTTGCTCCAGCGTAGCGAGCCCCCGTAGCGCACCTAGGCTGGTAGCAGAAGTAAGCGCAATACCTACTGGCGTAACGCGTAAGCTATACGACTCGTCTTCCCCGAGTTTTACCCCGCCAACGCGACCATAGCGGATAGTCAAGGCAGGTTTAGGCTGCGCGAAACCAGTTTTCTTGTTGAGCCGGGTAGCGAACCGGTTAGCTGCCGCTCGCACCGCCGGATCGGTGTCAGTCTCAAAACGGATACCTAGCTTTCCTTTGAGCGCAAAGCGACCAGCACCCCACGTAAGCTGCGCTGGCACCGGCATGAGCTGGCGAGTATCAGTAGGTTGTGCCCGCGCAATGAATGAACAAAGGAGAAAGCAGCTACAGAGCAGTAGGCGCGCTGCGCGAAGAGAAACAAGCATGTAGAAACCTCAGGTTGGAAAGCCGAAGGTATCAAAACCATTTAATAGCCTAAATCAATCCCCGCGACTTGAACTCTAGGTATTTGTTGATCGTGTTGATCGTGAGGTTTTCTGGTGCGGTGAGTAGAGCATGGATGCCGTAGCGCTTTAGCTCCCGCACAATCTGCCGTTTTTCCTGAGAGAATTTCTCGGCAATAGTTTGGTTGTAAACGTCCTCGGTCGTGTCGGCGGGAGAGTTCAGATAAGCATCTAGCTCTGTATTCTCAAAAAACACAACCAGCAGTAAGTGGTCCTTGGCCAACCGCCGTAGGTAGGGCAGTTGCCGTTGCAAGCCACTCAGTGTTTCGAAATTGGTAAATAGGATCAGCAAGCTGCGCTGGCGGATTTTAGCTTTGATATTTGTGTAAAGCAGCTCAAAATCGGTTTCCAGATATTTGGTACGCTGCCGATAAAGCACTTCCAGCAGCTTGAGCATGTGCCCACTGCGACGGTCGGCGGGCACGATGGCGCTGAGCTGGTTTGAAAATGTAACAAGACCTGCTTTATCGTGCTTGATGAGTGCGATGTTGCTGACGACTAGCGTAGCGTTAATGGCATAATCTAGCAGACTGAGGCCAGCAAAGGGCATGCGCATCACCCGACCCTTGTCGATGAGGCAATATACCTGCTGGGCACGCTCATCCTGAAAGTGGTTGACAACTAAGGTATCAGAGCTGGCACTGGCGCGGCGGGCAGAAGCTTTCCAGTTGATGGTGCGCGGGTCGTCGCCGGCTACGTAAGGCCGAATTTGCTCAAACTCCATGCTGTGACCCACGCGGCGGATTCGTTTCACCCCCACTTCCGTCAGGCGGTTGCTGATGGCCAGCAACTCGTATTGGCGCATCTGCAAAAACGACGGATACACGGGCACCACCTGATCTTGGTCGTAGCGAAAACGACGGCGCACCAACCCGATGGGAGAGGCTACAAATACATTGACGGCACCGAATTGGTACTCGCCGCGCTTCGTGGGCCGTAGCTGGTAGCGGATAATGGCCGTGTCGCCTGCTGGCAAAGCAGCCCGAAACAACACGTCGCGGCGCTGGAACTGCACGGGTATCTCGTCGATAGTTTGCGTGCTGACGGGAAAACGGTAGTGGTTCTCCAGGTAAATAGCAATGTCGTTTTCGCTCCCATTAGCGAGCTTATCGCCTAACACGCGGCGCCCAAAGACGTGCCCTGCTCCGTTTTGGCCTGGCGTGTAGAGTAGCAGCACATCTAGCAGCGTAAGTACTGCTAGCAGCGTTAACGCTATTTGGAAGGGCGCAAGCAGCACCGGCAAGAAAAAAGCCACTACCAGCCCAATTACTACAACCGCTAAAGCTAGAAAGAAGCGTGGGGTGAGAAACATGTCAAGTAGCAGTTACCATTTGCCCTGTTCAATCAGATAAGAATTGAGCAGGCGCTTAGTAGGAGATGATAGATTTTAGCTGATAAATGGTAACTGATTAAGCGAAATTACCTAGGTACTTCTAGCTGCTGAATAATCTGCTTTACCACATCGTCGGGCGAGACGCCTTCCATTTCGCGCTCTGGCGTAAGCAGAATACGGTGGCGTAGTACGGCCGGCGCCAGGAACTGCACATCCTCGGGTGTCACGAAGTCGCGGCCGCGTAGCGCTGATAGGGCTTTGGCGCCATTGAGCAGAGCTAGGGATGCCCGAGGCGAGGCACCTAGGTAGAGAGCCTTGTGCGCCCGTGTGCTGCCAACAAGCTGGGCAATGTATTCCAGCAGTTTCGGCTCGACGTGCTGCTGGCGAACTTGCTGACGCAGCTCCTGTATATCAGCGGCGCTTAGAACTGCATTTACCGCTTCGAGCGGCGTACCACCAAAACCTGCATGGTGTCCTTGCAGGATAGCTACCTCTTCGGCTGTCGTTGGGTAGCCGACGTTGATCTTGAACAAGAAGCGGTCGAGCTGGGCCTCCGGCAGGCGGTACGTTCCTTCTTGCTCAATGGGGTTTTGCGTTGCCAGTACCAGGAAGGGCTCCTGCATGGGGTACGTAGTGCCATCCTGCGTGATGTGGCGCTCTTCCATTACCTCAAACAAGGCGGACTGAGTCTTGGCCGGGGCCCGGTTGATTTCGTCGATCAGGACGACGCTCGCGAAAATGGGACCGGGCCGGAATTCAAATTCTGCTTTGTTGGGCCGAAAAACTGAGGTGCCAAGCACATCCGACGGCATTAGGTCGGGAGTGAACTGCACACGACTAAACGGAATAGCTAGGGTGCGTGCCAGGAGTTTAGCCGTCAGGGTTTTTGCTACGCCGGGTACACCTTCCAACAACACGTGACCATCAGCCAAAATAGCTGTGAGCAACAAATCCAGCAGCGTCTGTTGGCCCACAATAACCTTCCCTAGCTCCCGACGGATGGCGTCGGCGCTAGCTTGTAGCTTGCCAAGATCGGCTCGCGGCGCAAACCCCGCGGGTACGCTGGGCAATGATTCACCCAGGGGCATCTGCGGAGAATCGAGCGAAAGAGAAGGAGATTCGTTTTCCATTAGATGGATAGCTTTTGCAGGATAGATAAAGGGAAATTATTAGCAGAAACGAGGTCAACGCGCATCGCGCCGAAAATCACTGATGCGTCTACTTAGTACAAGTAGCTCCTGATCGGAGACGCGGGGCGCTGTGCGGGCAAAATTGATCAGGCGCACTAGCTCATCGATGCGCGTTCGGGGAAGGCCCGTTTTGTGCGCGAGTCGTTCGCGGAATTGCTCATCAGCTAGGTTCTGCGTGTCCTCCTGAAACTGCGTACGGATATATTCCAGGAACAAGCTGATCTTCTTCTCGGCAATGAGCTGGTGATTGTTGCCCTGCTGATACAGCGACGCAATGGTGCGCGTGAAAAGCATCGTAGTGTTCGGCAGGGGCTTCACCACCGGAATAATGCGCTGCCGCCGCTTCGCTTCAAACGCCATGAACAGTACCACGCCAAGCAAGCTAGCATAGAAAGCGGTGCGCAGCGCTGGGTAGCGAAGCACCACACGCAGCAACGATTGTTGCCCGACGCGGCCCTGCTTCTGGTACTCATCCCACCAGATGGTACGTGGGGCTGGCAAGTAGGAGAGACCTGCAAAGGCAAAGTCGCTGGTTTGCGGCCGGAGCACATACAAGTTGGTGAAGGCAATCGGAACGGAACATAGGTAGAAATTGCCGCGGCCGTGCGGAATGTGTAAAAGCACCGGATGGTTTCGAGTGTCCGCCGCCAGCACCCTAGGTTGGGTGGTGGCGCTATCAAGTAGGAAGTGAGCCGCTGCTACTTGCCTAGGGTAGCGAAAACGGCGCTGCGAAGTTGGTCCTCCTGGCGTGAAGCGCAGCGTTACTGAGTCAGTGCGCAGCACGCCCATGCCGTTGCGCAGCGTGCGCACGCGGGCATACGTATCGGTGTCGAAATGCAGCGTATCGCTTAGTTTGGCGTCAAACTCCTCAGCGGCGATGAATACATTATTGCCACTGGCGACGAAGCGGAGCAGGACGTTGCAATCGAGTGAATCCAGCTTGAAAATACTGTTGACGAAGCAGTAGTTCACATTGGGAGTGAACGTCTGGCTACTGTCAATGCTAGGATTATCGGGGCTGGCACCAGGGTACAGCTGATTGAAGATCGGCTCGCGCACCGTTTGCACGGGGCGCTTGAACAGGTCGGGTAGCAGATCGAACAGCGCGTAGGTGCCGTACGGAATCTTGTCGTGGTTGATGAACGTAGGCGTACGATCAACCGGCTTCGGCTGGTTGTACTCCGCCACCACATAGGCTCCGAACAAAACCAGTAGTCCTAGCAGATACAGTTGAAACCGACGGTTTTTCATCAGGCGGCGCGGGTCGTAAGAAGCTGCAACAAAGCCTCTCGAGCTTCGCGGGCGAGCGTGTAGTGCGACGCCGTAAGGGGCAACTCGCCGTACCAGGCGTATTCAAATTGCCGGGCTACTTCGCGGAATGCCACCGGCAAAGGTCCGGCGGGCAACTCGGCTAGGTAGTCGGCATTCGTTTTCTCCGGTCGCCAAGTAAGCAGGCTGCGGTCGGTGAGTTGCTTCAGAACACTCAAAAAACCGAGTCGCACAGCCAAGCGGTAATCGCCTGCTGCTTCCGCCTCTGCGATACGGACGGGGAAATCAACGGCGTGAATGTCTTCCCCTTCGGTGGTGTAGGCAAGCGGCATGCGCTGCGGATTGCGGCCAAAGGCGCTTGTGAGATCAACTTTAAGCAAGCGCAACACAATGAAGATGAAGGCAACGAGGAAGGCGCCGTACACGACGTAGCGGCCGCCATGCTGGTACACAGGGCCGTTGAGCGTGCGACCCAGCCAGCGTCGCAAACGGTGCAAAAACAAATCCCAGGCGCTAGCTTGGGGCGCTACCTCCGTTTCGTATTGCAACTCGCGCTGGCTGCGCAGGTTTTCCAGATGAGCCGCCTTAGGACGGCGCAACGATACGGGTGGCGCAGCGTTGGTCGGCACAGAAGACGTTACCTGCGCAGCTAGGGGAGCCGCCGAGAGCAGCGCGCCTAGCTGTATAAGCAGCAGTAAGGCGAAGCCAATGCGCCGCGTATGGGCAGAAGCTAGCTTAAAAGCAGGTAAGAAGAGGCGAAAAGGCAAAATGCTCGAGGGGAAGCGGGTGGCGACTAGGTGATTTTAGGAAAGTTACACGAAACGCCAAGCTTAATAGTCTCCTTCTTCCTCGGGCCGGTAATGGTCGGTGGGGTGAAGTGGCACAGGCTGGGCCGGTTGACCAATACGGTCGACCAAGGAATGCAGGCCTTCGCCGTCTTTCCGCTCAACCAGGTTGAAGTATTGAAAAGCTAGCCCAATAAAGATTAGTGGGTAGATGAAAAGCATGACAAACGTGCTGAGCGCATTAGCCGCCACGGTGAGGATTGGGCTAAGCGGCGTTTCGTGCGTCGAAAAGATGGACCAGGCATTCAGTAGACTCACCGGAACTACTATCACGGAAGCTAGAATACCTAGTATGATGCTCAGCACGAAAATCAGCCCGAACGTAGACCACCACTTCCCCCAAATCAAGTAGAAGCAACGGCGTAGCGTAGCAAGAAAACCGCGCTCTTCCCGTACCCAGATGATAAAGAACAAGCTGAGCGCCACCACAACGTATAGAATAGCAATGTTGAGGAAGGGCGTCAGTAAGCCCAGAAAGCCCAGCGCGGTGAACTGCTGCTGCGCGGCCAGCACTACAAACAAAAAGAATGGAGAAGCGAGCAGCCCAATGAATAGCGCTAAGCCCACCATGGCGCCGATAGTCCCGAGCAGCCGACTACGCACCAGCGCCCACACCTCCGGTACCGTCACTTCCGTCGTGGGGTCTTCGTTGCGCAGCCGCAGCACCATGTAGCCGTACACGGTCAGGATCATGAAGCTGATCGTGACGAAGCCCGTTAGCGCCAGCACTATATAGAGCGGAGAAGACAGCATCGTGCTAACTAAGGACCAAGATGACTTATAGCCGTCGCCGTTGGCCGTAGAATAGCGTTGCAGGAAAGAGCTACCTAGGTAATATTGGAACAAGCCGTTGGCGAGGCCGCTCAGCAGTGCCATCGGCAGCACAATATAGAGCAAGCACTTACCCAAAGGCCTAAAATGCGCCCGCACGAAGTCGAACGTAGCTTCGAGCTTCTGGCCGAAATCGCGCTCTTTTAGAAAGTCGGCAGGTTGGGTAAAGGCAAGACGCGGCATAAGGATCTAGGATCGTGAGTTGGCGGCAAGGCGCTGTACTCGAATGGGATAAAGAATAAAATACCAGACAATAAAGCAGAAGGAACTGCCAATAATAAGCAAGCTTACGCCCAGCGGCATCTCGGTGTGGCGCGTCACGAAGCCCTCCAGAAACCCGGCCACCACGAAAATGGGCACTAGGCCGATAGCTAGCTTCAGGCCGTCGCGCGCCCCGCGCCGAAATGACTCGGTACGGGAGAAGGTACCCGGAAACAAGATGCTGTTGCCCATCACAAAGCCCGCGCCACCGGCCAGCACAATGGCCGAAATTTCGAGTGTGCCGTGGATCCAGATAGTAAGGGCGGACTGAATACCTAGCCCTTTGGCAACGAAGAAATACTGGAAGGCACCGAGCATCAGGCCGTTGGTGAATAAAGCGTAAGCCGTACCGAACGAAAGAAGCGCCCCCATGGCGAACGTGCGGAGCGCCACAAAAATGTTGTTGGCGGTGATGTACAGAAACATCGACGTTTTACCAGCGCTTTTGTACACGGCCATTGGGTCGCCGCGCTCAATGTTGTGCAGCGTTTGGTTTACGTACTGATCCCCGAGGATCACGCGCACAAAGGTGTCGTCGTAGGCGGCTGAGAGCGTGCCGATACCAGTAGCAATAAGAAAGAAGACCAGAGCCCAAGCCAACTGCCGGTGCGAACGGGCAACTAACAGTGGCAGCTCGCGGCGCCAAAACTGGCCAAAGCGACCCGTCCGCTCCTTTTTGTTTTTGTAAATGGCTTGGTGTAGCTTGCCTGTAAGCTCGTTGAGGTATTGCGTCGTGGGCGACTCAGGATAAAAGGTGCGAGCAAACGACAGATCATCGGTAAGTTCGATAAATCGCGCAGCCAGTTCATCCGGATCTTTGGCGGGTTCTGCTTCGTAGAGGCGCCACTTGTCGGCATTTTGCCGCAGAAATACAGCTTCGCGCATAAATATTGAACACAAGAATAAAGAGGCAACTCTTGGCGAAAGCCGGAAAAAGCTACTTAGACAAATATATTCATAATCTCCTACGCCTCACAAGGCTCAGGCATTTACTTCGCTATGGCTACTATTCGCATTCAGACAACTCAGAATGTTACAATTGAATACGAAGTGGCCAGTATCGGCGACCGAATCATTTCTACTATTCTCGACTACTTAGTGCTATTCGTGTGGGCGGTGGTGGTGATTGGGCTAGGCTCTTGGCTCAGCCGGACTACACTGCCGTGGGTGGCTATTGCGCTGGTAGGCGTTCCTTACGTGTTTTACCACCTTATCTGTGAAGTGTTCTTCAACGGGCAAAGCCTAGGTAAGCGCGCCCGCGACCTAAAAGTAGTACGCCTCGACGGCGGCCGACCTAGCCTTGGCGACTACCTGCTGCGGTGGCTGCTACGCCTAATCGACCTAGGTATTTTCTCCGGGGCAGTGGCAGTCGTTACTATTCTTCTCAACGGCCGGGGCCAACGTTTGGGCGACCTGGCAGCGGGTACTACCGTCGTGCGGTTGCGGCCCGCCGCTGGAAATAAACTAGGTACTAATCTCGGCCCGCCCGACCCCAACTACCAAGTGGTCTTTCCACAAGCCGCCAACTTAGCTGACCACGATGTGGCACTCATTCGGCAGCTGCTTGCGCAAGGGCTAGAGCGCCAAAATTATCTGCTGCTTAATGAAGTAGCTAATAAGGTGAAAGGACTCACCGGCATCTATACTACGCTGTCGGATGAGGCCTTTCTACGTACGCTCCTCCGCGACCACGCCCACCTAGCTAGCGAAGGCTACTACGGCTAAGCACCAGGTGCTATCCAAACAAAAAAGCCGCCCGAGTATGCTCGGGCGGCTTTTTACTTGCTAGCTAGGTAGCTAGGTTAGTTCAAGATCAGGCTACGTTGCACACCGGCCGGCTGACCGTCCAGCGTTAGGCGTACGAAATACAAGCCTTTGGTACGGGCCGCAGGGCTCCACCGAACCGTTTGATTGCCGGCCGATAATACGCCGGAGTGCAGGATATCTACCTGACGACCTAGGGCATCGAACACCGCTATTTCTACCTGGGTAGGTTGAGTCAGCTTGAAGGAAACCGTCGCGTCGCTGCCGGCTGTGGGGTTAGGGTAGAGGCTTAGGCCCGCTGCTAGCGCCCGCGCCGATGTATTGGCAGTTACGCCGCCTTGCCCGGCAATGGCAATGTCGCGGGCGGCAACACCGTTGCCGATAGCACCAACAGCTGTCGCAGCGCCGGTGGCTACGTTCAGGGTGTAGAGCGTCGTGTTGGCGCCAGTACCCGTGTTAGCTACCAAGTAGGCTAGGTTTGTGGAAGTAGCCGCGTTGTAGAAGATGTCCATATCCACGCTGGGGGCAGTGGCATTTACCGTGAGGCCTGTCGTGCCAACTGTGTTGAGCGTACCGGCATTTGGCGGATCTTGACGCGCAATAACGTTCAGGTTTAGATCATAATCATAGAGGACCGTAGCCGTCGCGCCCACCATGCTATTGGTGTAGGCTACTGCCCCGATGTTCGGCGTAGCACCTGCGTTTGCGTCGCCAGTGGCATAGGTTAAGGGAGTATCCGTGCCGGCTAGGGCTCCATCTGCGGGGTTGAGACGGAAGCTATTCCCGTTGCGACCAACCACCCGGATCCGGTCGGCCATGGGGTTGAAGTCGAAGCTTACTTTGCCGGTGCCCAGCGCTAGGGCAAGCGGTGTGGCATTCACGGCCCGCGCTACGCCAGTCACGTCGTTGATGGTGTAAAGCTGGGCCGTTTGAGCCGCGGCATCGTACCCTAGGGCGTAGAGCGACATGTTGGTAGGACGGATGTCAAGTCCCACCAGCGTTTGTGTAGTGCCAATGCCGGTGATGCCGACGGAAGTGCGGATCAGGCCAGGTGCCGATGTATCGAACGTGATAAGGTTGGTACCTGCCAACGCATACGCTAGCTGGCCCGTGAGGGCAGGCAGTGAAGCTGGGCGGCTGATAGCAAAGCTGATGTCGGTAACGGCTGCGGTGGTGGTAGAGCCAATGTTGCCAACCGCGGTGGCCGTTCCCGCTGTAAGGTCAACGGTATAGAGAATAGAGGAAAGAGAAGTAGGGCTTGAGGCAACAGCAGTGGTCATGTAGGCCACGTTGGTTCTCGTCGTTGGGTTGAAGTAGATATCCAGATCCGATGCTTGCAACGGGCCATTGGTCGGCACACCTAGCCCACTCGTACCTACTGTATTAAGCTTGCCATCGTTTGGTGGAATTTGCGTAACGAGCCGACTATTCGCCTCATCTAGGTTGTAAAGCGTTGTGCTCGTGGAGCCGATGTAGCTATTGGTGTAAGCTGATGAGCCGACACCTGGCGTTTGGCTAGCATTAGCGTCACCGGCCGTGTAGGCCAGCGTACCATCCGTTGTGACGGTTGTACTGTTATTGGGGTTGAGACGGAAGTTAGCTCCATTACCGGCCGTTACCCGAATGCGGTCAACCGTAGGGTTGAAGTCGAAGCCGATACGGTTGATGTCCGTACCTAGGTTCATGGTCAGAACAGAGCCTACTGCCGTTGTTGCGCCCGTCGTTGGGTTCAGAATGTATAGCTGCGCCTGCTGCGTCGTGCTGTTGTAACCGAGGGCAAACAGCTCACCCGTGTTAGGCCGCACATCAATGCCTACAATCGCCCCAACCGTAGTACCCGTAATCGGTACGTTTGAGCTAAACACGGCTGGCGTTGCAGCATCGAAGGTCACTACGCTCTGGGTCGGGGAAGGAAGCGGCGTTGCTAGCAAACCATACACCGTTTGGGCCTGCGCTTGCATAGCGCCCACCGAAAGCCCTAGGGTAGCTAGCCCTAGCAATGTGCGGCGGAGGAAAGGCGTACGAGTAGAAGTTGTCATACTTAACTAGGAATAAGAATGAATAAGGTTGGAATACAAAGCCCAACGGTAGGCTAGAGCAGTGCATACGGAGTGTAGTTAATTATAGATTCTTTTTAATATATTTTTAATGTGCTGTAAATGAGATTTTTATGTACTTTGTGAAGGCGCTTATGTGTAATAATGTGCTGCTGAGCTTATTACTAAAAAAGGTGACCTTCTACAGAAAGTCACCTTTGATAAAGAGCGGAAAAGACCACCTAGCTTACCACGGCACGGGCTGTCCTTGCCACGTCAGAAAGCTGCCATTTTCCTCGATGTGTAACTGATCAGCAATGCGGATAATACCGCGGGCTGAGTCGGAGGGAGGAAGCGTAGCGCCACTACCACCCATGCCCGTGCGTACCCAACCCGGATCGACCAGCACGGAGATAATACCATAGTGACCTACCTCGGCCGCCAAAGAGCGCATGTACATGTTCAGCGCCGCTTTGCTGGCGCTGTAGTGATACGGGTCGCCGGAACTCTTCCACGTGAGAGAGCCTAGGCCCGATGACAAGCTCAGGATGCGCGCTTTCACACCGTTCTGAAGCAAGTCGAGGAATTGCTGCGCTACCAAAATAGGTCCGAGCGCATTGGTCTGCATCACGTGCATGGCACCTTGAACGGTGAGCTGCCCGAGGCGCTGATTGGTTGGCTCATCAGCGCTGGCGCCTGGATAGATGCCCGCATTGTTGATGAGAATTTCGAGCCCATCAGTTTTAGCCCGAACGGCCGCGTGAGCAGCGGTAAGAGAAGCGTCGTCCGTTACGTCGAGCGTGATGGGGAACAGATGATCCGGATACTGCGCTTGCAGCTGTTGCAGTTCAGTCGCGGCATCGGGCTGGCGGCTAGCGGCGAAAACTTGGTCGCCGCGCTCAAGGTATTGACGGGTAAGCTCAAGGCCTAGCCCCCGGTTAGCGCCCGTGATGAGAATACGTTTCATGGGTGAGAAATGGTAAATGGTAACAAGGACTCGAATATAGGACCATTAGCCTGTTCTCCACGTCATCATGCGGAATGGAAACCTATGGAAACGCAAAAGACCGGTGAATAATGGATTCACCGGTCTTTCTTCTATCGCTAGCATCACGGGCATCGGACACCCGCGGGTAACTCGTGCTACTCAGCTAGGTTCGTAGCAACATGGTGCACCGTCTTGCGCTTGGTTGTGCGCGGCGCCCGCTCCTCGCCCTGCGCTAGCAACTCATCGTCGCGTTCGGTCTTCTTCACCCAACCTACCGAATACAAGTCCTTCCGACGGTCGCGCAGGTTGCGCACGGCGCCACTGGTATTCAGATCCTTAAGCAAATCAAGGTCGAGGTCGGCAATAAGCGTCATCTCCGTGTTTGGGGTCGCCTCGGCCACGATGGCGTCGTGGGGGAAGGCAAAGTCCGAGGGGCTGAATACGGCGCTCTGCGAGTACTGGATGTCCATGTTTTCTACCCGCGGCAAGTTGCCCACCGAACCGGTAATGGCCACGTAGCACTCGTTCTCGATGGCACGGGCCTGGGCGCAGATTCGCACGCGCTGATACGCATTCTTAGTATCGGTCCAGAAAGGCACAAACAAAATTTTCATGCCCTCGTCGGATAGCATACGAGCTAGCTCCGGAAACTCTGCATCGTAGCAAATCAGGATGCCGATTTTGCCAAAGTCCGTATCGAAGCACTTCAGTTTGTCGCCACCGCGCATGCCCCAGTAACTCGCCTCATCGGGCGTTACGTGCAGCTTGTACTGCTCGTCCACGGTGCCGTCGCGGCGGCACAAGTAGCTTACGTTGTAGAGCTTGCCATCCTCGTAGACTGGCATCGAGCCCGCAATAACGTTGATGTTGTGGCTCACCGCCAACTCCATCATTCGGGTTTTGATGGGTTCGGTGAAAGCTGCCATGCCCCGAATAGCGGCCGACGCCGACTCCTCATTGGTGAGGGCCATCATAGGAGCATTAAAGAACTCCGGGAACAGCACGCAGTCGGCCTTGTAGCCGCTTACGGTGTCCACGAAAAACTCAATCTGCTGATAAAAGTCCTCCAAACTGTTGGTAGCGCGCATTTGCCACTGCACAATACCAATGCGCACGTTCGACTTCTGGTTACCAATCAGCTTGTCAAAATCCTCATCGTAGTACACGTTAATCCACTCTAGCAGCGTGGCGTAAGCCTTTGACTCGGAATCGTAGGGCAAGTAGCCGCGGATGATCTTGCGAACGTAGAACTCGTTGGAAAGCTGGAAGGTCAGGATGGGGTCGACCAGTTCCTTGTTGCGTACCATCTCCACGTACTTCGCTGGCGTCATCTCGTTGGCGTAAGCCGCGTAGCCCGGAATGCGGCCGCCCGCTACCATTGCCCGCAGGTTGAGGTTTTCGCACAGCTCCTTACGGGCATCGTACAAGCGACGACCTAGGCGCAGCGAGCGATACTCGGGGTCCACGAACACATCTACGCCGTAGAGCGTGTCCCCATCGGGGTTGTGGGTGTTGAACTTGCCGTTGCCGGTGATTTTGGCGTAGGTGTGCTTGTCGCCGAAGTCGCTGTACTGCACGATGATAGCTAGTGCCGCGGCCACTATCACGCCATTGTCCTCAATACAAATCTGACCTTCGGGAAATTTGCGCAACAAGGCAGCATACTCGTCAGCGGCCCAAGCGCCCTCCATATTGGAGTATACCTTGTCCATGATGGCCTTCACGGCCTTAAAGTCACCTTTGGTGAGGGTCCGGAGTACCAGTTTGTGGGCTGGGACGGCCGTAGGAGTGAGTAGCTCGCCCGTATTGGGCATGCCTGGCAATGTCTGCTTTTTGGCGTGGCTGCCGCCTGTTTTACTGCTGGAATTAGTTGCCATATAGGAAAGGAGAATTTTCGAAACAAAATCAAAGATACCTGCCTAGTGTTGAGCAGCTAGGTTCATCTTACGGCTAGGCAACAACTTTAGTGGCAAAAAGGCTCACTGCGCTGTTGTGGTAATAAAAACAGCCGACTCCATAGGAGTCGGCTGGCAAACGTTCTTAGTGCATTGCTGAGCAATTACTCGCGCACCACACGCCGCACGGCTACTCCTGCTGCTGTCTGCACGCGTAGTAGCGCCACGCCGCTAAAGCTCCCGAAAGCAGCGGCTGGTACCACCGTTTCTTTTGTCGCCGATGCTAGTGTTTGGCGGAACAGCAGACGGCCAGCTAGGTCAGTAGCCGTAAGCGTAGCCGGGCCAGCTTCGGGGAGTAGCAAGCGTAAGTCGGCGGTGGCAGGCAAGGGGTTAGGATAGGCAGCCACAGTTTTTTCCGCCAAGGCGTTGTTCGCAGCGAGTACACCACCCGTGCGGCGGTAAATGTCACGGTACACGACGCTGGTCACAACCTCGTTGCCAGCCACGAGTTGCGTAGTTACTTGCAACAGTGGAATGCCCTGGTTTTTCCCTAGCCATTTGTACTCCCGGCTCACGGGGCGCGTCACTATTACGCCGGGAGCACCAGATACCGACACACTATCGCGCGTGTAGAGGGTACTTACTACCCGCAACGTCGCAAAAGTGCCGAAAGGTGTGATAAGAGTTCCCCAAGCATCTGCTCGGTTTACGCGCTTCTGTTGGTCGCGCAGGTACGCTGTGCCGGGTAAGTCGATGGCAAACTCTGACTCACTGGAGTCAGTTTTCTCGTAGGTAACCGGGAAACGGTACACCACGTCCTGCGACTGCTGGTTGCGGTACGTAACGGGGGCATCGATGGTGGTTGTTCCCGTGGGCACCGGCACGCCAAAGCCGACCTGCCGATAGTCGTTGGCTGATTCATTGAAAAACCCATACACGTTGCCCACCGGCAGACCTAGGTCTTGTAGCGTCGTTAGGTCGTAGCGGTTCGCGATGGTAGCACGATTCGAGCCGCTCAGCAGGCTGCCGAAAGTTAATTGCAGCAGAGTCGGGGTGCTGGCCACGCTCTGATAGTTGGCCATGCGCTGGGTAAGTGGCCGCAGGCTGGCATAGTTCCAGGTTTGGTTGGCGCCCCGTGTGTTCAGCGACGGCCCTGAAAGCTGGACAGTCTGACTCACGCGCAACGTGTCGCCAACATTAGGCATGTCGTCGCGGGTGATACTAATGGGCGTTTGGGCTTGCGCCGCAAGCGACGAAGCCGTTAGAAAAGCCGAAAAAAGGAAAGAGTAGGAGTGGCGCATGCAGTCAGGATTAGGAGTAGATAGAGGGGCGCAAGGAGCAGACCTCACCCCAGCAGTAAGCCGCTGAACGTAGGTGAGCTTCGCAAGTTGCAGAGGAAAAGGGAGGTAATTAGTAGCGGGTTAAGCTCCTAAATATAACAGCCCTCGTTAATATAATCCTACCTATTTTAAGTGGTATTCTCCCAACCGCAGGTACTGTAGCGCTTATAAGCGAACAACTAATGCACCGCCGCAACTAGCTCCATTAGCCTTGTATCTCAGGAATATCGCCCGGCGGTACCACCAACCGACCTGCCGTCGCCGCAACGATTTGCTCGACAGACACGCCTGGAGCCCGCTCTCGTAGCACGAAGCCATCGGGTGTGATATCCAGCACTGCTAGGTCGGTCACTACCTTTTTCACGCAGTGCAGCCCCGTAATAGGCAACGTGCAGGCCGACAAGAGCTTAGAAGAACCATCGCGAGCGGTGTGCTGCATGGCCACAATAATGTTGCGCGCCGAGGCGACCAGGTCCATCGCGCCGCCCATGCCTTTCACCATTTTGCCCGGAATTTTCCAGTTGGCAATGTCGCCCTGATCTGAAACTTCCATGGCACCTAGGATGGTCAGGTCAATGTGCTCGCCGCGAATCATCGCAAAGCTATCGGCCGAGCTGAAGAGGCTGGAGCCCGGAAGCGTAGTTACGGTTTGTTTGCCGGCGTTGATGAGGTCGGGGTCCACTTCGGCTTCGGTAGGAAACGGGCCCATGCCGAGTAGCCCATTTTCCGACTGGAGTTCGACGCTGATACCCGGCGGGATGTAGTTGGCCACCAGCGTCGGAATACCGATACCTAGGTTTACGTAGTAGCCGTCTTTCACTTCTTGCGCAATGCGCTTGGCAATGCCGTGTTTATCAAGCATGGCGAATGGGGTTTGGTCATCCTGCGCAACGCAGATACGCTTATCGCGTCAAGATAATAGCTTAGGAGTGTCTGACCGTGCGCTGCTCAATGCGCTTTTCGTAGTTTTTGCCTTCGAAGATGCGCTGCACGAAAACACCTGGCGTATGGATCTGGTTGGGATCCAGCTCGCCGGCGGGCACCAGCTCTTCCACTTCGGCCACCGTGATTTTGCCTGCCGTCGCCATCATGGGGTTGAAGTTGCGGGCGGTGCCTTTGTAGATGAGGTTGCCCGCCGTGTCGCCTTTCCACGCTTTTACAAAGGCAAAGTCGGCGTGCAATGCGGTTTCCAGCAGGTACATTTTGCCATTAAACTCCCGGCTTTCCTTGCCTTCGCCTACTTCGGTGCCGTAGCCGGCGGGCGTGTAGAACGCCGGGATGCCGGCGCCGCCAGCCCGGCAGCGCTCCGCCAACGTGCCCTGCGGAATCAGTTCTACTTCTAGCTCGCCGGAGAGCAGCTGCCGCTCAAACTCCGCGTTTTCGCCGACATAGCTCGAAATCATCTTCTTTACCTGCCGTTGTTGCAACAGCAGCCCAATGCCGAAGTCGTCGACGCCGGCATTGTTGGAAATGCAGGTAAGACGCTTCACGCCAAGGCGTAGGAGCTCCTGAATGCTATTCTCGGGAATACCACAGAGGCCGAAGCCTCCTAACATCAGCGTCATGCCGTCGCGGATGCCTTGCAGTGCCGCCTGGGCGTCGGCTACTACTTTGTTAATCATAGCTGTGCGGGTGGGTGGAGACAGCAAGATAACAGTTGTTAGTTATCAGTTGCTAGCACCCACCCGCACAGCTATAGTTGTCAATTGCTCAGCTAGGCATTAATTACTGCCACCCGTGCTGCCGCCGCCTTTCGAGTCGTCGTTGCGAATGGAGCGACGCTGGCGCATGCTGTTGTTATCGAGCTTGCCAAAACGATAGTTGAACGACAAGTTGAACGACCGTTGGTACTGATAGCTAATGCTGGAGCTGACAAACTGGTCGGTAGTAGTAGACGACCGAAACCGACGGCCAGGTTGCAGAAAGTTGTTCGCGTTCAGCGTCAGATCGGCCTTCTCCTTCAGCAGCGTCCGCTTCAGCCCCATCGAGTAGTACATATAGCCAGAGTAGCGCGACTGTAGCATGACGCCGCCCGTGCCGCCCCCGCCGAACGCTTGGATCGTGTAGAGCTTCCCTAGCTTCAAGGACGAATTTAGGCTCATGTTCAGGTTGAAGCGGCTGTTCGTACGGTTTAGGGCGGCGCTGTACAGGCGCATGTAGCTGGGGTTCAGGTTGCTGCTGATGTTCCAGGCCGGTATGGGCTTCAGGGAGCCATATAAGCTAAGGCCGTAGGAAGAGTTGGTGGCTAGGTTGCCATAGGTAGATTCCGTGCGTGCCAGGGCCTCGTTATAGATATTATAGCGCTCAATGGAGTTGCCGGTTCGCCGCACATAGACCGAGGCGTTGAGCGAAGCCTTGTCGTTGAAGGTACTGTAGCTCAGTTCGTACGAGTTGGTAAACTCAGGCGACAAATTCGGGTTGCCGTAGTAAACGTTGTTGGGGGTCGTCTGATTTACGTAGGGGTTCAGATAGTAAATATTTGGCCGCTGGATGCGGCGCGAGAAGCTCATACGCAAGGTATGGCCCGGCTTCTTTAGGTTGCGCGTCACGTTCAGGTTCGGCAGCAGGTTGAGGTATTGGTTGGTAAACCGGCTCTCGTTTCCTAAAAAGTCGCCTTCAATGGATGTGCCTTCCAGACGAGCACCTAGGGTAAACGCATACTTTTTGCCCATAGAGAAACTATAGGTGCTATAGGCTGAAGCTACGTTTTGTTGGTAGTTGAATGCATTGGAGCGGCGTGGACTACGCACAAAATCAGGCTGCTTGGCCAGCAATAACGTATCGAGGCTATAATCGCTGCTTACCTGGCGCAGAATAACTTTTGCCCCCGCTTCCAAGGTGTTTTTCTCCGAGGTTGGATGCGTGTAGTCGGTTTGGAGCGTCGTTTCTAGGTTGCGAGCTAAGTTGGTGCTGCGTTCCCGGTATTCTAATGGGCCATTCTCGATAGCTGCGTCGTGGTACTGATCTAGGGAATAACGGCCAGTATTCGTGCTACGGGTGTGCTGGGCCAACATACTCCACTCGCGGCGAGGATGCGCTTCGCCATACGTGCGGGTGTAGCCAGCATTGAAATCATAGTTGTGCCCTTCGTAGCGTTGCTCAATATCGCGCGAATACAACGTGTCGCGTTGAGCAAACGGACTGCCGCCTGGGGGAATAGGCGGCGCGATGTACTGGTTGAACAGATTCTGCGGCGAGCGGCTCAAATAAAGGTTCCCGTTGCCGCTGAGCGTGAAGCTGTGCAAAGGCGAAGGTTCATAAACCAACTCCACTTGCCCGTAGCCGCCCCGGCCCGTGCTGCGGCTTTCGGTACGTTGCTCTAGTTGTCCCTCGCCGGTTGGGGTAAAGTCGGTGCGGTTTAGGCTGGAGCGGTAGGGGTAGCTATTACGATAAACACTGAGCCTAGAATTGACCCCTAGCTTGCCGCGCCGCACATTCAAAGAGCCGTTGGTGCTCTGGTTGCGGTTGCCTCCGCTGGCTCCCACGCTGCCATTCACGCCCTGCAAGCTGCTCTTTTTCAGCACAATGTTGATGACCCCACCCGAGCCTTCGGCGTCATATTTAGCCGAGGGCGAGGTGACCACCTCAATGGCCTTGATCTGGTCAGCTGGAATCTGCTTGAGGGCGTCGGCTAGGTTGCCCGCCAGCATAGCCGAGGGCTTGTTGTTGATGAGAATGCGCAGGTTGGAAGTGCCACGCAACTGCACATTGCCGTCGACGTCCACATTCAGCATCGGGGTTTTACGGAGCACGTCGGTGGCCGTGCCGCCAGCATTGGTGGCGTCTTGCTCCGCATTGTAGACGAGGCGGTCGGGCTTGGTTTCCACCAAGGGGCGCTGCCCCGTGACGGTTACCTCTCCTAGCTTCTGCGTCGAGGCAGTGAGCGTAAGCGTACCTAGGTCGGCAGCTTGGTCCGTGATAGTCACCGGCTCAATGCGCGGCGTGTACCCCACAAAAGTTACTTGCAGCCGGAAAGCGCCTTTGGGCAGCTGCTTCAGCTCGAAGTGACCCTTGTCGTCGCAGGTGGTGCTTGCCAGGGGTGTCGTGCCAGTCAGAGGGAGCAGCGTCACGGTGGCGTATTCGATGGGCTTTTGGGAAGCCCCGTCGCGTACGTTCCCTCGCAGCACACCCGGCCCCTTAGAGCTGGCAGAAGCGGTTAAAGAGGTGGTGGTTTGGGCCCGGACACCGGGCGCTAGCGTAGCTAGCAGCAGGCACAATGTAGCAGTCTGCTTCATGAGAATAACAGGAACTAGAGATAAGTAACGAGTAATTAATTGCGTGTGTAACGCACTCAGTACTAGAAGTTATATAACGGGTCAAATATAAAGATGTACTTGAGTACTACACTAAAGAAACCCGCGACTGCTCGGATTAAAGTTTGAGCTAGGTTATGGTGCCGGCTTGGGTGGCGAATAATCGAACGGCAACATTTCGCCTATCTTCTCAAATCCCCAATAGCCTTCGTTCAGAATAGCCAACGGGTTAACCAGTTGACCATTCTGCTGAATCTCTACCCGGCTTTGGAGCAGATAAACTAAAGACGTTTCTAATTGCCTTGCAGTACTAGCGCCAGATGCCTCTTGGGCGCTTTTTGCTTTGATAGCTAGGTAAGCAGGATCGGGTTGTTCGCGCTGGTAGGTCACCTGGATAAGGTCGTGGAACCGTAGCCATACCCGTCCGGAGTCAGGCTGCACTTTGCGCAAGCTGTCCGTTAGCACAGGACGGGTATAGAGCAAGGAGAACATAGGGGGTACTTTCCGCCAATGCTCCAGCGAGTCGTCGGAAAAAGGAAGGGTCGTGGAGTGTTGGCGCATGGCGGCGTCATATACTCGAAGCAGACTATCGGCGCGCGGCCATTTAGGATTACGAACGTGCCGTACCTTTTGCACTAGGTAGCCTTCTTCCGTCACTCGGTCGTCGTGCACGCTTCGCAAAAAGTGCGTGACAGAACCTAGATAAGCCTGTCGCCGATTTGCTTCCCAATACTTTCGCCTACGAGCGCTGCGGGTTGCTAGCTCTTCAAAAACCGGGTGGCCATAAAAGGAGACAATCTGATATTGATGATCGAGCCGAAACCGCAAACCATAGTAGCGGATACGATACCCCAAGGCTTGGTTTTCGACCTCGACGTACGTTGTTCCACTTGCCGTGAGAACTTTGGTAGCAGCATCATAGTCCACCAACACCGCTTCTGGGTTGCGGATGCGGCATTGACGTGAGAAGCTCGTGCTACCCAGAAACATCCTGACGAATTGCCAATAATCCCCGGGTCGGTTGGGGCGAGGCCGCACGACTACTTCGCCGAGCTGATGGGAGGCTTTGGTCAGAAAAGCATCCATCACCAGCGCCGAACTAGTGACAACGACTGGCCGCTGGTAGAGCTTATAGCCTAGGTAAGAGATAATAAAATCGTAGTGGCCCGCTGGTACGTCGGGTAGCAGAAAGCGGCCATTAGCATCGGTGCTAGCACCGCGGGTTGTGTTAGCCAGGAACACACTGGCGTAAGCCAACGACTCGTGTGTAAGCGAATCACGAACTTGCCCGCTGATACTGCCTTGCGCCAACGCATTGCCGCAGATGGATAGCCATCCGAGCAGCGCCAGCGCTAGTCGCAAAACCTGAATCTGCATGCGTACTTAGGAAAGTAGGCTTGTTGTTAGCTAGCGTTTGTTGATACGGATGCTCGAGCGTTTACCCGATCCGTTGATACCAACTAGCATGTATATACCTGGCGGGACATTCTGCAAAGAGAGTTGGGCGTCGCCGCTACCGGTTCGAGGCCAAGCATGTACCAGTTTGCCCTGCAGATTATAAAGCTCCAAGGCATCACCCAAAGCAACCATGCTGCTAACATTCAGTAAATCAGTGTCTGATACAGGGTTCGGCCATGCTTGCATGATGGTTGTAGTTGCCACTTTCAGCTGCCCAAAGCTGCCGCTCGACAAGAAAATATCCTCGTCGCCCTGTCCCTGCCGATAACCGGCTACCACGTAGGTATCGGTGCCGGGCACGGCATACAGTCCCGCTAAGCCGCCCGATAGCCCGGAAGCTAGCATTTTGGCGCTGGTAACTTGGCCCGCCGGGAGCCCATCCAGCAAGTTGCCATTGGCATCGGTCTGCACTAAGTGTAAGCGTATCACATGGCTGCTGACGGTGCTATATCCATAAAACAGAAAACCGCCGTTGGGCGTTGGAACGGCACCTTGCGGGTGGACCCACTGCTGGCTGTACGACAATACTTTAGTCCATTGCGGCGTAGGGCTGCCGATCGTGATTCGGTTGACCTGGTCACCCATCACCAAATAGTCATTACCACCTAGGGAAAGCACGCTTTGGACCCTTTCCTGGTAACCGTACTTTGGCAGCTCCGACTCCGCGCCACGTTCCCCTTGATCAGAGAAAAAGATAAGCTTGGTCGGAAATTCCCCCACGCCGCCACCTAGGCGCTGGATAGAAACTGCCGCCAAAAAACCACCCGGTACGGCTAGCAAATTGTGAACAAGCCCACCTCTGTCAGCTGAAATGACTAAAGGTTCCTCCCGTTGTTTGCGGCCGTTTGCATCTAGGTAAAAGAGGATGCTCTGACCGCCGGAAACACTATAATCTACCGCCGCTGCCAC
The DNA here is from genome assembly GCF_035609205.1 of Hymenobacter sp. GOD-10R. NCBI lineage: Bacteria > Pseudomonadati > Bacteroidota > Cytophagia > Cytophagales > Hymenobacteraceae > Hymenobacter > Hymenobacter sp. GOD-10R. The sequence goes on from NZ_CP141184.1 coordinate 1,506,646, forward strand.
AAAACCACCGTCAGGGCGCCTGGTTAATCCTCCCAGACTACGTTTGCTCGACCCTAGGTTGATCTGCCAGGTATCCGCAACGTTTCCTAACTGGTCAACTTTGGTGACGTAATAATTACCTCGCTGTGTTAATCCGCCATCGGAGCAAGCAATCAGCGCATTACCATCAGCGTCCTGAAAGGTGTACAAAGGAGCGAAGCTTGGAAGCCCGGCAGGTAAAATATGCTTATTCCATAGCTGGCGGCCACGGGCATCAGTGCGGATCAGGTACAACTTTTGGCCTTTCTGCCGATCTGTGCCAATCAGCAAGTAACCACCGTCCGCTTGTGGCAGCAGGCTGGTGCAGGTTTCATCGGTCTTCCCCCCATATAGCTGCTGCCATTCTACTTGCCCAAACGCCGTGTGAAGGGTCAGACTGAAAGCTATGCTAAGCAGCCCGGTTGCTATTTTGTGTAGATATGGATGCATAAAATAAGATAGGTTAAACTGTACCGTAATTAAGAGAGACAAATATGACAGAAGGTTGCTACAAGCAAATAAATAAATTGGGGTAACAAAAAAACAGCTAAGCCGCAAGGACTTAGCTGAGAAAGAGGTAATACTATTTTGAAGGCAGGCTTAACCGCTGATCAAATGGCGGCGGGCATCCTCAGCGTCTTTGGCTAGTTGCGCTTTCAGCGCATCGAGGCCGCTAAACTTTTGCTCGTCGCGCAGTCGTGCGATGAATTGCACAGTCAGCGGTTGGTCGTATAGGTCACCGTCGAAATCGAGTAGGTGGGCTTCTACGGTTTCGGCTAGGTCGCCGCTGACGGTAGGGCGCACCCCAATGTTCAGCATGGCTTGGTACGTATCACCGTCCGCAGTTGTGGCCATCACCGCGTATACGCCGCGGCTAGGTATCAACTTCAGCGGTTCCTCGCTCACAATGTTTGCCGTTGGGTAGCCAATGGTGCGGCCAAGCTGTTGGCCGCGCACGACCAAGCCCGTCAGCGTATACGGATACCCTAGGTAGCGGCTGGCGGTTTGCACATCGCCACTCTCCAAAGCACGGCGGATGCGGGAGCTACTTACACCCACCTCATCCACATCAGCGCGCGGAATCTCTTCCACTTCCATCCCGTAGCGGTCAGCATGCTGGCTTAGGTACTCGAAGCTACCCTCCCGATTCTTGCCGAAGCGGTGGTCGTAGCCAATGACGAGCTTACGCGTACCAACCGTACTAACGAGCAGCTGCTGAATGTATTCTTCTGAGGAAAGCTGCGCAAACTCCTTCGTAAACGGCACTACTAGCAAATAATCGACTTCTGCTTTCTCTAGAAGTGCAATGCGCTCCTCTAGCGAAGACAGCAGGTGCAAATCGAGGGGCTGGGGGTGGGAGAGGGGTGGCGCCAACACCAAGCGCGGATGCGGCCAGTACGAAATAACCACGGAGGGCGCGTCGTCTTGCCGAGCTACTTCCAACAGACGGCGCAAAATTTTCTGGTGCCCTATGTGCACGCCATCAAAGGTGCCGCTCGTAACAACGGCATTGCCGAGGTGCGGAAACTGCGCCAGATCCTGAACGACTTGCATGAAGGAGAGAGTTAAAAGGTGAAGTAGCTGATGCTGACTTAGAGAGCCGCATCTCCCGAAGTCTCACCTAGCTGTTCCGACGGGTTCGACGGAGCTGCCAAAGAGTCAGGAGGAGCTACATATGCCTGAATACGGCGACGGGGTGGTCGTTGGTTCGGGTTTGTTGCGCGGTCGGGTATTTCCGGTCTAGGTTCGCGCGGCGGTGCTAGGGCCTGAATGGCCTCAATAGTCAGTGCGTCCGCCAGTCGATACTCCCCAATGCGAGTGCGCACAAGCTTAGTGAGGTGCGCCCCACAACCGAGTGCTACCCCTAGGTCGCGGGCTAGACTACGGATGTAAGTTCCCTTGGAGCACACCACCCGGAAGTCTATCTCCGGCAGCGCGATGCGCGTCAGCTCAAAGACCTTGATGTCAATCTGCTTCGACTTGATTTCGGCGGAGTCGCCGCGCCGGGCTAGCTCATAAGCACGCTCTCCATTCACCTTCACGGCCGAAAAAAGGGGAGGTGTCTGGTTGATGAGTCCCACGAAAGACTGCACTGCGGCTTGAATTTCGGCTTCGGTGAGATGCTCGTAAGATGCTTCGGCATCCACGGGCGTCTCTAGGTCGAAGCTAGGGGTTGTCTGCCCCAGGCGAAACGTGCCGGTGTATTCCTTTTCCTGCGCCTGAATCTGGTCGATCTGCTTCGTCTTCTTGCCCGTGCACAGGATAAGTAACCCCGTCGCCAGTGGATCGAGCGTGCCCGCGTGCCCTATTTTACGGATCCGCAACGTGTTCTTTACCTTGCGCACGACGTCGAAAGAAGTCCAAGTGAGCGGCTTATCCAGCAGCAGTACCTCACCGGCTTCGAAATTGAAAGAAGATTGGCTCATACTAGGTTCAAGTTGATACCTAGGGCAATCATGATCAGCAGAATGCCGCCCACAATGATGCGGTAGATACCGAAAACACGGAAGCCGTATTTGGTTACAAAGCCCACGAATACGCGAATAGCAATCAGGGCTACCACGAAGGCAATGGTGTTGCCGAATAATAGCTGCTTAATCTGCTCTGACGACAGGGCCGGATTCTCCTGGTAGTAGTCCAGCATGTCCTTGGCCGCCGCGGCTGTCATTGTTGGCATCGCCAGGAAAAAGGCGAACTCAGCCGCCGCCCGACGCGTCAGCTTCTGCGTGAGGCCCCCAATAATGGTAGCCGCCGACCGGCTAACGCCGGGCACCACCGCCAAACACTGGAACAGACCAATCGTAAAGGCTTGCTTGTAGCTAGGCGTCGTGACGGGGTGGCCGCCTGCTGTCGGCTCCTCCTGCGGAAACCACTTGTCAACAAACATGAGCACAATACCGCCCACTAGCAGCATGAAGGCTACAACGGTTACCGATTCTAGTAGCGCGTCGATGTGCTTTTTCAGCAATAAGCCTACTACCACAATCGGTAGGAAAGCAACGAACAGTTTCAGGTAGAAATCGATGCTCTGAAAAAAGCGCCGCCAGTACACGGCAAATACCGACAGAATAGCCCCGAGCTGAATCACAACTAAATACAGCTTGGTAAAGGCCGTGGCCGGAATGCCTAGCAGGGCTAGGGTAATAACCATGTGCCCAGTACTGGAAACGGGCAAAAACTCAGTAAGACCTTCTACAATGGCAATTAGAAAGGCGTGCCAATAACTCATTACTATCGCTTATAAGTGGGACGAGCCGGCGCCGCCGGGGTCGAAAGAGGAGCTAGGGGTTGGTTGACGGTAGTAGGCGTGGTCAGCTCGTTTGCTACCGGGGCCGAGTTATCGGGGCGTACCATGATGGCAAAGAACTCGATAATGAAGCCAATGACCAGCAAAATCGGTCCGAGCGTGATACCCAAAAAGCCCTCTCCATACTCGGCCGAGTCGAGAGTCATGGTGATAAAGCCGATGGCAAGTACGGCCAAGCCGGCGAACATCAGCCGGTAGTTGCGCCGCCCAAAAGCAAAGCGCGGAGTTTGATCTTGGATCATGTAGGTTCTGGTTTAGAAGTCAGACTGATTCAGTTGAAATTCAATGAGTTCAGCTCCTGTTGAATTCAATAATTTAAGCTAGTACAAATCATCTAGCGACATGCGCAGGTATTTGCGCACGGCGCGGTAAGAACTGAAAAAGCCGATGACGCAACCTAGCACCAGCAGCGCACCGAACAAAATACCAATCAGCCGCTCGTCGCGCAGTACCCGGAGCTCATCCATTTGTAGGTAGGCATATTGCACCACCGCTAGCAAGGTGAGACTAGCGAGGATGCCGCTCACGAAGCCCTGCCAAGTAGCTCGGCGCAAAAAAGGCCGCTGAATGAAAAAGGAAGTGGCGCCTACCAGCTGCATGCTGCGAATCAGGAAGCGCTGCGAGTATAAAGCTAGGCGGATCGTGTTGTTGATCAGCACGACGACCACAATCGTCAACAGGGCCGCAAAGCCTAGTAGCACCAAGCTAACGCGCCGTAGGTTTTTGTTGACCGAGTCAATCAGGCTTTGAACGTAAGCTACATCATCAACCCCCGGTTCGGCGCGCAGCTCGTCGGTGATGCGGCGCATGTTAAGCGAGTCGGAATACTCTGCGTTGATGTTCAGAATGAACGCATCGTGCAGAGGGTTGTCGCCAAGCAGTTGGCGAAACTGGCTGTCGTCGGAGGGGCCAAGCAGCTCACGGGCCGCTTCTTCCTTGGAAAGAAAGCGCACTTGCGGTTGGTCGCCCTTATAAGCAATGTACTTTTTGCGGGCAAAATCTTGGTGCAAGCGTAGGAGCTGAGTTTCGGGAAGGTCGCGCTCCAGAAAAATTTGAACCTCAATGCTTTCCTTAACGACCGTCGAGAGCTTGTGCGCGTGGATTAGCAACAGCCCAAACAACCCGATGACCAGCAAGGCCAGCGTAATGCTGAACACTACCATCGTGTGCGGGTAGCTACCGAGCGTCTTCTTACGAATGGGTGAGCGTTGCAATTGGGCCATGGAAGGCAAAGGTCAGGTAACATTTACCATTTATCAATCAACCTGCGCATTTATTAAGTTACGAACTACGAAATAAATCGTAACTGCTTGATTGTGAAGATTGATAAATGTTAGCTGTTAAGTGATAACTAATTACATGATTGTCCGAGGGTCGTCGTCGATGTTCAGGACTTCACGGGCCCGGCGACGGGCAGCCTCGCGGCGGCGTAAGCGTTTGCGGGCAAAAAGCTCCTGAAACGAATCGAATTGCTGCGTATTCAGCAAGCTCAAGCCAGCGCGAGGTTGGTTGATCGTTTCGAGGTCACGGGGCGTAGTTTCGTAGCGCAGCTTTGCCCGAAACTTGCCATCAGCCTGCAAGTAGTATTCTAGGCTCAAATCGCCGAGCAAGCTAGCTTGTGTCGAAGTATTCGTTGTTGGGCCTAGGGTGCCGGAAGTATTAGAGCTGGAGCTGAAGCCACCTTCCCGTGTTACGCGCAGACGCCCATTCATGAAGCTGTAGCTCAACCGTACTTGCAACGCTTGCAGCTGTTCCGCTGTCAGGCCATTGATGTTAAAGTCGATTTCCAGGTTTTCGTCAATCTGCGACGTCAGCAAGCCTAGCTGCGACGAGACGATCTGGCCGAGGCTATTTTGAAGCTTGTTGTCTTGGCCTTGGAGGGAAAGCTGCGTAAACTGTCCCTGTGGCGAGAGCTGCTTAAATACGAGTAAGCTGAATACTTGACGGTTAAGCTCCTGCTCATCGTTGCGGAGAGCCGAAGTAAAAGCTACTAGGTCGCCCTCCAATGTAGAGGGCGCATCGTTGAATTCCAGACCTAGTTTGATGGTGGGGAGCAGGAGCGGCCCAGTCAGGTTCATTACGGCCGTTACGGGCACTACGGCGCCGTTGCTGGTACCCGTACCATTGGTGGAACCCTGAAACAACGGCGCCAGCGACGTACGCTGGGTATAAGTTGCCGTCACGTTCATCTCGCCGGCCAGCGGGTCGCCGTTCCAGGTAATCAAGCCGCCAGGGCGCACCACAAATTCCTTGTTCACAAGGCCTTGTAGCGTAAAGTTGTAGGCGCCCCGCACAATTTCCACTTGGCCAAACATGTTGAAGTCGCCGCGCGTGTCAATATTCAGCCTGAGCTGCCCTACGGCAGTTCCGCGGATGATGTCACCGGTACTTTCATCCAGCAGAATCTCCATGTAGGCGTCGGGCGTGACATCTAGGTTCATGTTCAGGCGAATACCCGACAGATCCACTTTCTGGGCGGCCGCAACGGGCACCTTCACCGTGGTTGTGGTGTCGTGAATATTATGGTTAACGAAACGAATGTAGCTAGCCTGCTGGGCCTTAGCGGCATTATCGAGTGGCAACGACAGACGCGTACCCGCTTCGCTTTTGGCATTCACCCGGATAAACAGGTTGTCAGCTGGCCCGCGCACCGTAGCGTCGCCCGTGGCAAATGCCTGCCCGAAGTATAGGTCATTATCGCGGCGGGTCGTGTTGAGCACCTGAAGCTTGCGGAAGCTGCCGCGCAAATCCAACCGCATGTCTTGGAAGCCTTTGTAATAGATGTTGCCATCCACGGAACCGAGGTTGCCGAACACGTCGCGCACTTTAATATCGCGCAAAGCAATGCCATCTTCCGCGAAGCGGATGCGGTCGGCGAAGGTGTAAGTGGTACCTAGGTAATTGAACGTGAGCCGGCCCGCTGTGACGTCTACATTCCCAACCAAATTCGGGGCTGAGAGCGGTCCGTACAGGTGGAGCATGCCCACGGCGGTGCCGCTCATGTCGCGGAACAGCGTGCGAAGCAACGGCTCTGCTAGCTTGATAGGAGCGTTGTCGAGCATGGCCGTCAGGTCGAGCGGGGCAGCTAGGCCGGGCGCGTAGAAACCCGTGACGCGCACCACGCGCTGCGCATCCCGCAGCACGTCAAGGTCTACCAGCAGGCGGTTGTTAGGTGTATCCCAGTCGCCCTTTCCCGTCACATTACCAATGAGAACATCATCAAACTTCAGCGAATCAACGCTCAGCGTATTATTAATCTCGAGCGTGTTGTAAATGCCGCTAACGGTGCCGTTCGCGTTTACCCGACCCTTGATGTTTTGGGTTGTAAGGGCGCTGAGCGTGGCTAGCTGAAAATCCTTCACGGTTAGCTGCAACTGCTTGGCAGGATCGGTCGAAATGAAGCCCTGGGCGCTCACACTTTGCGGTCCGTTGCTGATCGTCAGGTTTTTGATGTCGAGTTCTTTGCCCTTGCCCGAGATAACCACCGAGTTGTTGGGGGCGATAGTCCAGTGCTTATTTAGCAAGTCTAAACCTGACTCACGAAACACTACCTGAACGGCATTAGGCAAAAACGACAACGCCCCGTTGATGCTCGCTTTGTTGGCAGTACCGGTTTGAGCGAGGGAAGTAGAGAAGTTAATTCGCTCCTGGTCCCACACGCCTTCCACGTAAAAGCGCTCCGTGTTGCCTAGGCCCGGAATCACTTGCCGCTCAGAAGTAATGTTGGCTTGTGCCAGCACTTCGGGCTGGTTGGGCAGCTTCGAGGTGGTGAATTCGAACTCGTTGTTAACGGCCCGAATGCTGTCGTATTGAATGTTCTCAATGTGCCCACCCAGTGAGAAGATGGAAGTGGGAGCGTTGCGGAAAGAGCCGTCGATGTGGGTGAAATCGGAAATGCTGAGCTGCGGCATAAACAGATGCAGTACCGGATTGAAGCGCTTCAGATCAAGGTCGAGGTCAATCTGATATTCCGAAATAGCTTGCTGGCGCTTCCGCCGGTAATACTTAGCTATAGCCGCGTCATCGCTCTCGAAGTTAAGTTGGTACTCCGTTATCAGCGTTTGTACGTCTCGGATGACATTGGTGAGCCGGTAGTTGCCCGCCGCGTTTAGATTCAGAGCTTCTGAGCGTACCGTAAGCTGGCGCTGGTCGCCGGTGCGCTGGCTAACTACGTCGAACGTGTCGATAGGCACGGTACGGCCCTGGAAGCCTAACTCAGAATTGCGCAGCTGAACACGGCCCAGCAGCTCGTCGAGTTGTAATCCTGTGAAGTGCAAATCGGCGGTAGTAGCCACCGTGACGTGCTGATCCACCAGCCCCAAGGCGTGCAAATCGGCGCGGCGCACCTGGGCGCGCACGTCAAACGCTTGGTGCTTCTTGTTCAGGTCAACGCTGCCATCAGCGGTTACCTGCAAGCTAGGGTCATTGACGGAAAGCTTGCCCGCAAACGCCTGCTGCCGAAACTTGCCGTTGGTGCTCACGTTGTGGTAGCGGTAGCCGTTCAGCCAAATACTCTGCACCGTGGCGTTGGCCGTAAGGCGCGCGCCTTCGGGCGTGAAGCCCACGCCTTCTACCCGGCCGTTCATGGTGATGTCGCGAATCACATCTTCCTGACCTAGGAGCCGGCCTAGCTGAAACGCTTTGGTGGTTACCTGTCCTTCGTAGGTGGAGAAGCGCGGATCCGTTTTGAACTTGATGTTCACGTCCGACTTTACGTCGCCCAGCGCCGTGTTGAACTTGCCATTAGCAACGAAGTCGTTGTAGAAACCGAGGAATTGCCCTTGGAAACGCACCGTCCCCAAGCGTTGCACGTAAGGCCACCCCGACGCCGGAATGTAGCGGCGAATATCGCGCCCGTCGATTACCGAGGGTTGTAGCTGCATCTGCACGAAGCTAGCTTGCAAGTTGGGCAAGCCTTCTACGTTGATGTTGCCCACCACGTGCGTGTTCTTGCCATACCGCACGTCCAGGTTTTTCGTCGTGAAATTCTTCACAATGCCCTTGGCTTCGCCCGAAATCAGTACCGTCTCGTTCCAGTCTTCTACCTGTGGCGCAAACTTGGCAATGTCGTCGGAGTAGATCCGCGATGGACCTAGGTTGGCCACCACGCGCACCGAGTCGTTGAAGTCCGTGAAATTGAGAAAGTGCTTGTACTCGAAGCGGAGATAGTTGAGCAGCTGGCTGTTCTGTACTCGTAGGTTCAGGCCCTTGAACTCCCAAAATTTGCCCGCGTACGTCATGTCAGCCGTTAGCTCACGCAAGCGCGTTTGCGAGGGAATATCAATGGCGCGCAAGCCATTGACTAGGGCATGAATAGTATCACCCTTCAACCACAGCTGCGAAGCATCAGCGTACACACTATCGATGTACATGTGCGCGTAGTCCATGGCTTTGCCGTAGGTAGGCGCTTTGGGTTCGTCCTGCCGATCGAGCACAAAGCGGGCGTTGCGCAGGCCGATGCCTTCGATCTGAAAGTCGAACGGCTTGCTAGCTTTCTTCGTGGCGTCGGCGGGCCCAAGCAAGCGCTTCACGGCGCCAATAAACTCATCTAAGTTGGTTGAGTCGGGCTGACTGGCGTACGTCACCAAGTCGAAGCGGGGCTCCACCAGCGTCAGCTTGCCCACGTGCAAGTGGCTAGGATCGAAGATGGAGAAGAGCTTGATATCGGCGTCGGCGCGGCCGATGTTAAACAGTTCGTTGCCGCGTCGGTCGAGCACGCGCACACCTTCCAGCAGCACGCGCGTAAACGGCCGAATGTCAACCCGTGTCACAATGACTTGGTGCTTCAGCTTGTCGGTCAGGATAGCCGCTGCTTCGTGGGCTATTTTCGTCTGTACGCTAGGTATCCGTAATGCCAACAACGCCCCACCTATTGCAAGCAACACGAGCACCAACATGGTGAAGAGTACTCGGAGCGTGATGGAGATAAAACGAGGCACGGGCGGCAGAAAGTCAGGAATATAGTTACAAAGATGCGGACTTGTACGCAACCACAACGGTTTAGGCCGCGCCAAACCTGCGTGTATCCTAAACCTTAATTAGCGGCCGCATTGTTCAGATAGCAAAAGCAGGGGTTAGTTTACGACCTTTGCAAAAAAATAAGGTTGTAAATCAGTGGTTCGCGTTAGGCTTTGCAGGCTTTGTCAGCGTATTCACCGACAAAGGAACGCAAGGAGTACCTGGCAGACAGCTAACAACCAGTAATTAATAGCTTTTACCAAACGAATGTCTTCTCCAATTATTCTGGCAATCGAGTCGTCGTGCGATGATACCTCGGCCGCGGTGATGGTCGGGGGCGAAATCCGCGCTAACGTGGTGGCTACCCAACAGGTGCACGAGCAGTACGGGGGCGTAGTGCCCGAGTTAGCTTCGCGTGCTCATCAACAGCACCTGATTCCGGTGGTGCAGGAAGCCATGCGCCGCGCGAAGGTGTCGAAAGAAGAAATTGATGCCGTTGCTTTTACCCAGGGCCCTGGGTTGCTTGGTTCCTTGCTAGTGGGAGGCATGTTTGCCAAAACGTTTGCCTTGGCGCTGGGTAAGCCGCTGGTCGCCGTGAATCATATGCGGGCGCACATTTTGGCCCACTTTATCAAAGATCCTAAACCTAGCTTTCCGTTTCTGTGCCTCACGGTAAGTGGCGGCCATACCCAACTGGTGGTGGTGCGCAGCCCCATGCAAATGGAAATCATTGGGCAAACCATTGATGATGCCGCCGGTGAGGCCTTCGACAAAACGGCGAAGTTGCTCGGCCTGCCGTACCCCGGCGGTCCGCACCTCGATAAGCTAGCCCGCACAGGTAATCCGCTGCGCTTTCCTTTCCCGGTAGGGGCCATGGCGGGCTACGATTTCTCGTTCAGCGGCCTCAAAACAGCGGTGCTTTACTTTCTGCGCCAACAGACAGCCCAAGACGCAGCGTTCATCCAGAACAACCTAGCCGACCTCTGCGCCAGCATTCAGCACACCATCATCCAAACGCTACTGCGCCAGCTGACCCGGGCCGCCACCGATCAGGGGCTCACGCAGGTAGCGCTAGCAGGTGGCGTCGCCGCCAACTCGGGGCTGCGGGCTGCCTTACAGGACCTAGCAGTGGAAAAAGGATGGCAGGTGTTTATCCCTGACTTCGAATTTTGCACCGATAATGCGGCTATGGTGGCCATAACGGGCCATTTTCAATACGAAGCCGGCGATTTTGCCAGCCAACTCGTAAGCCCTGATCCACGCTTGAAATTAACCTAGCTTTCTGAAGCATTGAGTAGTAAAGATTGAGCGTTGAGATTACTGACGAAGGATTCTGACAGGAACTAGTCAACACTCAACCTTTACCACTCAACATTCAACACTTCAATCTGAAGAATGGCAAAAGATACTGCTCCCAAAAAAGTAAATATTCTCAACCGTCGGGCTAGCCACGAGTATGCTTTCTTGGCTAAATACGATGCAGGCATCATGCTGCAAGGCACTGAAATTAAAAGCATTCGGGACGGCAACGTCAACATGCAAGATGGTTTCTGCCTCTTTCATACTGATGGTAGTTTGTGGGTGCACAATCTTACCATTGCCAAGTACACCGAAGGAACCTACAACAACCACGAGCCCATGCGTGAGCGAAAACTGCTGCTCACCAAGCGCGAGCTGAAGCAGTTAGCTGGCAAGAACCAGGAGCAAGGTCTCACGATTGTGCCGCTGCGTATGTTCGTCAACGACCGCGGTTTTGCGAAATTGGAAATTGCCCTGGCCAAAGGCAAAAAGCTCTACGACAAGCGCGAAGACCTCAAAGCTAAAGATCAGAAGCGCGAAATGGACCGCGCCCGCGACTACTAAGCGTGCCTGAGTAGCTGAGTAATTGAGTACTATTGTTCAACTGACCTAGGCTCTACTCAGCCACTCGATGGTTTCCTTGAAATTACGCCGTTACTTATTTACCTATTTACTCTTTTGGAACACGGAATCTGCGCGTTGAGCGCTGTGCCAGTACGTGCTGAGCCGACCGACCGGGCCGAGCAAGTAACGGAGCTAGCTTTCGGTGAATGCTACAGTATTTTGCTCACTCAAGGCAATTGGTACCAAATTCGGGTGGCAGCCGATCAGTACGTAGGCTGGATATTCTACAATCAGCACCAGCCCGTCACGCCTAGCTATTTCGCCGCTTGGCAGGCCCAAGATCATCCGCGCAGCCTCGACTTGGTACAGATGGTGAGCGACGCTGCCGTGCGCATTCCCGTGACCCTAGGAGCGCGCTTGCCTTTTTTCGACGGTATGACGCTACGGGTAGGGGAGCAGCCGCTTTTCTACAACGGTGCGGCTACTAACCCCCAAAATGGCCACGGCCCACATGGTAACCCTGAGAAGCGGCTGGCTTTGTTGCTGAAGATGGGGCAACTCTTCCTGAAAGCTCCTTACCGCTGGGGTGGGAAGTCACTGCTCGGAATCGACTGCTCCGGGCTGATGCAGCAGCTTTATGGCTTAATTGGCTACCAGCTCCCCCGCGACGCTCGTCAGCAGATCGACCATGGCCGTGTCGTGCACTTCGTTTCGCAAACGCAGCCTGGCGACCTAGCTTTCTTCGACAATGCCGATGGCGCCATTGTGCACGTGGGCATGTTACTCGAGGATCAGCAAATTCTGCACGCCAGCGGCGAGGTGCGCATTGACCCACTCGACCACAACGGTATTTACAATCGGCAGCGTCAGAAGTACACACACAAGCTGCGCCTCATCAAACGCGTATTACCGGAATAGTACCGAAACTAAGACGAATTGCCTATTGTTAATACGCTTAGAATCACCTAGCTTTCCGCTAGACCAGATTCTACCTGACCGAGCGTATGGACCAAAAAGTTCTTGTTTTGAATGGCGACTACACTGCCATTACGCTGTGCAGTGTGCAGAAAGCTTTTGTGCTGCTTTTTCTCGACAAAGCCGAGATGATTGCGAAGTCAGAGCACGGGGCGTTGCGCACCATCAGCCAAGCGTATCCTAAGCCTAGCATCATCCGGTTGCAACGCTACGTGCGGGTGCCTTACAAAGGCATTGCCCTGAGCCGCCACAACATTATGAAGCGCGACCATTTTGAGTGCCAATATTGCGGCTCCACCAAAAATCTGACGTTGGACCACGTGCTGCCCCGTTCCCGCGGGGGCGAATCGTCGTGGACGAACTTGCTTACGGCTTGCGCCCGTTGCAACCACGCCAAGGGACATCGAACCCCGCACGAAGCTGGCCTCACCATTCGCCAGCAGCCTAAAAAACCTACGTTGTCCGGTTTTCTTAAACTTAGTGCTGGCACCATCGACCAAAATTGGCATGACTATCTAAACTAAAAAAGCCACCCCGCAGGGTGGCTTTTTCTATAACCGGTAGTCTGGCTACTGATTAGTAAGCGGAGCTAGCCGTCGTAACGTTCACAGGTTGCCCAATGAAAGCGAGCAGATCCTGATTCAGGCGGTCCTTCTCTGTCACGTTCAGACCGTGCGGCGCACCGTCGTATTCGAGGTACTGGGCTTGGGGCAGGAGTTGCGCCGTTTGCTCGCCCCCCGTTTCGATGGGCACAATCTTGTCGCTCGTGCCATGAATGATGAGAGCTGGCACCTTCACGGAAGCTAGGTCTTGGCGGAAATCCGTGGAAGCAAAAGCGTAGATGCAATCTACGGTTGCTTTGGGTGTGGCTTGCAGGGCAATGCTCTGCGTCCAGTCGAGGGTAGCTTGGCTTACCGAATGATCGAGCAAGCCTACGCCAAAGAACTTTTTGCCAAAGTCAGCAAGGAACTCAGCGCGGTCTTTCTTTACGCCTTCGATCATTTCATCGAAGGTCGATTTATCGACGCCGCTGGGGTTGTCGTCAGTCTTCAGCATGAAAGGCGTTACGGCGCTCACGAAGGCTACCTTTGCTACCCGTGCGCCGTTGTGGCGGCTCATGTAGCGTGCAATTTCGCCACCACCCATCGAGAAGCCTACTAAGGTCACGTTCTGAAGGTCTAGCTCATCGAGCACGGCTTTCAGGTCGTCGGCGAATGTATCGTAATCGTACCCATCCCACGGCTTCGAGGATTTGCCAAACCCACGACGGTCGTAAGCAATAACGCGCAGTCCCTGCTGGGGAAGTTCTAATAGTTGATGCTCCCACGATTGACTATCGAGCGGCCAACCATGGATAAGTACTACTGGATTGCCTTGACCTAGGTCTTGGTAGAATAGCTCGATGGAGTGGCCCTGGGAGTCGGTGCCAGCTTTGATAAAGTTCATGGTAGGTGTATGAGGGATGAGAGAGCAGCGTATGCTGTGTCTTTGCTGCATACTACTTTTCAACTGTTGAGTTGTCTCACCTAGTAGCGTTGGAGCGTATCCTAGGAGTCGTCGTTCTGCTAAACCTTATACTTAAATCGGTGAACTCGGAAAAATACCGGATGAGCTTTTGATTGCTGCCAAAATTATACACACCATTAATCGACTAGCAGCAACTGAGCAAGTTAAGTGGCCTAAGAAGCTTCTGGTGCTAGTTTATGAAGCACGTCTTGAGTAGGAATTTTTCTTAACTGAATCAAAGCTGAGCCACAAGGGTTGAGTTGAGGCCTACCTTTGCTGGTAGTTCACGTAACACACCCTGATGTCAATTCCTAAATTTGCGGCTTCGCGCTCCTTCCACACGGAGCTGAAAGCCAGAATCAACAATTACTTCGCCGAGGCGGGTAAGTCCACAACAGGAGATACTAGCTTGTTTATTAAAGCCATTCTCCTCACTACTGCTTTCGCGGCCCTTTATGTACATCTGGTTTTTCTGACGCCTCCTACATGGTTGGCAATTGCTGAGTGTGCGTTGCTAGGTTTTATCGGCGCGGCTATCGGCTTCAATGTGATGCACGATGGCGCGCACGGCAGCTTCAGCAAATCAAGGTGGATCAATCAGTTTGCGGCCTTTACTTTGAACGTAATGGGCGGCAACAGCTTCATGTGGAACATGAAGCACAACCTCATTCACCACATGTACACCAACGTGGATGGGGTCGACGATGATATTGATGCGCAGCCTTGGTTGCGCCTGAGCAGCACGCAGCCTCGTTATAAGCTGCACCGCTTTCAGCACCTCTATTTCTGGTTTTTCTACGCCCTGCTCTTCATCGCCTGGATCTTCTTCATGGATTATCAGAAGTACTTCAAGGGCAAGATTGGCGCCATGCCGATTAAGAAGATGACCGCCGCTGATGAGTCAGTTTTCTGGGGTTTTAAAGCGCTGCACCTAGGTCTCTTTGTAGCACTTCCCATATACATGGTTGGCTTTGTGAGCTGGTTAGTGGGGTTCCTGGTGTTTATGGCCGTGGCAGGCTTCACGCTCAGCATTGTGTTTCAGCTGGCCCATACTGTTGAGCACACCGCTTTCCCAATGCCTGACGAAATTACGCACAAGCTCGAAGACGAGTGGGCCATTCACCAGATCCGGACCACCGCCAACTTCGCTACTGACAACAAGGTAATTAGTTGGCTGGTAGGTGGTCTGAATTTCCAGGTTGAGCACCACCTGTTCCCAACGATTTCGCATGTGCACTATCCGGCGCTGAATAAAATCATCAAACAGGCTTGCGCTGAGTTTGGCGTTGAATATAACGAGTATCCCAAGATGCGCTATGCTGTAGCCTCGCATGTAGCTTATTTGCGTGAGATGGGACGGAAATAGCGTTGCTAATAACACATTAAAAAGGCTTCCTCACGAATGAGGAAGCCTTTTTTAGTTCATACAAAATACAATCGCTAGTTCTGCACTATCAGCCTGTTAGTAGCTATTTCAGTAGATGGAATTGGCCATACATATTTAGGGCTACCTGGAGGCACAGCACTAACTGTTCCTTTACCCGGAATGGTAGCATTGAGACGCATGATGTCAAAGTTGCGGATGCCTTCACCTAGAAACTCTATGCGTCTCTCCAGCAAAATATTGTCTACTGTTGCTTGTGTGTAAGCAGTCCCATTAGAACGCGTACGCACGGCGTTCAGCAGAGCTACGGCCTGCGGGTCGCTCACACCAATTACACGGGAGCGAGCTTCGGCTAGATTCAACAATACCTCTGCATAGCGGATAACAGGTGCTGGATCCAAGAATGGAGTAGGGCTGGAGTATTTCTTGAGATAAGAAGCTCCATTGTACACAGTAACCCAATTGACCCGTCGAGAGTCGTTAGCTGCCCAACCTGGATTAGCCAGTATGCCGCTAGCATTTAGATAGAACTCTCCAGTGCCACCTGCTGATTGTGGTAAGTTAGGTAGGAAGTAGTTGCCTAGCTGGTTCTGCGTACCAGGTGTATTTTGCGCCGTGAAAGGAAAGCTCAAGATGCTTTCAGTAGTTGTCTGCGCAGGAAACACGTTGGTTACAGAAGCACTCAGCGCGTGAGGAACGCCCGTCGTAGCCGTGAAAGGTGCTGTTTTTGACACAATCTTGTCAGCTTCCGTGATAACATCCTGATAACGGCCCATTGATAGATACACTCGCGTTTTTAGCGCAATAGCTGTATTGCGGTGTGCTCTGGTACTTGGGGCTATGCTAGTCGGGTAAGTAAGGGGAAGGTTATCCTCGGCATATTTTAGATCTTCCAGAATCTGTGTATACACTTCGGCTACTGTGCTCCGTGCTAAGTCGTTACCAGGTAATGAAGCTTCCGCTTTCAAGCGTAGGGGTAGTCCAGGATTGTTCCCGTTATTATCCGCGTAAGGCTTGGCGTACAACTGGAGCAATGCGTAGTAGCTCAACGCTCGTAGAAACCTAGCTTCTGCCTTGTATTGATTGGCCGTCGTGGTAGCGTAATCTGCTGGGAAGGTAGGAGCTACGAATTTAGCCGAATTAGCGTCCATTCCATCCAAAAACACGTTGATCTGGTTGATGGCGTTGTAGGCATACTCCCACGTGTTGATAACGTCATTTTGCGACGTTTCAGTTAGCGTGTGGTTCCAAACCTGAAGAGCCGTGATGGCATTAGAGGTGCGGTTGATAAAGTCATCTGCCCGAACGTCCCCATATACTTGGTAACGACCACCATAAAAGTTACCATTCTTAATGGCGGCATATAGGCCATTGACTTGTAGACTAATCCGGGTAGGTGTGTCAAATACAACCAGATTAGAAAAAATAGTGGTTGGTTGTGGATCCAGTAAATCGGTCTGACAGGAAACGGCTCCTATGGTCAAGAGCGCTGAACACACTGCTACTGTAACCTTGTTTTTTATCGCTATTTTCATTAGAAAGCTGCTTTTAGAAACCAATATTGAACCCAGCTGTGAACGTTCTGGCTTGTCCAACCGAGTTGCGGTCTACGCCTGCTCCGGTGTTACTGCTAGCACCGCTCGCATTCGACGAAATCTCCGGGTCGATGCCTTTGTATTTGGTCAACAAAGCGGCGTTCTGAACCTGCACGTACAGTCGAGCGCTGGCAATACCTAGCCGTTTTGTGACTGGCGAGGCCAGCGTATAGCCGAGGGCCACGTTGCGCAAACGAACAAAATCACCCTTTTCTACATTCGACGACATAACCAAGGCCGAACCATTAGAAACGTTGTCGCCATATACCACACGAGGCCATTTAGCATTAGTGTGTTCTGGAGTCCAACGGTCTAGAATGTCCACATCGTTGTTCCAGTAGCGTTGGTCGTGCAAACCAGCTTTGGTGCCGTTGTAGATGTAGTTGCCACCCGAGTACTGGATGAAGATACCTAGGTCGAAATTCTTGTAAGTAAAGGTGTTATCGAAGCCACCATACCATTTAGGCAGTACATTGTAGTACTCGCCATCTGCTAGTTGCGTAGGAGCGGTAGTGCTCTTTCCATCTAAGGTTGTCCACCCCGTGCCTAAGTGGCTGTACTGTACGGGGACAATCGTAGTGCTGCCATCAGCACCCACTACTTTTTTAGCAATCATCCGTTGTCCATTCTCCGGATTTACTCCCAGAGAAGTTACAGCTAAGATGGAGCCTATTGGTCTGCCTGCCACTGTGTAGTTAACGGTTTCGGAGCCTGAAGTAGCAGTACCAAGACGTTGGCCTTCTGTAGCTAATACTAGTACCTTATTCTTCAGCGTAGTTACGTTGCCGCTTACTGTCCAAGTGAAGCTTTTTTTCTGAATTGCATTGTAGCGAAGGTTGAACTCAACACCCGAATTGCGCATCGAACCTACGTTAGCCTGAATGTAGTTAGCATTGGTTACACCTGGGAAAGGGACCCCCCGCGAAGGTGCCAACGGCACGTTCAGGATGAGGTCGTCAATGGTAGTGCGGTAGTAGGAGAAATCACCCTGAATTCGGTCCTGCAGCAAACCAAAGGACAAACCAACATCAGTTTTTTTGCTGCTCTCCCAGGTTAGGTCTGGGTTGCCAGCGCCGTTAAATGTTAGCGTAGCAGCACTAGCATAGAGGCCTGATGAATAAGAGCGTAAAAAACCATAGTCTTCAACGCCTTGAATGTTACCTACTTCGCCATAGCTGCCAGTGAACTTCAGGAAGCTAATAGGAGTCAACACAGAAGAGTTTTTCCAAAAATTCTCTTCCGAAATGATGTAGCCAGCTCCAACTCCGTAGAAATTACCCCATTTCTTGGCAAAAGCAGAGTAGCCATCACGCCGAGCGTTGAAGGAAACCAGATACTTTTTAGCAAAGTCGTAGGTTAAACGCCCGAAATAGGATACTAGATAGTTATCACTTTGCAAATTGCCTGCTACTGCAATATTGGTAAAGTTACCTTGGTAGGAGTCGAACAGGTTATCAGCTGCTTGAGTACGGTTAGCACCCCAACGCTGGATTTCGGTACGTTGCTGCTCACCGCCAACCAAGAGTGAAATGTTGTGATTCTCAGCAATAGTGCGGTCGTATTGCGCCGTGTTTTGCCAGTTCCAACGTTTGTTGGTGCGGTAATAGTTGGTTGCTGAGCCACCTGTACCAAAGCCGTCACCACCAAGAGCCGTTTGAAAGGATTTATCCTCAAAACCAACATTATTGATACCGAAGCTCGTACGGATATTCAACCCCCTTAGGATTTCCCAGTTGGCGTAAACACTACCTTGAATCTCGTTGCTTTCCGATGTGTACGTGTTGTACATCAGATCAACTACTGGGTTATAGTAAGTAGGTCCTAAAGCTGTTGTTGGAGGGGTAGGATTGATGTTAGCACCCGAGCCGACATAGGCACCACTGATGTTAGGAGTACCATCAGCGTTGTAGGCCGCAATGTTAGGCGGCAACACTAGTGGCGCGCGACCTAATCCGGCAATGCCGAAAGCTGAACCGCTTAGCGAGCCAGAGTTTGGAGCGGAGTTGTAGTTGTTAGAGTAAGCTACACGGGTACCTATTGTGAAGTTCTTATAAACCTTATGATCAACATTCAGGCGTGCTGATGCCCGCTTAAATTGGTTGTTCTCCAGCATACCCTTCTGGTTGGTATAGCCTACAGACGCATAGAAGTTAGTTTTCTCAGTGCCACCAGAGAAGCTTACGTTGTTGGATGTAGAGAAGCCTGTCCGATAGATATAGTCATACCAACGGGTATCTACTAAGCTGCCGTCAGGATTGTAAGAGGGTAGAAAGCCTTCTATGTTAGGAACGAAGGTGGTGCCAGTAGGAGTAACAGCCCGACGATTTTCGTTTAGGTTACGAACAGCTTCGTTCTTGATGTTCATGTAATCCTGTGCGCCCAAAAGATTATAAAGGCGCACGGGTTTTGTCCAACCTGCCCAAGAATCCAATGTAACGCGACTCTGGCCTTTTTTACCTTTCTTAGTAGTAACCAGAATAACCCCGTTAGATGCACGAGAGCCGTAGATAGCAGCTGAAGCAGCATCCTTCAGTACTTCAATACTTTCAATGTCATTGGGGTTGACGTTGCTAAGTGGATTGTTTGGGGCATTAGTAGCAGAGTTGTCGCCGCTGTAAGCTGGAATACCATCAATGACGTACAAAGGCGAGGAGCTTAGGCTAACAGAGTTCACCCCGCGAATGCGAACGACTGGAGGATTGTTTAGCACGCCATTTGGAGTCGTGATGTTGACGCCTGGCGCCCGACCTTGTAAAGCTTGCTCAAAGCTCTGCACAGGCTTTTGAGCAATATCTGCTCCACTGACTGTAGAAATCGTGCCTGTTAGTTCACGTCGTGATACAGTAGCGCCATAACCAACTACCACAACTTCATCCAATCCTGTTGTGCTGGCGGCCAGTGCAACATTGATCGTAGACTCATTGCCAATAGTAACTGTCTTAGACTCGTATCCGATGGATGAGTAAACCAAGCTTGTAGCCGAAGCAGGTACCTCTAGAGAGTAGACTCCTTCCGCATTAGTGGAAGCGCCAACAGAAGTGCCTTTTACTACCACCGTAACACCGGGTAAGCCTCCTCCGTCAGGGCCTGTTACCTTCCCAGAAACAGCGCGTCCCTGAGCTCTTAATTCATGGCCCGCCAGTGCAAGGATTGTAAACAGGCAGAGCAGTAGAATTTTCCTCATCTGTTAGAATTTGGTTGATTGAAAAATATTCAAAGAATATAACGAATAAAGTACATCTGTTCAAGTATAACAAACATGTATAAACATTTTTTCAATGGAATGTCTCCTTCAATGATGATAATCATCAGTTAGCAATTGACATTCGTAGTATTATAAATTAAGGGTGGAAACTGGTAAATAGGTGTTAATACTCGATAAAGACACTATTTTACAAGGTGTATAGTCGTATAAGAGCCTAAAAACAGAAACAATTGCTGCGAAAAATAAAGCTTATTAGAATAGGCCAAATAATGGTGAGCTTAGTTCAATTAGCGGTGTCTTCAGTTGCTAGTTTGAGACTCATATAAACGTACTTAGTTACACTGAAATTGAACTATATCAATAACTAGGTTGCTGAGATGCTTGTGCTTCGTTCACTAGTAGGCTAGATATTAGGTTAATAACTGAGTAGTAGCCACCAATTCCCGTTTCAGCTCAATTCCGCATTAGTATAGCTGGCAATCTTTCGTACTGAAAGCGTCATTGAAGATGCTTAAAGTAAGTTCTACCTACTAGGCTGTGTATGGCGCACTATTGAGAGCTATATAAACAAAGAGTAACTCGCCAGAGCAAATAGAGTCATCGTTTTGGTAAGTGCAGCACAGATGACCTGAAATCAAGCCTTTAATGGTGCTGAACTATATGAGGGTATTACTACCTAAAATGATCAGCTAGTTGCTAACAATCCTGAGCGTGCTTGCTGTTTTTCTTCGACCAATTTTAGTATCTTTGCGCCCCCGCCAAGGTGGCAGGGTCTGAGGCTGAGCTTCAGGTAGTTACCAAAAACGCGCACCAAATAGTAGCCCTAGGTTGGAGCGTGTATAGCCAGGGCTAAATACAACATGGCAGAAGTAGTAGATAACTTTGACTGGGACAACGTCGGAGCGAGTGGTTTCGGTGGCAACTACAGCCCCGAGGAGCGCGCCCGCATGGAGCAGATGTACGGCGACACGCTGACAACCGTCCAGGAAGAAGAAGTTGTGAAGGGTACTGTAGTGGGCATCACTGACCGCGACGTTATCCTAAACATCGGCTTCAAGTCCGACGGCCTCGTGCCCCTGTCTGAATTCCGTGACCTACCCGATCTGAAGGTTGGTGACCAGGTAGAGGTATTCATTGAAGATCAGGAAGACCTGAACGGCCAATTGATCCTGTCGCGCAAGAAGGCGAAGATCAAGCAGGCTTGGAAGGCTATTTACGATGCTTTGGAAAACGACACCGTATTAGAAGGTGTAGTAAAGCGTCGCACAAAAGGTGGCCTCATCATGGAGCTAGATGGCGTAGAAGCCTTCTTGCCCGGCTCGCAAATTGACGTGAAGCCAATCCGTGACTTCGACATCTATGTAGGTCGTCGGATGGAAGTGAAAGTGGTGAAAATCAATGCTGCTTTCGACAACGTGGTTGTTTCGCACAAAGTCCTGATCGAGAAAGACCTCGAGAAGCAGCGCGAAGCTATCCTCAACAACCTGGAGAAAGGCCAGATCCTCGAAGGCGTTATCAAGAACATGACGAACTTCGGCGTGTTCATCGACCTAGGTGGCGTCGACGGTCTGTTGCACATCACTGACATCTCGTGGGGCCGCATTGCGCACCCGAGTGAAGTGTTGCAGCTCGACCAGAAGTTGAACGTAGTAGTTCTAGACTTCGACGAAGCAAAGAAGCGTATCAGCCTAGGTCTGAAGCAGCTGACCCCGCACCCATGGGATTCGTTGCCCGCCGACATGGGCGTAGGCTCGAAGGTGAAAGGCCGCATCGTGAACGTAGCCGATTATGGCGCATTCATGGAAATCATTCCTGGCGTGGAAGGCCTCATCCACGTTTCGGAAATGAGCTGGAGCCAGCACCTGCGTAACCCACAAGACTTCATCAAGCAAGGTGACACGGTAGAAGCGCAGATCCTGACGCTCGACCGTGAAGACCGCAAGATGAGCCTAGGTATCAAGCAACTGACCGAAGATCCTTGGACCCGCGGCGACTTCGCTACGAAGTACGCAGTAGGCACCAAGCACAACGGTCTGGTGCGTAACCTGACCAACTTCGGCCTATTTGTAGAATTGGAAGAAGGTGTAGACGGCCTTGTGCACGTTTCGGACTTGTCATGGACCAAGAAGATCAAGCACCCCTCCGAAATGGTGAAGGTGGGTGATCGTCTAGACGTGCTAGTGTTGGAACTGGACGTTGCTAACCGTCGCTTGGCCCTAGGCCACAAGCAGCTGGAAGAAAACCCATGGGATACGTTCCAGACGGTGTTCACGCCTGGTTCGGTACACCGCGCTACCATCACCGAGAAAAACGACCGTGGTGCTGTGCTAGAGTTGCCTTACGGCATCGAAGGCTTTGCTTATCCGAAGTCGTTGGTGAAGGAGGATGGCTCGAACGCTGAGAACGGCGAAACGCTGGACTTCCGCGTAGTAGAATTCTCGAAAGATGATCGTCGCATCGTGTTGTCGCACTCGGCCTCCTTTGGTCAGCAGGCACAACAGGAAGACGACCGTTCTTCGAAGTTCGCGAAGAAGAAGCCTGCTGCTGGTCAGCCTGCTGGTGCCGCCCAAAACGACAACAAGCAGAATGATCCAAAGAAGCCTGCTCCAGCCGAGAAATCGACCCTTGGTGACCTCGACGCTCTGAGCGCCCTGCGTGACCGGATGATGGGTGACGAGCGCCAAGCTGGTGAGCAGAAGCTGCAAGCTCAAGTTGAAAAGAAAGCTACGCCAGCTCCCGCAGCTGAAGGTGGTATTCTGGCCAGCGTAGCGAGCGCTGCAACGGCTGCTTTCGAGAAAGCGAAGGAAGTAGCTACCGACGCGGTAGATGCTGCCACGCACACTGCTGCTTTCGAGAAGGCTAAAGAAGTAGCTGGCGACGTAGTAGACCGTGCTAAGCACCTGCTCGACACGGACGAGACTAAAAAAGAAGACGAGCAAGCCTAGGCAGTTCGGAATCTGATTTAGAGTAAAAGAGAGGCCCCGGTTCTTCCGGGGCCTTTTTTATTCAAGAGGAATTAGTTTTTATAATCTACTTCCTTCAGAGCAACAGCAGCTTAGGAGTGTGGCTAATGAAAAAACAGGCCTAGGTTTGGCGAAAGCCAACTAAACCTGTAAGTTTGCGTCCTCATTCTGGTGACGTGACCGAGTGGCTAGGTAGAGGTCTGCAAAACCTCCTACAGCGGTTCGAATCCGCTCGTCACCTCTTTTTAATTCCTGTTTTCAGTAGCTCAGTGCCCCGGTTGATTAGCCCCAACCGGGGTTTTTGCTTTTTAGGCCCCTGTACTTTGTACGCAAGTGCTGTTGCAGTAAGGGATAAATGTATTTGCGGCTGGCAAAACATAATCCTTACATTTAAGAAAATCGTACAAGCAGGCTGAATTACGCTTTCTTCCTTTCCCAAGCACTTTTATGAAGATTATTGACCTGCGTACTATGCGCGGCCCAAGTTACTGGTCGGTGAAGCATTACAAGCTGATTGTAATGAAGGTAGACTTGGAGGATTTTGCCAATAGGTGGTCGGATGCCGTGCCGGGCCTCGATGCTAGGATCATGCAGCTCTTTCCGGCTATAGGCCAACTCCAAGCGGGAGCTGAAGCAAAAAAGTACTTCGCCAAATATCCACCGCTTACGCGCGAGCATATTGCTGACGGGGAGCCGCTAGGTCACCTCATTCAGCATGTTGCCTTAGAGCTTCAGCGCATGGCGGGTATGCCGGTATATTGGGGTAAATCGTATTCGGCCCGAGAAGAAGGAGTGGAGTTTGTGGTCTTCGCGTATCAAGAGGAGCGTGCAGGGCGTGCCGCAGCTGAAGCCGCTGTGCAGATTGTAGAAGCACTATGCCGAGAGCAGGAAGTAGATCTGCAACCGATTATTGATGAACTGCACGAAATTCGGGAGGATGAGTTCTTTGGGCCCAGCACCTGGAGCATTGTAGCAGAGGCTGCTTCTCGTAATATACCGTACATCCAACTCAAAAATACCTCCATCATTCAGTTGGGGTACGGGTGCAATCAGAAGCGTATACAAGCTACTACGTCTTCTAAGACAAGTTACTTCGCCGTCGAAATTGCTGGTAACAAGAACAGAACGAAGGCCATGTTGCACGATGCGGGCGTGCCCGTACCGCGTGGCACCACTGTGTATTCGCCAGCGGGCTTGCAGGATGCCGTTGAGGAGCTAGGATACCCTATCGTGACAAAGCCGCTGGACGGCAATCATGGCAAGGGCGCGACAATAAAAATCAAAACTTGGGACGACGCCTTGGTTGGTTTGGAGGCGGCGCAGAAATACTCGCGTGCCGTTATCGTGGAGAAGTACGTGGAGGGCGATGATTACCGCTTGTTGGTAGTGAATGGAAAACTCATTGCGGCTGCAAAACGGACACCGGCCGCCGTTACGGGGGATGGTACAAGCACGATTCAGCAGCTGATTGACCAAGTAAATACTGATCCCCGGCGAGGTATCGGGCACGAAAAGGTGCTTACCCAAATCAAAGCGGACCAGCATACGATAGGCCTGCTGCAGGGGCAAGACCTGACTTTAGAATCAGTACTGCCAGCCGGCCGAACGGTGTATCTGAAGAGCACCGCCAATATTAGCACCGGGGGTACTGCTACAGATGTAACCGATTTAGTCGACCCGTACAATGTGTTGCTGGCCGAACGCGTAGCGGGCATCATTGGACTAGACATATGTGGCATCGATTTGCTGACGAGCGACATTGCCATTCCCTTGAACGAAACAAATGGTGCTGTCATCGAAGTAAATGCCGCGCCTGGCTTCCGGATGCACATCTCCCCAACGGATGGTCTGCCACGCAACGTAGCTGCGCCGGTAGTAGATATGTTGTTTCCGCCTGGTTCTACGGCGCGCATCCCTATTGTTGCTATTTCAGGTACCAATGGCAAGACCACGACGACTCGCCTCATTGCGCACATAGTGGCGGCGAAAGGATACAAGGTCGGCTTCACCACCACAGATGGCATCTACATCCAAAACAAGCAACTACAAAAAGGCGACTGTACGGGCGGGCAAAGTGCGGAGTTCGTGCTGAAAGACCCTACCGTTAACTATGCGGTGCTGGAAACGGCGCGTGGCGGTATGTTGCGTTCGGGGCTAGGTTTCCATACTTGCGATATTGCCGTCGTAACTAACGTAGCAGCCGACCACCTAGGTCTGCGGGACATTCACACGCTGGAAGAAATGGCAGAGGTGAAAGCCGTCGTACCACGCACGGTGCAGAAGAACGGTTGGGCCGTACTGAACGCTGATGATGACCTCGTGTACGGCATGGCTAAAGGGCTAGAGTGCCGGGTTGCTTTCTTCAGCATGGACGAGAACAACCCTCGTATCCGCGAGCATGTGGAGCAAGGTGGGGTGGCTGCGGTCTACGAGGAAGGCTATGTCACCATCTACAAGAACAGCTACAAGCTGCGCATCGATAGAGCAGCGGAGTTTCCGGTGACCTTCGGCGGTAGAGCGGGCTTCAACATTGAAAATTCGTTGGCGGCAGCGCTAGCTACCTACCTAGCTGGGTTCGATAAAGATGAAATCAAGACGGCCTTACGCACGTTTGTTCCCTCGGCTACCAAAACGCCGGGGCGCATGAACCTGTATCGGTTCCCGAAATTCGAAGTTATCGTCGACTACGCTCACAATACAGCCGGTATTGAGAAGTTTGCGGAATTCTTAAACAACACTCCCGCCACTCGCAAAATTGGGGTGGTATCGGGGTTGGGCGACCGGCGCGATGAGGATACCCTAAGTTTTGCCCGGGTGGCAGGTGGCACGTTCGATGAAATAATCTTGCGTCAGGATCGAGATCTGCGCGGTAAAACCAAGGAAGAATTACGCGAACTGATGACTCAAGGCTTGCGCCTCGACAAGGCAGACTTGCCCATCACCTACATCGAAGATGAGATGGAGGCCATTGACCACGTGTTAGCAACGGCTCCGGAAGGTGCAGTTATCGTTTTGCTCACGGAGAATATCAGTGGCACTACGAAAAAGCTAGAGGCATACGAAGCCTCTTTAGCCGTTTAACCAGTAGAACTGCTACAAAAGAAAACCCCTAGCTACAAGAGCTAGGGGTTTTCTTTTGTAGCAGTTCTACGATGAAGGTAGGTGCTCGTATTAGCTTACTTCAGCGTGAATGTTGTCTTACCAATCATGATGCCGCCTGAGTACAGCTCTACTGTGTGCAGACCGGTTTTGTAAGGAGCACCCTTAGCATACACGAATTGTACGGGCTGACGCGTATTGTCATACACGATATCCTGCTTCGCTGTGTAGAAGGCCTCGGCTCCATCGATCATGAACGTGCCGCCACCCGTGCTCAAGTTGTAGAGGGCTGAGCCGTCGGGTTCGATCAAGCGCATCATGATCTGTTTGGTTTCCTTGGGCGATACGTCGTTGCGAGCGATGTTGAAGGTAACTTTCACCTTCTCCACACGCTTAGCCTTGAACTCGTTGTCTTCGTCATCCTTCTCTTTGTTGCGGCTGTTGATGACTCCAACCTTGATGTTCTCCGCTTGCAGCCGTGACGCAATGGTTACTTTCTCCGTCAACTCCTGGTTGGAGCGTACCACCGTGGAAATTGTGTCGGTGAGCTTGTTCTGGCGCTCCTTCAGGGTAGTTGTCTCCGTGTAAAGGGCCTCATTGTCTTGCTTCAGCTGAGCAATTTCGGCGTCTTTTGCTTTCAGTTGGCTTTCCAGGTTGGCGGCCCGCTGCTTGAAGCGCTGCTGGTCGGCAATAGAGAAGCTGCCTTTCTTGAAGGAGCGAAGCTTCAGCAAATCAGCATTGATAGAGGCAATCTTGGCTTCCAGCGAGTCGTTCGACTGGCCCATCGATTGTACCTCTTGGCTTTGCCGTTCAAAATCAGCTTTTAGCGTTTCAAACTGCTTGATTTGTTCTTCTAGCTTCGTGTCTTTCTCCTGCACCGTGGCAGTCAGTTGTTCATTCTGCTTGCCTTTCTGCTGATTCATGTAAATCAGCACAGCATTGATGCCCAACAAAACCAGAATCAAGGCTATCCAAAGTAAGGCCCGGTTGTTTTTCTGTGGTTCGGGGCTGGTGTTTTGTTCCATATAAAAGGTGGGTGTTTAAATGAGTAAAGCCCGGAGTGTCCGGCTGGCGCATTACCTTTATTCGCAAAAATAAACGGATTAGCCGCCTACGCAAATTCATTACATAGTTACTAAATCCGGATGAATTTGGATTTAACCCTTGATCCTGCCTACTGGAGCGGGCGTTATGCTGCGGGTCGTACCGAATGGGACGTGGGTGCTATAACGCCGCCACTGCGTGAATATTTTATGCAGCTAGGGGCTCCAGACCTCCGCCGGATTCTAATTCCGGGTGCTGGGAATAGCTATGAAGCTGAGTATCTGCATAGTTTAGGCTTCACGCAAATTTTCGTGGTGGATGTGGCACCAGAGCCACTTGAGGCATTTCAGGCCCGAATACCTAGCTTTCCGAAAGAGCATTTGCTGCTGCAAAACTTCTTTGCTTTGTCGGCGGAGCACCCCTACGATTTAATTGTAGAACAGACATTTTTTTGTGCATTGCCTCCTTCACAGCGTGTGGCTTATGCTGAAAAATGTTCTCAGCTGCTGCGCGAAGGTGGGACATTGATGGGGTTGCTCTTCGACGTAGATTTTGGACCTAGGCAAGAACCACCATTTGGCGGGAGCCGTGCTGAGTACGAAAGCTATTTTGCGCCTTACTTTGATTTCATTCACTTCGAGCAGGCGTACAACTCCATCAAGCCACGCCAAGGGCGCGAATTGTTTATCTGTTTGAAAAAGAAATAAGCCTAGGTCTCTGTTGTAATGCATCGTTGCGTGAGCACCTAGCCCTAGCTTTTGCATCCGTATTGTTCAACGCAGCTCAGAAGCTCCTGCTTCGGGCTATAATCTTTCCTTCATGTTTACTTCTCTCGCCGACGCCCTCCCGCATTTTCGCAATACCAATTCTGGTCAGTTCTTCCTAATGGCTGGCCCTTGCGTGATAGAGGGCGAAGATATGGCGCTGCGGATAGCCGAACGGGTGAAACACATCACCGATAAGCTGCAAATTCCCTACATCTTCAAAGGCTCTTACCGCAAGGCGAACCGCTCGCGCCTTGACTCATTTACCGGCATCGGTGACGAAACAGCCTTGCGCATCTTGCAGAAGGTCAGCAAAGAAATCGGAGTGCCCACCGTTACGGATATTCACGAAACCGGCGAAGCGGCCTTCGCGGCTGAGTATGTTGATGTGCTCCAGATTCCAGCTTTCCTGTGCCGACAAACCGATTTGTTGATTGCCGCAGCTAAAACGGGAAAAGTAGTCAACATCAAAAAAGGTCAATTTCTATCGGGGGAAGCAATGAAGTTTGCTGTCGATAAAGTGAAGCAGTCTGGCAACGAGCACGTCATCCTGACGGACCGAGGTAACTCCTTCGGGTATTCGGATTTGGTGGTCGATTTTCGCAACCTGCCGGAGATGCAAAGCTTTGGTGTGCCTGTGGTAATGGACGTGACTCATTCGTTGCAGCGCCCCAACCAAGCTAGCGGGGTAACTGGGGGGCAACCCGCTCTGATTGAGACAATTGCTAAAGCTGCTATTGCGGTGGGTGCCGATGGATTGTTTATCGAAACTCACCCTACGCCGGCCACTGCTAAGTCCGATGGTGCTAATATGTTGCCCCTAGATCAGCTAGAGCGCTTACTGGTAAAACTGACAAATATCCGACAAGCCTTACAAGAAGAAGGAGGCGTAACCGACCTAGGAGTTTCGGGTCTGTAAATGCCGATTATTCAATTTTGTTGTCCGTTTTTTGCCAAAACATACCGTATATTTGTTTCGTTGAAAACGAAAGTAGCAGGAAGCTAATGCCCCCTGCTACCGTTCTGCTAGGGACCAAATAGGAGATATAAACCTCCTACTCCTCCCAAAGCGGCCAGTACCTTCACCAAGAAGGTAGTGGTAACCTGGATGGAGAATCGGAAACGAAGCCCATCCAAGTCTGTACGACCCTTACCCATATACCAGTGGATTTGAGGGTGGCTCACACACCCACTTATCCCGAAGCCCGTGCTCACAACACGGGCTTCACTGTTTTAAAAGCTTAAAACAGTCGTGTTGGCGGGGTGACAACCGTACGCTTGCCAAATATACTGGCATTTACGGCATTTGTTTGCTATTTATAATAGCAAAATTTATTTGAAGGGTTTCCGCGCTGTTCTTCGTACCTAGGCTGACAAGCTGCGCGTACGATTCATGATTTTATCCAGCACATTATCGAACCGCAAACGGAAGTGCTGCTTTGGCTGATTCTTGCGAAAGAACACCAATCCCACAAAGAATAAATCGATGGTAAGCATAACCGTGGGGTGCGCTTTGATGGTTTCCCAAGCACGCGTCATGTCTTCCGACCAATGAATGTCATCTAGCACAAAGACGCTATGGTCAGTGCGATAGAGGAGAAGTTGCTCGAAGTAGCGCACAGTGGGCTCGTAGCGATGATTGCCATCGAAGAAGGCAAAGTCAATAGGCCCTGTCAGATTCTTGATGGTAGGAGCTAGGGTCGCATCGAGGTTACCCTCTACAAGCTTGATATTCTTCAGGCCTATCTCCTGGAAAGTTTGTTGGGCAATGGCGGCGGTTTGAGGGCAGCCTTCAAACGTAATAACCTGCGCCCGTGAATTGGCCGCTGCTAGGTAAGCGGTCGTCAAGCCGAGGGAAGTACCTAGCTCTAGCACGATACGTGGCTGGAAGTGGTTAACCAGCCGAAATAACAGCTGTCCAAACTGACGTGGCTTAGCGGCTGTGCGGGCAATATCTCCCACGCGGCGCTGTTGCCCGGCACCTGTGTGCGAACCAGCGCCAAAGTCCCGGACCGATATCGTATCGGTGCGCTTACGCAACGCTCTGCGTCTGGCCTCAATGGACGCGTAGGACGCGTAGAAGCCATCATGCTGGATGACATCATTGTAGAGCGCAAAAACGAACGGGGAATGCAGCCCATGTGCATTCCCCGAGCGGAACAAAAACTGTACGTACTGAAGTGCTTGGTAGAGCAAGAAATTAAATAGCTAAATGGCTGGGTCGTTCAAAACTACTGGTTAAAACGATCCATCATCATGTACCTAGCTAGTTACCCTAAAACTTAGTTTAGACGGTACGGAACAACCAGGGTGAATTCAGGGATTTCCACCATGAATGTACGGCCATCCACGAGGCGTTCCATCTGATACGTGCCACGCATCTTACCTAGGCCGCTCTTGAGGTTGCAGCCCGATACGTACTGGTGAGAATCGCCGGGCTCTAAGCTAGGCTGTTGACCCACCACGCCTTCTCCTTCTACTTCGCGTACAACACCATTGGCATCGTAGATGTACCAATGACGGCGGAGTAGCTTTACTGTGTATTCGCTGTTATTCTGAATATCAATTTTGTAGGCGAATACGTAATGTTCCTGGCTAGGGCTGGAATAGTCGGGCAGATAATTCGTTGTGACGCTAACCGTGACGCCTTGTGTGGTCGTGGTATTCATGGCTCTCATTCAATTCTGTGAGGGACAAACAGCCGTGGCCGAAATTTGGTTTATCTACGCAGCTCAGCACCAAAAAGGCCAGCTGTCATCGTAAAAAATTAAATTCCCTATGTCTGTAAAGATAGAAGAAAGCTGGCAGCGTGTACTACAGGACGAGTTTGAAAAGCCCTATTTTCAACATTTGACTGCCTTTGTGCGCGGCGAGTACGCCACAGCAACTGTTTATCCGCCTGGCCCTCAGATCTTTCATGCGTTTGAGGCCTGTCCCTTCGACCAGACGAAAGTGGTCATCCTGGGTCAGGACCCCTATCATGGCAAGGGGCAAGCACATGGTTTGTCTTTCTCCGTCGCCCATGGCGTGCGCACGCCGCCTTCGCTCCAAAATATCT
Source organism: Hymenobacter sp. GOD-10R (assembly GCF_035609205.1). Lineage (NCBI taxonomy): Bacteria > Pseudomonadati > Bacteroidota > Cytophagia > Cytophagales > Hymenobacteraceae > Hymenobacter > Hymenobacter sp. GOD-10R. Next base: position 1,537,385 of record NZ_CP141184.1, read on the forward strand.
TTAAAGAGCTACACGAAGACCTACCCGGCACACCACCTGCCCCAGATGGCAACCTGGATCGTTGGGCCAAGCAGGGTGTTCTGTTGCTTAATGCTACCCTCACCGTCCGGGCGGGCGAGCCAGGTTCCCACCAGAAAAAAGGCTGGGAGCAGTTCACCGATGCTGTTATTCAAAAAATCTCTGACCAGAAAGAGCACGTCGTGTTCATCCTATGGGGAGCTTACGCGCAAAAGAAGGGTGAAATGATTGATGGCCGTAAGCACTTAGTGCTCAAAGCAGCCCATCCCTCGCCCTACGCCGCCGATCGTGGATTTTTTGGCTCGCGTCCGTTTAGCAAAACCAATGCTTACTTAGAGCAGCACAACGAAGCTCCCATCCAGTGGTAAGAATATCCTAGGTCCACAAAAAAGGCGCTCTATACAGAGCGCCTTTTTTGTGGACCTAGATTGGTTGGAGTTAGTCGATCAGGTTAAACAAACGGCTCCAGCGAATCTTGTGGAAGAAGTCGGCATAGGGATCTACTGAAAGCCAGATAAGTACGGCTTTGCCCACAATATGATCCTCGGGTACAAAACCCCAATAGCGTGAGTCAAGCGAATCATGGCGGTTATCGCCCATCATGAAGTAGTAGTTCTGCTTGAAGGTATAGCTCTTGAGCGGCTGACCATTCTGCGTGATTACACCGTTGATTACCGATACACCCTCATTGTGCTCATAGCGCAGAATGATCTTCTCGTAAATCGGCGAGTTCTCCGGAGTGATTTGTACCGTTTGTCCTTTTTTGGGAAGCTGCAGTGGGCCGTAGTTATCACGGTTCCAGTTGAACTTGGCTGGGGAGCTAGGCTGGCTGTGTGGGTAGTCAGGGTTGTTCGGGAATACATCGGGCTCTGCCTGACCTGCCGGGCTCTTATCCTGCACCACCCCCTTGATAAAGGACTGTTGCTTGAAGTAAGCGGCCGTCGTCGGTGTAGCATCGATCATGTAGGCCGGGCCAAACTGCGTGTACTGCGGTTGCGGAACACCCGTAGCAGTATTATTGAAGTCCGTGACACCTTGGTCTTTGAAGATCTTATCTCGGATGGGCTCGTTTACTTGTAAGAAGTAACGGTTCTGGCTCTGGGGTGGGTTGTTCATGGGCTTGCCATTCACAAACACCTGTGTATCCTTTATTTCCAATACATCACCGGCCACGGCTACACAACGCTTGATATAGTTGGTGCGCAAGTCGGCTGGGTGTTGGCTCTCAAAAGGAACGTTGAAGACTACTACGTCGCCTTTCTTGATTTCCGAGAAGCCAGGCAGACGATAGGAAGGCAACTGAATAGCATCGGAGTAGCTCTTCATATCGGTTCCCCAGAGTGTCTGGTGCGTGAGCGGTACCTGTAAGGGTGTTTGGGGCGTGCGCGGGCCATAGTGCAGCTTGCTCACAAACAAGTAATCGCCGACCAACAGCGAGTGCTCCATAGAAGGCGTCGGGATGGTGTACGCTTCAAAGGTGGCCCAACGAATGAGAGTAGCCGCCACGACGGCAAAGAGAATGGCATCGCCCCATTCCCGAAAGAAACCCTTTGGCTTTTTGATGGGAGGAGGGGGCGTAGCAGTGCGTTGTTCCCAGGATTGTACAGCCATATCGTTGTGCGTGGAAAGCAAATAAAATAAGGCCCGGGCGCACCGGACCGTAGATGGTAAATATCAACTTATTTACGCGAATGTCGCGTAACCTCTAGTTAGCCCTGATGGATAACTACACTCGTTCCAACCAGTGATACAAAAACGCACGTCGCGCTAACGTTACAGCCCGAGCAGTTCCTTCATCCCAAATACTCCTTGCCGGCCTGGTAGCCACTCTGCCGCCAGCAGCGCGCCTTGCACAAATCCATCTCGGGAGAAAGCTTCATGCTTAAGCTCGATAGAATCTACGGCAGAGGTGTAGGTGACGATGTGGGTACCAACTACTTGGCCTATACGCTCCGAAAGTACCGCTAGTTCTTGCGGCGCTTGCGTGGGTTCGTTGCGCCATGTTGTTTTCGCCGGAAAGTGCTTGATGATGCCTTCCGCCGCAGTGAGTGCCGTGCCGCTAGGCTGGTCTACTTTCTGGGTGTGATGGATCTCCTTCACTTGCACATCGTAGCCCCCAAATTGGTGCATTTTGGCGGCAATGTATTCGTTGAAGTGAAAGAACAGGTTCACGCCGACACTGTAGTTGGACGCGTAAAATAAGGCGCCACCCGTTTGTTGTACTAGGGCCGTGGCCTCCGAAAAGTGGTGTAGCCACCCCGTCGACCCGCAGACGACGGGAATGCCTTGCCGCAAACACGTCATGACATTGCCAAAAGCCGAATCAGGGTGCGTAAACTCAATAGCCGCGTCAACGGTAGTCGAATCGAAATCAGTTATGCTTACACCTGGGTGGGTAGGGTCTACGATACCGGCAATCTGGTGGCCGCGAGCCACGGCTTGGGCTTCAATTGCCTTGCCCATTTTGCCGTAGCCAATCAGCAGCAGCTTCATTTAGTTGAGCGTTTAGAATTCAAATTAAGCGTAAGAGCCACGCCGGGCATCGGCAACGCCGAGGGCATGGGAATAAGCGTAGGATACCACTGCAGACTAAGATCGTCGCTGACATCAAAGTCGCTCAAGTGAGCATCGACAATAGCGTCTAGAGCTGTAATGCCATACACGACAAGCGTATAAGCAATAAATCGGTCGCGCCAGCCTCGGTAGAAGGCTAAACCCGTAAACACGTTGGCCTGCGAAGTTTCTAACTTTGATCGAGGACCCGTGTCAGTTGCGTTCGTGCCCGTTGCCAGCCAAATTTTATAGCTATTAGAATACTCCTTGAAACGGGCCTGATAGAAAAACTCTGCTGCCGTTACCGCCCCAACACCGCCATACACGAGTGGCAGCTTCCAGTAGCTGTGGTTATAGATTTGACCGCCACCGGGCAGGATGAGCGACAGTAGGCCAGCCTTCGCCGGTTTCGTTAGCCGGAAGAATAGCAGCCGCTCTGTACGACGTGCCGAATCAGCGGCCGTATCTTTCTTGCGCTTCGCGATGGGGCGGCCCTGAGCCGTGTCCGGGACACCACTCAGGTTGTTGTTGCCTAAGTTATTCCCAAGAGAGTTTCCTAGGGTGCCCCCAGGGAAGTTGGTAGTTTGGGCAGAACAAGGGCGAGCCAATAAGGCTAAGCACAACCCCAATGAAATACCAATACCACGAAGCACAGCTTTCATACGTAAGCTAGGCAGGCTGTAGAATGTGCAGAATGCGTTGCATGTCTTCGACTGAGTCGAAGGCAATCTTGATTTCGCCACGGCCTTGTGGGCCCGGCTTTACCTGCACACGACTACCGAAGCGGTCGGAGAGGTGGCGCTCGGTGCGTCGTAGCTCGGCAACGGGCACTTGGGGTGCAGCTAGCTCGGAATCGGTTTTTTCGGCAGTAGCTGCTTTGGGGGCTAGGCCGCTGCGCACGAGCTGTTCTACCCGGCGCACGGAAAGGTCTTCGGCTACGATCCGGTGAAACAGCGAAAGCTGCTGCTCCATGTCGTCGACGGTGATCAGTGCCCGGGCGTGACCCATGCTGATGACTGTATCGCGCAAGCCAATCTGAATGTCGGGTGGCAGCTTGAGCAGTCGCAGGTAGTTCGTCACGGTCGAACGGTTCTTGCCAACCCGGTCACCTAGCTCTTCCTGCTTCAGGTTGCACTCGCTTACCAGCCGCTGGTAGCTCAAGGCAATTTCGATAGCATTGAGGTTTTCGCGCTGAATATTCTCGATCAATGCCATTTCCAGCATTTGCTGGTCGTCGGCCTTGCGGATATAGGCGGGAATAGTATCGAGACCGGCGAGCTTAGACGCTTGCAAGCGTCGCTCACCACTGATGAGCTGGTAGGCGTTTGTGCCCGTCTGCCGCACCGTCACCGGCTGGATAATACCTTGGAGCTTGATCGAGTCAGCCAGTTCGCGCAGGGATTCTTGGTCGAAGTGCGTGCGCGGCTGATAAGGATTCGCCTGGATATGCTCCACGGGAATCATCCCAACCGAATTGACGGGATGCGGTACGAGGCCTACCCGTTCGCTTTTTTTCTCATAGCTGCCTTCAATCAGGGCGTTCAGTCCCCGACCTAGGCCGCCAACCTTGCGTTTGACTCCGCCAGGAGCTGCTGCGGGAGCGTTTTTATCTTCGTTCTTCTCTGACATACCTGCAATCAGGCTTTTACCCAACACCGAGCAAAAGCAGGATTCAAAAATACACAAACGCCGGGGAAGCAACGGAAATTTTGTTCCACGCTCGTAAAAAATCGTGGAACATCCTGTGTGCTCTTATCCGATAGGACTTACACTATCGGGTTTGTGGCCAATCCTATAAGCTCAACTACTTCACAGACAGCAACTCGCCGTCCGCCTTCCACAAAATAGCCGCGGGTACCTAGCTTGATGTACTGTCGATGAAAAGCTCTGTTAGCAGGAAAAAGAATAAACATATCGGCTAAGCCGTGAGGCGGTACGAACCCATCAAGTAACGTTTCTCCGTTCGGTAGGAGAACTTCTGGCCAAATCATGAATGTGCCGGTTGATATTAGCTTGTCGTCGTACCTGAAATCCCAACGGATATGCTGGAGAGCCGGTGTTTTTCGACCGCCTTCCGCCTCACTATAGAGGCTATAACTCACTCTAAAATCAGGTGGCAACCCGGTTAGCTTAGTGTAAGATTCCACAGATAGATAACTCATTAAATGACAGAGGCCAGCAATTCTTGCTGGCCTCTGCATCTTGTCTAAGGAAGTAATAACTTATGCCGCTTCGTCGCCTGCTTCTTCATGCTCACCGGCAACCACGTTCTTCTCTACAATCTCGCGAGCTAGGTTCAGGTAGCTGATAGAGCCCTTGCTTTCCGCGTCGTGCAGAATGACAGGAATACCGAAGCTAGGTGACTCGCTCAGCTTCACGTTGCGCGGGATGATCGTTTCGAAGACCAGCTGTTGAAAGTGGAGCTTCACCTCTTCTACTACTTGGTTGGAGAGGCGCAAACGCACATCGTACATCGTCAGCAGAATGCCCTCAATCTCCAGTTCCGTATTAAGGCGGCTCTGAATGATCTTGATGGTATTGAGCAGCTTCCCTAGTCCCTCTAGTGCAAAGTACTCGCACTGCACTGGAATGATAACGGAATGCGCCGCCGTTAAGGCATTCACCGTTATCAGACCTAGGCTTGGTGAGCAGTCGATAATGATAAAATCGTACTGATCGGCCAGGGGGCGCAGGGCTTCCTTCATCTTCTCCTCCCGGTTGGGTAGGTTGATCATCTCAACCTCAGCACCAACCAAGTCGATGTGAGAAGGCATGAGGTCGAGGTGGGGGAGGATGTTCGTGTTCAAGATGATATCCTGGGCGTTGATGCCATCCACCATGCACTCGTACACGCTATTCTCAATGTCCTTTGGATCGAAGCCTACGCCGGAGGTAGCATTGGCCTGCGGGTCGGCGTCTACCAAAAGCGTACGGTACTCCAAGGCCGCCAGGCTAGCAGCCAGGTTGATGGCCGAGGTGGTTTTACCCACTCCTCCTTTTTGATTGGCTACCGCAATAATTTTTCCCATATGATTGATGAGCTGCTAGCTACAGGCTGTTCGCTCCTAGCTTTTCGCGTTGAAATTAGAAAAAGCGAACAGCCAATGGCTATCAGCTAGTCGCTTTTTCTATAAAGAAATTGTTTCCCCAATGGTGAGTAGCACTAGCTCTTTACCGGCCAGCTGCGCTTTCTCCTTGGTCGCTTCTTGGTCAATCGCAATAGCCGGGAAGGTGTCGTAGTGCATGCCGATGATCTTGGAGGCGCCTACCCAATCTGCCGCGATGAGTGCGTCGTCGATGCCCATCGTGTAGTTGTCGCCAATGGGCAGCAAGGCGAAGTCGAGCTTGTATTGCTCCCCGATCAGCTTCATGTCGTAGGTGAGCGCCGTGTCGCCGGCGAAGTAGAAGGTTTTGCCTTCCGCCTCCACTACGAAGCCTGCGGCGATGCCACCGTACGAACCATCGGGCAGCGAGCTAGAGTGCGCGGCTGCTACCATCTTCACAGTGCCAAAAGGGAGTTTTACTTTGCCCCCGATGTTCATGGGGTAAGCAGCTTTAAGACCTTTGTTGCCAAACCAACCGGCAATTTCGGCAATGGCAACTACTTCGGCACCGGTACGTTGACCGATGGCTTCTGCGTCGGCAACATGGTCACCGTGCCCGTGGCTGAGCAGTAAGTAGTCCGCTTCGATTTTCGCTACGTCGATAGCGGAGGCGAGCGGGTTGGGGCTGATGAATGGATCGAAGAGAACTTTGCTGCCTTCAATCTCGAAGAGGAAGGACGAGTGGCCGTAGTAGGTTACGTTCATAGGGCGCTAGTAGCTGCTGGCTTGTCAACGGTAGCTTACGAAAAGCTAAAAAAAGACGCTAAAAAGTCGGCAGGAAAGGAAAGTCTATTGCGGAAAGCTAACTGCTAACAGCTTAGTTTAGCACAAATATACACTGTTTCGTCTTTCCCATGTTGTTGTTTCTGGGTCGTTTTGCTGGCTTTTCCTCCGCTTTGCTCATAGCATTAGCTAGCTGTGGCAGTCCCGGTGAGCCAACTAACGACCGTCGTGTTTTTCGCTACAATCAGCCCGAGGCGCTTACCTCATTAGACCCCGCTTTTGCCAATAAACAAGCGAATATCTGGGCCGTTACGCAGCTCTACAATGGCCTCGTCGAGCTCGACGATCAGATGAAGCCGGGGCCAGCTATAGCGCGGTGGTATGAGATTTCGCCGGACGGCTTGCGTTACACGTTTGTGCTTCGCCCAGACGTATTCTTCCACGCCTCAGAAGTATTTCCGGGTGGGAAGGGCCGACGCGTGACGGCTCAAGACTTCGTCTACAGCTTCAAGCGTATTCTGGACCCGGCAACGGCTAGCCCGGGCGGCTGGATCTTTCGCGGTAAGGTGCTGGAAAATGCTAAAGGAGAAATCAGCGACACGGCATTTGTGGCCGTCAATGACTCAACTCTACGCATTTACCTCAAAGAGCCATTTATTCCGTTCCTGGGTATCCTGACCATGCCGTACGCCTACGTGGTACCGCGTGAAGCGGTGCAGCGCTACGGGAAGGACTTTCGGGAGCACCCGGTGGGTACAGGGCCGTTTCAATTCAAGCTTTGGGACGAAGGCAATGCCATCATCTACCATCGGAACCCTCGCTACTGGCGCCATGATGCCCAAGGGAATCCGTTGCCTTACTTAGAAGCGGTGCAGATTAGCTTTATTCAGGACCGCAAGACGGAGTTCTTGACCTTTCAGCAGGGTAAGCTCGACTTTCTCTCAGGTATCCGAGAGGGTTCCCGCGACTTGATTCTGTACCCCGATGGGACGGTGCGGGAGGACTTCAAGGGAAAGTTTCGGTATGAGAAAGTACCGTATCTGAACACCGAATACCTAGGTTTTCAACTCGATCCGGCCAACTTACGTGGCAACGACACCGGCGCGGCCCTGCGCGACAAACGAGTGCGGCAAGCTCTGAGCTACGCCCTCAATAAGCCCGAGATGATAGCGTACTTCCTGAATAACGTGGGCGTGCCGGGCCTTTCGGGGTTCGTGCCTTCTTCTTTGCCCTCCTATAGCGCTAAGTTGGTACCGGGCTACACCTACCAACCCGACAAAGCGCGTCAGCTGTTGCAAGCTGCTGGCTACGGGCCCGGCAAACCGCTGCGCCTGCGGCTGTCCACTGTGCAGGAGCGCAAGGAAATCTGCGAGTACTTGCAGAAGAAATGGGCCGAGGTGGGCGTGCAAGTGACCATTGATGTCAACCAAGCTGCCGCGCACCAAGAAATTGTTGATAATGGTCGGGCTGCGTTCTTCACTAAGTCCTGGCTGGGCGACTACCCCGACGCGGAAAACTACCTAGCGTTATTCTACAGCCCTAATTTCTCGCCCGCTGGCCCAAACAAAACGCACTTCAAAAGCGCCGCCTACGACAAGCTTTATGAGCAAGCCAAGCTGGAGCAAGACCCGCAGAAGCGCTACGCCCTCTACCAGCAGATGGATCGCATCGTTGTAGAAGAGTCGCCTGTCATTCCGCTCTATTATGACCAAGTGGTGCGCCTGACTCAGAACAACGTGCAGGGCCTCACGCCTAATCCTATGAACCAGCTGGTGCTGGAGCAGGTGCGGAAGGAGTAACAGCTCTGCTCTATTATAAGCTTAAGAACAAGAAAGCCCTTCTGCTCCAAGCAGAAGGGCTTTCTTTATTGTAAGACCTAGGTCTTACTTATTGCCTTTGGGTCTTGATTGACCGGGCTTTTTGGCTTCGGCCTCTCGCTCTTGTGCTGCCTTCATGGCTTCGGCGAGGCGGGCTTGGAAGCCGCTAGGTTTCTTGTCTTTGTTCTTGATCTTGTTGGCTTCCAGTTGGGCGCGCAGCTTGGTATCATCCACGAAACGGCGGGTGATGAACTGCTGGCCAAAGGTGATGACGTTCGACACGAAGTAGTACCACGTCAGACCAGCAGCGTAGCTGTTCAGCACGAACAGGAAGATGATGGGCATTAGGTAGCTGTAGAACTTCATCGGGCCCTGCATAGCCGTGTTCAGCTGATTGCTCTGCCAAGTCATGAGCAGGGTAGAGGCCGTCATCATGAGTGTGAACATGCTCACGTGGTCGCCGTACCACTTCAGGTTAAAGGGCAGCTTGATAAAGACGTCGTAGCTACTCAGGTCTTTTGCCCACAAGAAGTGCTCTTGCCGTAGCTCAATGGAGTTCGGGAAGAAGCTGAACATGGCGAATAAGATCGGCAGCGTGAGCAGCGTCGGTACGCAACCGCTTAACGGACTCACGCCCATCGAGGAGTAGAGCTTCATGGTCTCGCTCTGTACCTTGGCCTGGTCGTCGCCGAACTTCTCTTTGATCTGATCTAGCTCGGGCTTCAGCACTTTCATGCGAGCCTGCGATACATAGGTTTTGTACGTGAGCGGCCACGTTACCAGCTTAATCAGCAGTACCAGCAGAGCAATGATGATACCGTAGGAGCTGATAAACTGCTCCAGGAAGTGGAACACCGGAATAACGATGAAGCGGTTGATCCAGCGGAAGAAGCCCCAACCTAGGTACACGTTGCGGTCAAACTCAGGCGCTACATCTTTGAGGATGTTGAACGAGTTTGGGCCGAAGTAAAAGCGGAAGTTTGCTTTGCCCTGCTCCACATCAGCCGCTGGAATGGTCAGCGTGCTGGTCAACGTTTTGATGAACGTAGGATCTTCGTCGGTGATAACCGAGTTGAACTGACCGTTTCCGAACTGATTTTCAGCGATAATGCCTGCTACAAAGAAGTCGTGCTTGTGCGCAGCCCACTTCAGCGGTTCAGCTATTTTCACCTCTTCTGGCTTCTCCGAAGCTTCCACAAGTTCGCCCCGGTCGCCGCTAGCTAGGTAGTGGTTGATGGTGCTGTGGTTACGGTTCTGCTTGCGGTCTTGCTCCGTCTGACGCACGCGGTCGGTGAACGTGAAGGTCAGGGGCTCTTGCGCCAGCACGTTGTTGAGGCCCGTGAAATGTAGATTGTAGGCGAGCTGGAAGGAGTTATCTAATAGCGTATATACCTGCTCGATGCGGCCACCAGCTACATCGGCAGCGAAGGTGAGGCGTTGGCCTTTCTGTTCGCCTTCCGTCACCGGCTGAGCGCCACCCGTAGGCTGAAAGTACAGGTCGGAAAGCTTTACGGTGCGCCCATCGGTCGTACGGAAGCGCGTGTCAAGCTGGGCGCTCTGGCTGTCGATCAGGTCGAAGGGCTGACCAAAGAACGTTTTGTACTTATTGAGGCGTACTGCTTCAACACGGCCTCCTTTGGTGGAGAAGGTGACGGTAAGGTTCTCGTTTTGCAACTGCACCTGCTGGGCTGTGCCCTGCGCAGCCACGGCAAACGTGCCGAGGGTACGCGCTGCCGTGGCAGAGTCGAGTGGGGCAACAGGAGCCGAAGTAGCGCTTTTCGCAGCAGCAGTAGTGGTGGGTTTGGCGGCCGGTTTGTCTTTCGGCGCTTTTGGCGCGAAGAAAAACAAATAGGCGAGCAGCAGGGCCGAAATTAGAAACAGGCCGGTTGCTTGGTTCTTGTCCATTGACGGGAACTGACAGGGAAGAAAATGAGAAAGGCTTAACAGCCTCAGAAAGTGAGTATAAGAAAAGAAGCTCCTCAAAAAGTGGGCGAGCCAACGACAAAGGTAGCGTGTGGCAGTCTTTTTCTACTCAGTTTCAACGAATTCAGACGAAGTGACAGGAGAAGGAACGAGGAGCTAACCTAGCTCCTCGCTCCTTAAACCTAAATCTCGTTTTTGTGATGCTGGATGGCCGCCCGAACGAAGCGTACAAAAAGCGGGTGCGGATTCTGCACGGTGCTCTTCAGCTCGGGGTGAAACTGCCCGGCCACGAACCACGGATGGTCGCGGAGCTCAATAACTTCCACTAGGCCCGTGTCAGGGTTGAGGCCCGAGGCTATTAGACCGGCTTCCTCAAACTGACCTAAGTAGTCGTTGTTGAGTTCATAACGGTGGCGGTGCCGTTCGCTAACGTGGTTGCGTCCGTAAGCTTTGGCCGCCTTCGAGCCTTTGCGTAGCTCGCAATTGTACGAGCCCAGACGCATGGTGCCGCCTTTCTGCGTAATGGCTTTCTGCTCTTCCATCATGTTGATGACGGGGTGCGGCGTTTGGGCGTCCATTTCGGTGGAGCTGGCGCCTTCGAGCTTGAGCACGTTGCGGGCAAATTCCACCACTGCGCATTGCATACCTAGGCAGATACCAAAGAACGGAATACCCTTTTCGCGCACATACTTGATAGCGGCTACCTTGCCCTCGAAGCCTCGTTCGCCAAAACCCGGTGCTACCAGTACGCCATCGACGCCGTGTAGCAGCTGCGCCACGTTATCTACATTGATGTGCTCCGACTGGATGCTGCGCACCGTCACCTTGCATTCATTCTGGGCGCCAGCATGAATGAACGACTCGTTAATGGATTTGTAGGCATCCGGCAGCTCCACGTACTTCCCGACCAAGGCAATCGTCACTTCCTCCGTTGGGTTCTTCAGGCGACCTAGGAAATCTTTCCACGCTTCTAGGTCGGGGGAGGGGCTGCCGCCGGTGAGCTTGAGCTTCTTGATAACCCGGTCGTCGAGCTGTTCTTTCAACATGAGCAGCGGCACCGAGTAGATGCTGTCGGCGTCGAGCGACTCGATAACGGAGTTGATTTTTACGTTGCAGAACAGCGCAATTTTCTTGCGCATCTCCATCGGAATAGGGTGCTCGGAGCGGCACACCAGAATGTCGGGTTGCAGGCCAGCCTCGCGCAAGTCGCGCACCGAGTGCTGGGTGGGCTTGGTTTTCAGCTCGCCAGCTGCAGCTAGGTAAGGCAGCAGGGTAAGGTGAATAACGAGTGAATCGTTCGGTGGAAGTTCCCAGCGCAGCTGGCGCACCGCCTCCACGAAAGGCAAGCTTTCAATGTCACCAATACAGCCACCGATTTCGGTAATCACCACGTCGAACTCGCCGCCTTGGCCGAGCAGCAGCATGCGCCGCTTAATTTCGTCGGTGATGTGGGGTACCACTTGCACCGTCTTGCCGAGGTAGGCACCCTCGCGCTCCTTACGGATCACGTGGTTGTAGATGCGGCCGGTGGTAACGTTGTTGGCCTGCGAAGTGGCGGTGTTCAGAAAACGCTCGTAGTGACCTAGGTCGAGGTCGGTTTCGGCGCCATCGTCGGTTACGAAGCATTCCCCATGTTCATAGGGGTTCAGCGTGCCAGGATCGATGTTGATATAGGGGTCAAACTTCTGAATAGTGACCCGGAAGCCGCGGGCTTGCAGCAACTTAGCAAGGGAAGCGGAAATAATTCCTTTTCCGAGAGAGGAGGTCACCCCGCCGGTGACAAAAATGTACTTGGCCGTTGCAGCCGCGGAAGTTGGAGTTCGGTCTGGCATAACGGGAAACAAAGGTACGAAAAGAAGTCGGGCCTTTCCCGCTTTACTCATCAAGCTTTTAGGTAGATTACTGCAACCTAGCTATCGGTCAGCAGTTTCGCCAGCCGAGTTACCCTGGTTTAGGTCTCCGCAATGGAGCAGTGTTCTACGAGTAGACTTCCGCAGTAAAAGCTTTGTAGCCACGGGGGCGGTAACAATATCTTTCAGCGCGTTTTAACGATAAAGCACAAAGTCTTTACCGTAAACAAAAAACAACCAAGCACTATGAAATTTACCCTGATTGCACTTCTGGTTCTCTTGTCATGCTCTAGTGTTTCTGCTCAAAAAACTAATATGATGATTCGCATGTCGGAAATAGAGATTGATCCAAATTATCTTGAAGAGTACAAAAAGATTCTCAAGGAAGAATCCCGGGCATCTGTCAAATTAGAGCCCGGCGTTATTTCTATTTATCCAATGTATCAGAAGGAAAACCCAACGCAGGTTCGAATTCTAGAAATATATGCTAGTCGGGAAGCCTATGAGTCGCATCTGAAGACGCCTCATTTCTTGGAGTATAAAACGACAACTATTAAAATGGTAAAAGCATTGAAGCTTATCGATATGGACGCTATAGATGCCGAAGCCATGCCCGCGATATTTCGGAAGGTAAACGCTAAATAAAAGTGGTTAGGAATTACAAGCCAAGAGCAGCAAAGCTGTAAGAATATAGAAGCTTAGTTAAAGCTTGTAAATAAATTATTCAGCATTTCGCTCTCCTGGATGATAAGCTACAGCACACATATTAGCCTATCATAAGTTTTATAGGTGTTAAAAGGCTTGCGTTTTCTAAGCTTCTGGTTGAAATTGAAGCTGCTGCTATCGAGTATTAATTGATGCGGAATACCTAGGTTGTGTCTGAAAAGCAATAGTAGCTGGTTGTCTAGCTCAGCGGGACACGCTGAGATTTCAGACCTAGCATAGCCAGGGTATCACGGCGAAAGAAAGCTAGGTACTAAACTTTTCGGGGCCGCTTCTTTCTTTCTACCCTTCAGCTGCTGCATCTTGCAGTGTATGCTGCTTTCGTTTTTTCGCCGCCTTTCTTTGCTCGGGTTGCTCCTAGCCACCACGTTTGCCTTCGCTGCCAGCGGAGGTGATGATGAGTCTGAAACTTCTTTGAACCGTGGCCACGGCCCACGCTGGTTGAATAAGCTTATTACCGAGTCGCCTGTGCTGCGGCAGCATTTCGTTGGTGTTTGCATCACCGACGTAGCTACTGGCGAGAAGCTGTACGAACTCAATGCCGACCGCTACTTCACCCCGGCCAGCAACATGAAGCTCTTCAGCTTTTACGCTGGGCTGCATATACTTGGCGATTCGGTACCTAGCTTGCGCTACGTGGTGCGCCATGACTCGCTGCTCTTCTGGGGTACCGGCGACCCCACGCTCCTACACGGCGATGTACCGAGCCGGCGTGCGTTCGACTTCCTGCAAAATCGTCCCGAGAAGCTGTTTTACCTGCCTATTCCGTGCGTCGATGCGTTTGGACCGGGTTGGGGTTGGGAAGACTACAACTACTATTATTCGCCGGAGCGCGGCCCCTTCCCGATCTACGGGCACACGGTGCGGTTTTATGGTGGGCCAGGGAAGAGGCCCCGCGTAGGGCCACGCTTTTTCAACCCCATGGTGAAAGCCGCCCTGCCCGGCGTCACCGACGCCGAGCATGTGCGGCGGGTCGTCACGGAGAATCAGTTCACGTATTTCCCCGCAACGAAGAACTGGATAGACGAGACGCCCTTCCGGACCAGTCCTGTGCTCTTGCAGCAACTGCTTCAGGATACGCTGCGGCGTGCAGTTGTCGTGCTTCCGTGGCGGATGCCGCGCCCCCAAGATTCGGTGCGTACTCTCATGGGGCTGCCCGTCGACTCGCTTTACCGCCGGATGCTGCAAGTGAGCGACAATTTTTTGGCCGAGCAACTCCTGCTGCTGTGCTCCAGTAAGCTAGGTCCGGATTCGCTTGACACAGGGCGCGTGATCCGACTCGCGCGCCGGCAATACCTAGCCGACCTGCCCGACGCGCCGCACTGGGTTGACGGCTCTGGGCTTTCGCGCTTCAACCTCGTGACGCCTCGCACGTTTGTGGCGCTGCTGCTGAAGCTGCATCAGGAAGTGCCTGAGCCACGCCTGCTCAGTGTGCTAGCGGCGGGTGGCGGCCACGGCACCCTGCGCCGCGTGTACCACGACAAAATGGGTACGTGGTTTTGGGGGAAAACCGGCACGCTTAGCAACAATCACAACGTGTGCGGCTACTTGCGCACCCGCAAAGGGAGGTTGCTAGCTGTGAGCTTCATGAACAACAACCACGTCGTGACGACCACTGAGGTTCGCAACGAGATGGAGCGAGTGCTAGGGCAAGTGCGGGAGCGGCTGTAAATTGCCAAAAAAGCCCTAGCTTATTGCTAGGGCTTTTTTGCGTTTGTGCCGTACCGTGGGGTATGGCTACTTGATAAACTGCGCTAAGGTATTCCTCAGTTCGTCGCCGTGCAGGTTGTGGGCTACAATCTTACCGCTCGGGTCTATCAGGAAATTTTGCGGGATGGATTGAATGCGGTACAGGCGAGCTACTTCGTTTTCCCAGCCTTTCAAGTCGGACACCTGTGTCCAGGCAAGTTGGTCGTCTTGAATGGCCTTCAACCACTTGTCGCGGGCTTTTTCGTTATCCAGCGAGATTCCTAGAATTTCGAAGTTGCGCGATTTGAATTCACTATAGACCTTTCTAACATTCGGGTTATCCTCCCGGCAGGGTCCGCACCAGCTTGCCCAAAAGTCCACCAACACGTATTTGCCGCGGTAGTCTGCCAAGGATACGCTTTTGCCTTCTGGTGTTTTCTGGGTGAAGCTAGGTGCCATTGAGCCAAGCGAAACTGCTTTGAGAGTCTGTACTAGTTCGCCATAACGCTGGCCTTGCGGACTGCGTTTGAGAGCGGGGCTAAAGGCATTATAGAGCGGAGCTACTACCGTATACTCGGGCGCTTCCATCATACCTAGCGAGGACAGGATGTCTAAGCTTACCCAAGAGTTGGGGTTGGCTTTGATGAAGGCTCGATACAACTGCGCATATTCCTTATTGATGGCCTCGAATTGAGTTCTCATCCGTTCCTGAAACAGCGGAGACTCTCGTTCCTCCTTTGATGCTTTCTTCGCTTCCGCTCCAAATGCTTGTATCTTGACAAGAATGGGCTTTAGTGAAGCTTGGAGCTGTTGATCGTCAGCTGTTACCGGGCCACCTTTGATGGTGGCCTTGCGTAGTGAATCGGGGCTTGTAAGCACCACTGGGCTAGCTTCTAGGTACACTCTAGTAGCATCCTGTATGCCGAACATGCCTTCTCCTAGCTTACCATCGCGCTTAATTACCAGATCGGCGCTTTGGGGCACATCCGTTTTCCCTCTCAACTCAAAAGCTCCGTTTTTAAAGGTCGCTGAGTCCAATACATTACCTCCGCGTACTAAATAGATTTTGGCGGGGGCGTTCAACTTGCCAACAGTGCCTTTCACGTTGAACGAAATAGGCGTTTGCGCCTGAGCCGTTACGGCGGTAAGTAGTAAGAAACCAAGCAGATAGTTCTTCATATACGTTTGGGTTAACTATGGAATCACTACGCAACTAGAGGTACTCTAAACCAGGTCAATACGCCGCTGATAGCTACTTGATGAATTGGGCTAGTGTCGTTTTTAGCGCCTCCCCACGCAGGTTAGTCGCCACGATTTTGCCGCTCGGGTCTACCAAGAAGTTCTGCGGAATAGCTTGAATGCTGTAGCTCTTGGCGGCTTGATTCTCCCAACCCTTCAGGTCAGATACTTGCGTCCAGGCGAGCTGGTCGTCTTGGATGGCTTTGAGCCATTTGTCGCGGGCTTTCTCCGTGTCGAGGGATACACCTAGGATATCGAAGTTCCTGGTTTTGTATTCGTTGTACACTTTGGTCACGTTGGGGTTTTCTTGCCGGCAAGGGCCGCACCACGAGGCCCAAAAGTCGACTAGCACGTACTTGCCGCGGAACTGGCTCAGACTTACTGGCTTCCCTTCAGGCGTGCTGAGCGTGAAATCAGGGGCATTGGCACCAATTGATACACTTTTGAGCGCTTCCAGCCTCTCGCCGTACTTTTTACCTTCGGGGCTAGCTTGTAGTTCAGGCGAAAGCAACGCAAACAGGGGCGCTACGTCGTCGTATTTCGGTACGGCGCCACCTACTTCTCTGACGGCTTCTAAGCTGATCAAGGAGTTAGGGTTCTGGCGAATGTGAGCCGAATACACTTTGTTGGCTTCTGCCGTAATCACTTTGTCTTGCTCATCCATGCGCTTCTCGAACTCCGGCGACTTGCGCTGCTCCGGCGACGCGGCTCGGTACTCCGTCATGAGCGCCTGCATCTTGTCGCTGCTCGGCTTCAACGCCACTTGCAGTTTCTCAAACTCATTGGTCAGCGCCGGCCCCTTGATGCTGGCATGAACAAGAGAATCGGGGCTGGTGAACGTTGTTTTGCCTTTATCGAGGAAGAAGGCAGTGTGGTCAGCTTGACCCGTGCGCATCCGCATGCGGTTGCCCTTCTGTACCAAGTACAAACGGCTTTGGCTCGGCTTGGTCAGGGTGCCTACCAGCTTGAACTTGCCATTCTTCACCGTTGCAGAGTCGCCGAAACCTTTGCCGCTGCGCCACAGATAAACTTTGGCGGCGTTGTTTAGTTTACCTAGCTTGCCTTCTAGCGTGAATGGTACGGGAGCTTGTGCGTGTGCCGTCCAGGCGGTAGCCAGCAGGCAACCAAGTAGATAGTTCTTCATACAAGTGTTGGTTGAGGATGCGATTGTGGAGGAAATATATCCACTTTGCTACTCAGCACAATAGTGCGTCGCGCACCAGCCGCTACTTAATGAGCTTCGACAGCGTAGTCTGCAAGGCCTCACCGCGTAGGTTGGTGGCCACGATCTTACCACTGGGGTCGATCAGAAAATTTTGTGGAATGGCCCGCACCCAATAAAGCATTGCGACTTGGTTTTGCCAGCCTTTCAGGTCCGAGACCTGGGTCCAAGCTAGCTTGTCATCTTGGATGGCTTTCAACCATTTTTCACGCGCCTGATCTTTATCAAGCGACACGCCTAGAATGTCAAAATTCTTGTCTTTGAACTGGTTATAAATTTTGATGACGTTCGGATTTTCGGCCCGGCACGGGCCGCACCACGAGGCCCAAAAGTCCACCAGCACGTACTTGCCGCGGTAGTCCGCCAACGATACTTGCCGTCCATCCGGGGTTTGTTGGGTGAAGTCAGGTGCCTGCTGACCCACGGCAACAAGCTTGATACGATCTAATTCCTCCCCGTAGGCTTTGCCGGCTGGCGTGTTTCGAACCGTGGCGGAAAGAGCATTGTAAAGTTTTGCTGCCTCTGCATGGTCAGGCACTGGTCCAACTACCTCTTTAAGCGAGTCTAAGCTCGCGGGCACGTCAGGGTGAGTCGTGATATACGTGGTTATTCGCTGCTTGCGCTTATCTTCCTTATACAGCATCTCTGCTCCATGGTGCTTTGCAATAGCTAGCTTGATGGCCTCCTTCTGCTCTTGAGGCGACTTGGTGCTGTTAGCGGCGGTAGCCTCCTTGACAACTTGAAGCAGTTCCCCGTATTTCCGACCATCCACGCTGTTGCGCAGTTCCGGGCTGAGCGCGTCATACAGCGGGATGATTTCTGCATAATTGGGATTAGACCAGCTGAGGCGCTGCACCATATCTAAGCTCACGTAGGAGTTAGGGTGAGTCTTAATATAATCTATTGTCCGACGGTGGCTCTTTTCCAGAAGCGCCTTCCGCTTTGCTTGCAACCGACTCACCAGCTTCGGAGATTGAGCCTGTTCAGCTGCTTTCTGCTTAGCTTCCAATGCCATAAACTTGGCATCCAATGGCTTACCAGCCGCCCAATATTTCTGAATTTCTGTTGTCAGCGGCGAGCCTGTTATAGTCGCATTTTGTATAGAATCAGGACTAGTAAATGTTATAGTGCCTTGTTCTAAGAATACACTGGTGCGGTCTACGCGTGAAGCTCCAAAAGCATCATATACATTACCACTTCGTACCAAAAGCATCATGGTTTGCTTAGGTGTGTCCGTAGTGCCTTTCAGCTCGAACTCGCCGTTGTGCAAGGGAGCGGATTTATCGAAACGACCGTCTTGCAACAAGAAAACTCTGGCTGGTGCATCTACATTTCCAATCTTACCTTTCAGCACAAAGGGGATAGGCACCGGAGCGGGGGCCTCTACCTTCTTATTTTGGCTCTTCGCTTCATACGAGAGAGGGGCCTGGGCTTGCGCCACGAATGGGGTAAGCAACAGCAAGCGGAGCAGTTGTTTTTTCATCTGCTTTCAGGGTGGATGGTACGTCTGAAAGTACTGAAGACTAGTCAATTAATTGCCGAATTATTAAGATATAATATTGTGGCTCCACAACCCTAGGTTCCTAGAACAGCTTTGAGAATGGAGACGCCAACGGTTGGCATAAAACGAACGTGGTCCTACAGCTCTAAAGCTGTAGGACCACGTAGCACTGGGGCCTAAACTGCCGCCGATTAATACAGCACACGGAACTTGATGGTGTGCTCCACGTGGCGTAGCTCGTCAATTACCTCCGGCTCGTATTGCTTGTCGATGTCGGTAATCACGTAGCCGATGTGCTCGTTGGTTTTGAGATACTGACCTAGGATGTTCACGTGGCGGTTGGCTAGTACGTTGTTGATGCGGGCCAGCACGCCGGGCACGTTGGCGTGAATGTGAATGAGGCGGTGCGCCTGTTGGTCGGGCAGCTGAATGTTGGGGAAGTTGACGCTCTGTTGAGTGTTGCCGCTGTTCACGTATTGCATGATGCGCTCGGGCACGAACTCGGCGATGTTGCGCTGGGCTTCGGCCGTGCTGCCGCCGATGTGGGGCGTGAGCAGCACGTTGGGCAATCCGCGCAGCTCGCTTTCAAACGGCTCGGAGTTGGTCTTGGGCTCGTAAGGAAAGACATCGACGGCGGCGCCACCTAGGTGCCCCGAGCGCAGGGCGGCAGCTAAGGCGGGCACATCGACCACGTGGCCGCGGCTGTTGTTGAGGAAGATGGCGCCGGGCTTCATCATCGCAAATTCTTCGGCCCCGATGAGGTTGGTGTTGCTGGGTCGCCCGTCCACGTGCAGCGTCACGATATCAACCTGTTGCAGCAACTCGTGCAGGGTCTTGAACTTGTGCGCGTTACCGAGCTGGAGCTTTTCGGAGATATCGTAGTAGAATACTTGCATGCCCAGCGCCTCGGCCACTACCGACAGCTGGGTGCCGATATTGCCGTAGCCCACAATACCTAGCTTTTTGCCGCGCACTTCAAAAGCGCCCTTCGCCGACTTATCCCACTCGCCCTGGTGCATCTTCTCGCTCTTCTCCGGCAGACGGCGGGCCAGTGCGATAATCTCCGACAAGGCTAGCTCTACGACCGAACGGGTGTTGGAGAAAGGCGCGTTGAACACGGCCACGCCCTTTTTCATGCAGCCCACCAAGTCAATCTGGTTGGTGCCGATGCAGAACGCCCCCACGGCAATCAGGCGGTTGGCGGCGTCGAGTACGCGCTGCGTGACTTGCGTTTTGGAGCGAATACCTAGGATGCTCACCCCTTCAATGCGCGCCACGAGTTCATCTTCGTCGAGGCCACCCTGCACGATTTCAACCTGGTATCCTTCCTCACGAAACAGCTTTTCGGCGGTCGTTTCAATGTTTTCGAGCAGTAGTACGCGGATGCGGTTCTTCGGATAAGAGAGCGTCATGGGAAGTTTATTCTGGTACAGAAATTCGTCGAAAGAGGGCACCACTTCGTCGGCGCGGGCTACTACGGCGTCGCGCGTCACGTTTTCGGTGAAGGCGTAGAAGCGATTAGCTAGGCCGGCCTCGCGGATCTGGTAGTCGGTGTAGCCGTCGCCGAGCACGTACACATCACCGGGGAGGTTGAGCTGGCGCAACTGCTCAATTTTGCCGCCGTCGCGACTCAGCACGTTGCTCGCGTCGAAGCCCGAGATGTTGCCGGCTTCGTCGTAGGTGAAGGTATTGGCCAGCACATACTCGGAGGGAATGCCGAAATCAGCCACTACAGGCTCGATAAACTCGCGAAAGCCGCTGCTCACGATATATACCCGCCCCGGAAACTGCCGGAAAAAGTCACGGTTACGCACGATGCTGTCCGACACTTTCGTCTTGAGCTGGGCCACCAGCAGCGGCAGATGCTCGCGCCGGGCGCTCAGCAAACCTAGCCGTCGGCGCAACGATTCGGAGAAGGAAATGCTGCCGTTCATGCCCGAGTCGGTGAGGGCGCGGATGTCGCCCACCACTTTCGTGCGGTCGGGGTGGCCTTGCAGGGCAATGTCGGCTAGCTCATCGAGCCCTTCTACTTGGGTGAAGGTGCTGTCGAAGTCGATAATGAGGTACGGAAGGTCAGGTTTGGCCATAGCGGCCGCAATATCGGGCGGAAACGATGGGTTTGGAAAGCCTTTCTTACTTTGTTGGGTAGGACCTAGGTAGTTGGAAGGTGCTCATCTGGCCTATCTTCACGCCGAAAGCTCTTCCTTGCGGCCCTTATGAAGCTTTTTTTGCCTGCTTTGTCTCGTTCATTTCTGTGTTGCTGTTGCCTGCTGCTAGGTAGCTGTGCCGCAACGCGTCAGCCTGAAGCTAGGCTGCGGGTGGAAGCTGGCTACTGCGACCCTCCCCAAGTGTTTCGCTATGATTCGGCCTATACGCCCCTTCCAAGCATAAAGCCTTTGCTGGATAGCAGCCTTACGGCGCGGTATTCGCGGCGCAATTTGCTCATGGCAAATGCCGCGGGCGTGTTGCCGCAGCTCAAAAACCTAACGCAGTTAGAGCGTACCGCCTACCATCAGCCCTCCGAAACCAACAAGCTTGCCGTACTCGCGCAGCGGCAGCAGGTGCTAGGGCACTTGCAACTCGTGGCGGCGGCTATTGCTAGCACCGCCGCCGAGCTAGACTGCGAAGGCGAGCGAGCTGATCAAGTGGCGGGCTACTTGGCCGAACAAGAAAATCAGCGGGTGCAGCGCCTGACGGTGTTGTCCATTGGCGTGGGCGCCGTCGCAGGCATCGGCACCACCGTATTCGACCAGAAGGCGCTTCAATATACCTTCGGTATTGGGGGCGGCCTACTCACGGCGGGGCTAGGTTTGCTCTCGCTCACGTCGCACCACAAGATTACGTTTGAACACCCGCGCAACCTGCTGACCGCAGTCTGGCAGGAGGAGGCCAGTTCGGCGCTGTACCCACCGAGCGTATGGTACTGTTTGCACGACAAAGCTTTCAGCAACCGCGGTGAAACCTCTGTGGCCCACAATACGCGCCAGCGCTGGGAACACTACGGCCAGCTCGCCCAACCCAACTCGCCCGAAGGACAGCGGCAACAGACCCTATTGTTCGGAACAGGCGGGGTGTACAGCGTGGATGAGTTGCGCATTCGGGCCAACATGCTCAATGAGCTGCAAGCTGCCGTGCGGTTAATTAACCAAGATTTGCAAGCGCTGTTGCTGGCTCTTATACCTCCTACTGCTCCGTAGAAGAGCGTGCTACTTACGCCTCGTAAAACTCCAGCGGCAAGTCGTCGGGGTCGGCGATGAACGTGAAGCGCCGGCCCGTAAACTCATCTACCCGAATCGGCTCGGCTGTTACTTGGTGCTGAGCTAGCTCCTGCACCGTGGCATCGAGGTCGGAGACGGCAAAAGCTAGGTGGCGTAGGCCAATTGCTTCGGGACGGGAGGGCCGGGGAGGCGCGCCCGGAAAGGAAAATAGCTCGATGATATAGTGGTCGTTCAGCGCTAGATCGAGCTTCCACGACTGCCGCTCGGCGCGGTACACTTCCCGGATAACATTCAGGCCGAGCACTTCCGTGTAGAAACGCTTCGAAACCTCGTAGTCGGAGCAGATGATGGCGATGTGGTGAACGTGCAGCAGCGTTAGCATAAGCAGAAGAAGTGAAGGTGAACGGGCAAAGCTACACCAGCCACAGCAGCTACGCGGCGTGCAACTCCCAAAGCTAGGTAGGCTTACGCTTGGCGCTTGGCCGTAGAGCTAGGTAGCCAGCGCTGATTTTGGCAAATGGAGCAGGTATGCTTGCCCACCGATAGCGTGTTAGGGTAGCCACACGTGGAGCAAGCGTACGAACCAGCATCCGTGATTTCCAACTGGGCTTTCTTCAGCCGTTCCGGCCAGATCGGTAAGCCGGGCTGCACTTCTTCATCCGGGTAGAAGTAAATGCTCACGTTGCCAGTGGCTTCCATGTACAGCTTGCGTACCTGCCCAAGGTGCTCTACCTGATGTTGACGCAATTCTCCGAATAGCTCTTTCTGAGTGAGGTTTTGCTTTTTGAAAGTGGTCATTTCTACTCTGCCTTCGTCAATAAGGCAAACAGTAGCCCCTTCCAGCCAGTCGCTGAATCGTACTGACTTCTCCGTGAGAAAGTTAAAGCCTAGGTACATCAAACCGACTACCAGAAACACGACGGCAATGTGCGTGAGCGGCACATCGGAGTAGAACATGGCGTCGCCGGCCGCCGAGCCTAGGGCCAAGATGATGCTGAGCTCGAAGATGGAGAGCTGCCGTACGCCGCGGCGACCTGTGAGACGCAATATTCCCAGCACCAGCAGATACGTGATGGCGCAACGTAGTGCGACTTCACCTAAAAAAGCGGGCGGTGCGTCTTCCGACCAAAAAATGCGATGCCAATCAAAGGGCTCTACTTGCTTAGCTTGGGCCATTAGTAAGGAACAGAAGAAAGGTGTTTCAACCGTGCCAGTGAGGGCTGCGCAGGTAGGTAAAAGATTCTCTGCTGCTTAACGCAATGGTTGAGCTAGGGTTAGCCTATTGTATGTAGGTACAGGAAAATAGTTTGGTGTTGATAACCTTGGCTATATCCAATTTGGCGAATTGGAGTACACCAGGAGTACACCGTCGGGAAGCAACTACTGGTATGGCAAAGCAACGGCAGCAGCAAGAGTATGTGTTGGAAGGAGTAACGCTGGAACAAGTTGTTGATGGCGTGGAAGAACTGACGTTTCATACCAATGTGGGACGCATGCCCGCGAGGCTACACCCAGCGCCAGCAGGGGCCCCGGCTGTGGTGTGGGTAGGAGGTGCAGGCGGCGGCCTCGACGGACCCGCCTGGGGCATGTACCCCCGGCTAGCCGGACAGTTGGCTGCCCGGCATATTGCCTCTCTGCGGCTGCATTATCGCCTGCCCAATCACCTGGAAGATTGTGTGGTCGATACGCTATTAGCGGTACAGCACCTAGTACAGCAACGCGGTTACGGCGCGGTGGCGTTGGTTGGGCATTCGTTCGGCGGAGCCGTGGTGATTAGCGCGGGGGCGCTTAGCCACGACGTGAAAGCCGTAGTAGCCATGAGCAGCCAAACCTACGGCACCGATCTAGCACCGCAGGTGAGCCCGCGGCCCTTGTTGCTGCTGCACGGTACTACCGACGAAATTTTGCCTGCTACCTGCTCTGAAAATATCTACGACCGCGCGCAGCAGCCGAAAGAGCTAATCCTATATCCTAACTGCCGCCATGGCCTCGACGAGTGCCGCGACCAGGTCGACGCTGATGTGGTGCGGTGGCTAACACAACAGTTGCTTCTTGGGGCAGCAGTTCACTAGAGAGGAGGGTGTCATGGGCAGCGTAGCCTTGGCACAAAGGGTTCAACACTTATTATCGTACAAAATCTTAGCATTATTGATGATATGTAGTAAAATATCACTATTTCCTTAATGTTAATTTAATGCTAGAAAAGATGAACGTAATACCACAGTGCTATTGGTAATGTACTAATAGCCTTGTTCTGCTAGCTTATTGTTATATAGGCCATTACAAAATTGTCGTTTTTGCTTGCGGGGAGAATGGCATCTACATTAAGGCGGATCAATCTAAACCGCCTGCATGAAACAAAAATTACTCGTGAGCATTCTGCTCTTGTTTACGTTGCTGCAGCAAGTAAACGCCCAAACTCGAAAGCTTTCCGGCCGCGTCACTGATCGGCAAACGGGAGAAGGGCTGCCGGGAGTAACGGTGCTCGTGAAGGGCACAACCAACGGAGTTTCGACCGGTGCCGATGGAGCCTATGCGCTGACCCTAGCTGGTGCTGGGAGCACTTTGGTCTTCAGCTCGGTGGGCTACGAAACCACGGAACGTCCGATCGGGACGGAAAACCAGATCAATGTTGTGTTGGCTTCGAGCAGCAAAGAGCTGAACGAAGTCGTCGTAACGGCCCTCGGTATTGAGCGCGATGTGCGCTCTATTAACACCACACAGCAACAGATCAAAGGAGATGAAATCGCCCAGCGGTCGGAGCCGAACGTGCTGAATGCGCTGCAAGGCAAAGTTTCGGGGGTGAATATCACCAGCTCCAGCGGCTTGCCGGGCTCTTCGACCAACATCAACATTCGTGGCATCACGTCGCTGCAAAACAGCAACCAGCCGCTGTTTGTGGTCGACGGTATTCCGATCAGTAACTCGCTGGATGTGACTAACGGCACAACCCTGGGTACCCTAGGTGCCGCGCAATCGTCGAACCGCGCCCTCGACATTGACCCCAACAACATTGCCTCTATCAACATCCTGAAAGGACCAGCGGCAGCGGCTTTGTACGGGTCACGGGCCGCGTCGGGCGCCATCATCATTACCACCAAAACCGGCGGCAATGCCAACAAGAAGCTGGAAGTAACGGTGAACTCCGGCATCAGCTTCCAGCAAGTGTATGGCCTTCAGAAGCTTCAGAATGACTACGGCCAGGGCACCAATGGTGTACTGACCACCACCAACGGCGACATCAACACTGGCTCACAGGCCTCGTGGGGGCCGCGCTTCGGCACGACGCCGACCCTAGCTAATGGCTTGTTGCTGGCGAATGGCTCGACGCTGCCCTACCAAGCTTACCCGAACAACATCAAGGATTTCTTCCAAACAGGGCGGCTACTGACGAACGGTGTAAACATCGCTGGGGGCAATAAAGACCAGAACTTCAACCTAAACATCAACAACACCGATCAGAAGGGTATCACGGACTTCGCCACGCTCAAGCGCACTAGCATTCAGCTTGGCGGCAACACCACACTGCTGAACAAGCTCAAGGCCGGTGGTTCCGTAAACTTGGTTTTAACTAACCAGCTAGGTGCGCCTGTGGGCAATGGCAGTAGCGCGTTTGGGCAGTTGCCGAGCACGCCGCGCAGCTACAATCTGCAAGGGCTGCCGTACCAGGATCCGGTTACGAACCGCAGTGTCTTCTTCTCGGGTGCTGATAACCCGTACTGGAACCTGCGCAACAACCCCACGACGAGCGCCTTGACGCGCTTTATCAACGTGGGTAACCTGAGCTACGAGTTTGCGCCGTGGCTGAACGTGGCCTACCGGGCCGGCTATGACACCTACACCGACCGGCGTAAGCAAATATATGCCGTTGGCGCCGCCCGGGTTCCTTCCGGCCAGATTCTCGATCAGTCGATCTTCCGTAGTGAGCTGAATGGTGATTTGCTTATCACATTGAAGAAAGATCATATCCTGACGCAAGGGTTAAATGCCAACTTGCTGCTGGGCCAGAACATTAACCAGCGCCGTTTCCAAAGCATCTCGTCGCAGGCTGATAACGTTCTGGTTCCCGGCTTCACCAACGCTTCCGTAGGGGGCGTGTTCTCCAACGGCACCGGCGAGCGGTCGGAAGTGCGGCGTTTGCTAGGCTATTATGGGCAGTTATCGTTGGCTTACAACGACTACCTGTTCGTGGATGTGACCGGCCGCGTCGACCAATCGTCGACCTTGCCTAGCAACAAGAACTCGTACTTCTTCCCCTCGGCTACCCTAGGGTTCGTGTTCTCCGATGCTTTCAAGATTTCGTCTGACCTCTTCTCCTACGGTAAGTTGCGGGCCAATATCGCGAAAGTAGGCCGGGACGCTGACCCGTATTCGCTGACCACGCCGTACGCTGTGGTGGTGCAAGGCAACAACGTAGCAGCCCTCAACTTCCCGTTGAACGGCGCTGGCGGCTTCCGCATCAACCAGACCCTAGGTAACCCGGCACTGAAGCCGGAGTTCACGAAGTCGTACGAGGGCGGCATCAACGTAGGCTTCTTCAACAACCGCATCACGGTTGACCTGACTGCGTACAAAACCATCAGCAGCAACCAGATTGTACCAATCACAATCCCCGGCAGCACTGGCTTTATTCAGCGCTACGCGAACGTAGGCCGCTTGGATAACAAAGGCATTGAGGCACTCGTGAACGTAACGCCCTTCCGCAACGACAACTTCCGGTGGGACATCTCGGCAAACTACACGCGCAACCGCAACAAGGTGGTGTACATCGCCGAAGGCGTTGAACGGGCCCGTATCAACGGCCAGGGCTTCATTGGTAGCTTGCCGTTCATCGTGGCGGGGCAGCCGTACGGCGTGATTGTGGGTGGTAAGAAAGCCACAGCGCCTGATGGGCAGTACATCATCGATGGCCGGACTGGCTTGTTCGTGGCCGACATTCCAAACTCCATTATTGCCGATCCGAACGTGAAGTGGCAGGGTGGCCTCACCAACAGCTTTGCTTACCGCGGCATCAACTTCTCGTTCCTAATTGATACGCGGCAGGGCGGCGATGTGCTGTCCTTCACCAACGGTACCTACCGCAACAATGGCGCCCTGGAAGAAACTGGCAAAGACCGCGAATTGCCCCGCATCATTCCGGGTGTAATCGATAACGGTGATGGTACCTACCGGCCCAACAACATCGAGGTAGACGCCCAGAGCTACTGGCAATCGTTTGGCTTGCAAAGCAACCTGAACGTGTACGATGGCACGGTGTACCGCCTGCGCGAAGTGGTGCTAGGGTATGATTTGCCCAAGAGCCTGCTCACGAAGCTGCCGTTCGGTCAGGTAGGCATCTCCCTGACGGCCCGTAACTTATTCTACTACGCGCCTAATGCCAACTTCGACCCCGAGCTGAACACGCAAGGCGCAGGCAACATCCGGGGCCTCGACCTGCAAGGTCCGCCGAACGCGCGCACGTACGGTGCTAACCTTCGCTTTTCCTTCTAACGGCTCCGACTGATTTTATATGAAGCAAACCTCTTTTCTTCGATATTCCTTGGCGGCCGTTTTTGCATTCGCCGCTGCCAGCTGCGACAAGGACAAATTCTTGGATGTCAACAACAACCCTAACCTGCCGCTGACCGTGCCGCCCACGGTGCTCTTGACCGGCGCAGAGGCCTCTACCGGCTTTGTAGTGGGCAACGAGCTAGGTCGGGTGACGGAGCTGTTCATTCAGCACACCGCCGGCATCAACAACCAGCCGCGGACGTATGACACCTACCAAATTCGCGGCAACTACGACAACCAGTGGAACAACGAGCTTTACGGCGGCACCCTGATCAACTTGCAGCAGATCATTAACGCCACGCAGGAAACGAGTCCTGCTTACGCCGGCGCGGCAAAGATCCTGAAGGCGTACAACTTCGCCCTAACCACCGACTTATGGGGCGATATTCCTTATTCGCAGGCATTGCAAGGCAACCTAGATGCACCAAACTTCGCTCCGCGCTTCGACACGCAGCAGGATATCTACCAGGGCAACACGAGCCTAGGTGTGCAAAGCTTGTTTGACCTGGTGAAAGAAGGCCTCGCCGACCTGGATAAGACCAGCGTGCTCAAGCCCGGTGCCGACGACCTAGTGTACCAGGGCAACCTAACTAGGTGGAAAAAATTCGGTAACACCTTGTTGCTCAAGCTAGCCAATACCATCAGCAAGAAGAATCCAACGCTGGCTACCTCCATCATCAACGAGGTGCTGGCGAAAGGCACGGCCGCCCTTATCGTCGACAACGCCGATGACTTTCAGGTGCCGTATGGTACGGCGGTGGGTAACCAGAATCCTTTCTACGCCTACAACTACGTCAACCGCCCTGATGACCAGATGATGAGTCAGCGGTTCTTGGATTCGTTGCGGGTGAAGGATGATCCGCGGCTGCCGTCGTTCTTCACAACCACGCCGGCCAACTCAGCGGCTACCAACACGTCGCGGGGCATCTTCACGGGGTATGATAACGGCAGTACGGCCACGGTGCCCGTTCGAGCTAACCGCTCGCGCTTCAGTACTTATGTAATCGGAACGAGTGGCGAGGCGCCTGTGCGCTTAGTTACCAACTTTCAGCGGGCGTTTATTCTGGCCGAGTCGGCGTTGATTTTGAAAACGGCTGGTGATCCGCAGGCGCTGTTTCAGGAGGGCATTCGGGCTT
This sequence comes from Hymenobacter sp. GOD-10R, assembly GCF_035609205.1. Taxonomy (NCBI): domain Bacteria; kingdom Pseudomonadati; phylum Bacteroidota; class Cytophagia; order Cytophagales; family Hymenobacteraceae; genus Hymenobacter; species Hymenobacter sp. GOD-10R. The sequence goes on from NZ_CP141184.1 coordinate 1,565,651, forward strand.
CTATGGCGAAGGCCGGCATTTCAGCAACGGACATTGCGGCTTACTTCACCGCTAACCCTCGTATCGTTATACTCGCCGGCTCCGATCAGCACAAGCTCAACCAGATCATCACGCAAAAGTGGATTGCCTGGACCGGCAATGGCTATGAGGCTTACAACGACTTTCGCCGCACGGGATACCCGCGTTTGGCATTGACCACCAACCCTAGCTCGGAAAGCCCGACCTCTATTCCGGTGCGTTTGTATTACCCCAACGTGGAAATCTCGTCCAACGTGTCCAACATTCCCACGCCGCAGCCCCTGACCAACGTGCCGGTGTGGTGGGATGTGCCTTAGCCTTGCCGAAGAGCTAACCGTTTCACTTCACCTTGTGCTTTCTCATGAAAAAATACATACATCTTTTCCTGCTGCTCACACTTGCTACTGGCCTAGGTGCTTGCAAGAAAGAGTACGACGACAAAACCCTAGGGCCGCTGGAAGACAGTCTGGCCGATATTCCGATTACGGTTCCCAACCAGGAGTTCTTCGAGCGTTATCCCGTCGTCACGGCTTCGGTGGCGCAGGCACCTAGCCCTTTCACCATCACCCTTCAGATTCCGGTCGAAAAAGGCAAGATCAAGGAAATCACGAAGATCACAACGGGTGCTACGGGTCTGGCAGTGATGCAAAGCGTGGATACGCTGGCCTACAACTACAGCCGCGCAACCAAACGCACGGTGCCTATCGCCGGCAATGGAAGCAACCAGATTACGTTCACGTCGAACCTCCAAACCTACACGACGTACCGCAACCGGGTAGGGGCCGCCAACGCTGGTCAGCCCGGCGTGGTGGCGCCTACCACGGCGTTCAACGACCAAAACCCCAATCAGCTACCCTTCTACTTCCTGCTAACCTTGGAAGATGGCCGCCAACTGATTTCGACGGCGGTGCGCGTACGAGTGGTGAAGTAAGAGCCACTACAAGAGCGAATAAAGAAGCCCCAGCCGGATTCGGCTGGGGCTTCTTTATGTAAAAAACAGAAGGACTTAGTGACGGCGCGAAGGAGCGCTAGCCCAATCAGGATCGTAGCGCACGCCCCCAAACAGGTACAGCATGATGGTGCGCGAGTAGCGCAACGACAGCGTACAAGTGAGCAGCACCCCAATTGAAACGCATGTGACATACACCCAGGTGTCGGGGTCGCCGGCTAGGTAGTAAAGCAAGACGCCCACAACCAGCATGATGCCGGTACCAAAGGCAAAGCTGATGTACATCGCACCCCAGTAAAAGCCCGGCTCAATTTCATAGAGCTGTCCGCACACGGGGCAGCGCTCTGGCATGTCGGTAAAGTGCGTTAGGTTGAAAGCGCTGTGCGTAAACAAAGGCCCCTGGTGGCAGCGCGGGCAGCGCTGATCCAGCATGGCTAGCGTGGAAGATTCGATGGGTTTCATAACAGGAACGGCAGGCAATGACGTGGACATCATACAGCTCGGTAGGTAGTGTGTACGTTCCGGAGCTAGGCAGGCTGCCTTCTAAGGCAACTTTTCAGAAAATACCTCCCGGAAGCGCTGCAAAATTAACCCTGCCCCGCGCCTCGCGCACGGGCTACTTGGCGGTTTGTACAGGACAAATCAACGCTGGTGGCGAAAGACCTCGGGCGTGAGGCCGGTGTACTTGCGGAAGTAGCGGCTAAAGTAGGAAGCATCATCAAAACCTAGGTCGTCGGCTATCTGCGCCACCGACTTTGCGGAGTGGGAGAGGAGGCGTTGGGCTTCCATTATCACCCGCTCGTGAATGAGCGTGCTAGCTGTTTTGTTCAGCACGCGCCGGCACACGGCGTTCAGGTGGTTGGCCGAAAGGTGTAGCAGCTCGGCGTAGGCGCCCACCGTGCGCACGGTGCGAAAGTGCTGGTTGAGCAACTGCCCGAAAGCCCGGATCTGCTGCTGCCCATAGAGCGCCTCGTGGCGGGTGGTGTGCTGGTAGTGGCGAGCAGCTAGCTCCAAGCACAGGTACACGTACGACCGAAACACGTCGGCTTGGTTGTCGTGTTGACTGGCATTTTCGCCAAACATCCGCTCAAACAGCGGCGCAAATTCGTTTTCTGGGCTAGGTAAGTACAGCACCGGCGGCTGCGTCGTGTCGAAAAATGGATAGTCGTAGAGGCGGCTGCCGGGGTAGCGAAACAGGTAGAAGCTAGGGTCGAAAAACACGATGAAGCCTTGCGCATCGGCCTGGAGCTGCAAGCTGTGCACTTGGCCCGGAGTCATAAAAAACAGGCTGTCCGGTTGTAATTCGTAGGTTATCAGGTCGATGGTGTGCGTGCCGTGGCCCTGCGTCACGTACAGCAACAGGTAGAAGTCGTGGCTGTGCGGCAAGCTCAGGCCAGGGAACTTGGCCGCGTGCGCCGGTAGCTGCTCCACATAGTAAGGCTTGCGCTGCCTCGACTGCTGCGGAAATGACGTGATGGCCAGTACAGGTAAATCGGAAGCCTTCATGCTGCAAGAAACTCACGGAAACCGAATTACATCCGCAAGAATGACAGCTAAATAACTATTTTACGAACTGTCAAGGGCTCGTTGCCGTGGCCGTTATCTATATGCGCGTCGCCGTTACGCCCGATGTTCTGCTGTTGTATGCCGTGTTGGCGCAGGCGGTTTTTGCGGCTGGCTTGCTGTGGTTTGCCCCGCACAACCGGCTGCCTAATCGGTTTCTGGCCTTGCTGATGTTTGCTATGGCTCTGTGGTCGTTCGACGGGCTGCTGCGCGCGGCTAATGTGTACGGGCAAGACGCTAACTGGTACTTCAAACCGATTTATTACTCCTTCGCTTTCGGGCCGCTGCTGTACTTCTACGTGCAGAGCTTGATCAACCATGCTTTCCGTTTTCGGCCGCGGCACTGGTGGCATTTTGGACCCGTGCTGGTGCAAGCTGCGCTGTATTGGTGGCTCACTTTTCAGCCGTACACCACTAAGCTTTGGTTTTGGGAAAACGTGCACCAGCCGTACACCTACCGGGTGGAGTTTATCGGCACTTGGGTGTCGCTGCTGGTGTACCTAGGGTTGAGCTTGCGTCTGCTGCAACGATACCAGCGCTGGCTGCCCGACAATTTCTCCGAGACGTCGCAGCTGCGGCTTTCGTGGCTGCGCGTGCTGCTGCTGGCCCTCGGTATCGTGAGTGCGCAGTGGCTGGTAGAAGTCATACTGCGCGAGTTCTTCGACCTGTACTATGCCTATGACTATTCGACCTGGCTGCTCGGTGGGGTGGTACTGCTGATCGGGGTGGTGGGGTTGCGGCAGGCGAACATGGCAGCCGTGAACTTCGCTCCCGAAGAAGCCTCGACCGAGCCGGAAGATTCAGAAAATGAAGCTGTTGTAAGAAGTGTCCAACGCAGTGGACTGGGGGCGCCGCCCCCAAGTACACCGGTCATCAGCGAAACTGCCGTTGAAGTGCCGCGCCAAGCAGCTGTCGTAGAGCCTGCCGTGATGGCCCGGCTGCAACGCGCCTTGGAGGAAGAGCAACTGTACTTAAATCCGACTCTCTCCTTGGCCGAGCTTTCCGCACACACTGGCCTAGCTCCTCGCCTGATTTCTTTTACCGTGAATAATGGCTTCAATCAGTCCTTCAACGACCTGGTGAATAGTTACCGCGTGGAAGCCGTGAAGCGTCGCCTAGCCAACCCCGCCGATGTGGCGCGGCTCACGCTGCTAGGTATTGCTTACGAATGCGGCTTCAATTCCAAAACCACCTTCAACCGCATTTTCAAGCAGTTTACGGGCGTCGCTCCCAGCGAATACGGCCGCGGCACCTGATCAAGTAAGACTGGGCATACTGAAGTCTTGGCCTAGCTTAAGGCTAGGTGTGTGGGTTACGTCCAAAAAGAGCGTCGGGCTACACATGCCAAACCAGAGTTCGAAAAGTGCAGCCCGACGCTCCATCGGGGTGTAAATATTTATTCCACGTCCTATCTATACACTCTATCTAGGTTCTATTTACTGCGTCGTTACTTCTAGGTCGCCGCCCTCGCGGAAGAGGGTGTGGTCGACGAAGTAGCCCTGGTTGGTTTTACCGTTTACCTTGATTGGACCTAGGTTTCGGCTCGGCCCAGACTTTTTGATGGTCACTACTTTGCCGTTGTCCATCTTCCATTTTACCTCATCAAAGACGGGCACGCTCACGATGTACTTGGCATCGGCGGCGGAATACGGATATAAGCCGGTGGAGCTGAACACGTACCAGGCCGACATCTCGCCGGCGTCATCCATGCCGGAGTAACCTAGGCCGTCTTTGCCCATGCCGTAGAACTTCTCCATAATCTCATCGAGGCGGCGCTGCGATTTCTCCGGTTTGCCGACGAAGTAGTAGGAGAAGGGCGTTTCGTGGTCGGGCTGGTTACCGTGGCAGTACTGCCCAATGAAGCCCGATACGTTGCGGGCAATGTGGTTCGGGTTCCAAGGCACCGTAAACAGCGAATCTAGTTTATTCTCGAAGGCTTGCGGGCCACCGTACAAGGCCACCAGGCCGGGCATATCGTGGGGTGCGAAGAAGGACACTTGCCAAGCATTGGCCTCTCGGTACATATACTCATAGTAGGGGTACTTGGGGTCGAAGGGTTTCACCCACGTACCATCGGACCGCCGGCCGCGCATGAACTTCCGGTTGGGGTCGAATACGTTCTTGTAGTTCTTCGACCTAGCCATCATTATGCGGTAGTTGGTGGTATCACCCAGGATCTTGGCGAGCTGGGCCACGGCGTAGTCATCAAGGGCGTACTCCAGCGTTTTCGACACGCCGGCTTTGTCTTTGGTTTCTACTTCGGGGTTCGAAACCTCGTTAGTGGAGATGTAACCTTTCTCGATGTACTCGGTGATGTGCGGGCGCGTGCCTCCTTCTACGGTGGCATTGCGCAGCAGCAGCCGATACACATCTTTCAAGTCGAAGTCCGTGATACCGCGTTGGTAAGAACCAGCAACGAGGGCCGCGGCGTGGTCACCGTGAAAGAACGTCGGGATGAAGCCAGTTTTATCGCCCACATCTTGCAAGGACTTAATTACATCGGTGGCTACCTGGGGCCGGAGCATGCCCACCAGCAAGTCTTTGTTGCGGTACGTATCCCAAAGAGAAGGCTCGGTGTAATAGTTGAAGCTAGCTTTCACCACGTTGCCCCGCACGTCGCGGTATTCGCCGTTGGAGTCGCTGCGCAGCGCCGGCCACAGAAAGGAGCGGTACAGGCAGCTGTAGAACATTTGCTTCTGCTTGGGCGTCCCGCCCTTTACCTCTACCCGCGACAGTAGACCTTCCCAAGTTTTGGCGGCTTCCTGGTGCACCGCGTCGAAGGAGCGGCTACCTATCTCTTTCTCTAGGTTCTGCTTGGCGTTCTCCACGCTCACGAAAGAGATTCCGACTTTCAACTCTACGGGCTTGCTGCCACCATCGGATAGGTGCAGCACAGCTAGGCCGTCTTTCGTGCCTTTGCCTTGCACATCGAGGTTCTGCATGTTCTCGCTGAGCATCGCATAGAAGAACACGGTTTGGCGTCCGGTTTCCTGGAAACCCTGCACAGCAGCATCGCCAGCTTTTTCGATGTTCCAGTTCGATACTCGCTCGTTCGACTGCGCCAGCTTGAACACAATGCTGCGGTTCGCCTTTTGGCTGTAGCGGTACTGATGATAGCCGCAGCGCAGGGTAGAAGTCAGGCGGACCTGCACGCCGTAGTCTTGCAACGTAACGCCGTAGAAGCCGGGCGAGGCAGTTTCGGTCGATTTAGAAAAGCGGGAGGAGTAGTCACCTTTGGCGTTGGCCGCTCCCACTACCGGCAGAATGGGCAAATGGCACAGGTTCCAGTGGCCTTTGTTGGTGTGGGTGAAGGCATAAATGACGGAGTCCTCGTAGTCGTAGCCAGCACCGGTGTGAAACTCGGTGATGGGGCTCAGCTGCACCATGGCATTGGGGACCGAGCTACCCGGAAACACAAGGCCGGCCCACACGCCGCGCCAGTCTTTGGGCGGCGCGTAGCCGATGGTCTTGGGGTCGTTGAACGGCGCCGTGCCCATAAATGGGTTTGCGTACTGCAAGGGGCCACCTTGCGTTTTGCCGCTACTCGTCTTATCGCTGCCATTCTGCGGAGTGGTTTTGGCGCAGGAGAAGGCGCCCAGGGCCGATAACAGAATCAAGTAGCTCTTCCGCTTAATCATTGAATTAGGGTAGAAGGGTAATAGAATGGTTACGAAAGCGGCGTAGCAACGCAATTCCTTTTGTCGCTACGCCGCCAAGAAAACCTAGGTAGTAAGGCCTACAGCACCTTGCGCGCCTGCAAGTCCGCCATAATTTCCAGCATCATCACGCCGCTCATTTCGGTAGAAGCATCAACGGAACTGCCGGGAAGGCTGGTCCAGTTGGTATTGAAAATGAACTGCGGTTTGCGAGTGCCGCGCTTATATAGGCTCTCACCGTTGAACTTCAGGAAGGACACGTAGCTAGCCTTGTTGGCCGCACTAACGGCTGCCTCATTCGACAGCAGGTTCAGGTAGCGCACCAAAATGCCCTTGAACAAACCACCATCGCCGTTACCTTCCTCCTTAAGAATGCCGCCGGGTGAAAGTTGGCTGTCGTTGAGCACATAGCTAGCCGTGCGCGTGGCGTCATCGAGGTAGGTAGACTGCTGCGTGGCGCGGTACAAGGCTAGGCCGGCCCCGATGAAGGTGCCTTGGTTGTAAGTGAAGCGCCAGTCCTTGTCAATCTGGTTGTCGCCCTGCCGGTTGATGCCGTCCCACACGGCCCCTGAGGTAGGGTCTACCAGCTTCGACTTTTCCCAAGCGTAGATCTTCTGCGCCCATGCTAGGTCGTCGGGGTTGCGGTCGAGGCTGTAGAGGCGGGCGGCCAAGATGGCGGCGGGGGCATTGGCCGGCGTGTTCTTGTAGCTGCGCTGCGACTTTTTCCACGCGATACCACCGCCCTGCTGGTCATTCCACCCTAACTTGATATCAGCCCACAGCAGATTAGCGGTGTTCTTGTAGTCAGGGTCCTGTGTCAGCTCGAAAGCCCGCAAACAGGCCAGCGCCTGCCACTCCATGTCGTCGTAAAACTCGTTCAGGTACGTGTTGCCGTTCTTGGCTTTGGCGCCCTGTTGCAGCTGCCGCATACGGCCTAGGTAGTCGGCGCTCTTGGTGCGCTGATAGGCGTCGGTGAGTACATCGAGGCCGTGGGCCTGCCACCAGTAGTTGAAAGAGGCATCGCCAGCGTTGTTTTTCTGGTAATACTGAGCCGTAGGCGACCAAAAGCCCTGCTGTAGGGCCGCCTGCGCCGAGTCGGCGCGGGCGGCCCAGTTGGCCACCGCCGCAGCGGGTGGGGGCGTGGGTGGCGTGATATCGTCATCCACAGGGTCGCTGCAGGCGGGCAGCAGTAGCAGGCTCAGCAGAGCGCAGCTACCAGCCCGCAGCAGGGTATGGCGCATCGAAAAGATTGACTGACTCATACCTAGGTTAGCGCACCGTTATTTGGTGAGTATAGGGGCCGTCCGGCTGCATCTTCACCGTGACATCAACACTCTTCTTGTCGACTTCTGTCTGGAACTTGAAGGAGTAATCGTACTGCACATCGGGGCCGGGCACCAGGTAGAAGTAAGAGGCCGGCGAGGAAGCAGTGGCGCGCTGGTTGTCGGAGTTGGTGCTGCCGAAATACTGTTTGCTGGTAGTACCGGCCGCGTTCTTCTGGGTGAACAGGAACTTGTAGCGCTCGTCGCGACCCCAGCTTTCCTGGTGGAACTCGACAGGCGTGTTCTCTATCTTCCAGATGCCCTTGCCTACGTAGGGTATCGTTACCAGCACTTTGTTCTCGGGGGCAAACCACAATCCAACCGACTGAATTTCGGTCATGGAAGCAGCAGCGTTGTTGAAGTCAACCTTGATCAGGTATACTTTGGGCGTCGTAGTCGGGCTAGTGCCTTGGTTGCCTTCCATTAGCTTAGCGCCGTCGATGTAGTAGTACGTGGGCGTGCCAGTAGTTTGGTCGATCAGCTTCACATCACCAGCGGTCAGGCGGGTATAGATTTCAAACACACCAGACGAAATACTCTTGAAGGGCACGGCTTGGCTGATGTTAGCACCTCCTTCGGTGCCCGAACCCGTGATGTAGAGCTTGCCGGGAGCCGTGGCGAAACCAGCAGGACGCTCCAGCGTCATCACGCGTGATTCGGACGCCGTTACCACGTTGAGACCCTTCGAGGCGTTCACCGTCCACTTCAGCTTGCCTTGTGCCGAGGACTTGATACCAGCTAGGTTGGCAATCTTGTTGAGGTCGCCGTGGGTAAGTACGAGCTTGGTTTCGAGGCCATTAGAACCCGACGTCGTGCTGTACAGGGGCTTCGAAAAGTCGCCGTCTTCTTTGTCAAACAGTACCTCGTAAAGCACCAGCGTGCCGTCGGCGGCGCGCGCCTGGCCCCACTCAAAAGTCACGGCCGCGTTGGACGGCGGGTCGAGGCGCACGAAGGCGTTCGTGGCGGGTGAAATCAGGTTGCTTACGGGCGTAATCGTCTCGTTTAGCTCGTCATCGTCTTTGTCGCAGCCCGAGAGCAGGCCCATAACGAACAGTATCAGCAGCAGAGGCCAAGAAAACTTTTTCATAAGTATTGAAGGTAGAAGCAAGAGATGGGAAGGGAGAAAAGGGGCTAGGCTTACCAGCCTGGGTTCTGCGTTAGGTTTGCGTTGATGTCACGCTCCCGCTGAGGCACGGGCCAGAGGTAGTGCTTGGCCGGATCGAATGTGCGCTGATCCACGCGTATGTAGCCGTTGTCCACGGCCGGGTCGCCCGTCTTGATGCCGTGCGCATAGCCGTTGAGCACCGTTTCGGCAGTGCGCCACCGGCGAATGTCGAAGATGCGCAAGCCTTCCATGGCTAGCTCGGTGCGGCGCTCCCGGCGTACGATCGTGCGCAGGCTAGCTTGGTCGCCGCTAGGGAAGTTGAGGGCTGCCGCATCAGTGAAGCCGGCTCGGCGCCGCAGAGCACCAATGGTGCTGTTCCAGTCGGCGGCCGTGAGCTTACCTTGCTCGTTCAGCGCTTCGGCGTGCATGAGTAGCACATCGGCGTAGCGAATCAGCATCAGGTTCAGGCCCGAGTTCAGGTTGGCATCAGCGGTCGGGTCAAAGTACTTCGATGAGTAATAGCCGGTGGGGCTAGCATCGGCCCGGTCCACGGAGTTGTCGCCGGTGCCAGGGAAGGTGCGAATGGTGATGTTAGAGCCGTCGGGGCGCTTCCACACGTAGCCATCGTACACCAACGTAGTCGAAAAGCGTGGGTCGCGGCCCGTGTACGGCGTGGTCTCGTTGTAACCCGAACCCGCTTCGTTGATGGCTTTGCCATTAGCCATCACATAGTCGTTTACCAGCTCCTGGGTTGGAGCAATGGAGCAGACAAGCTTGCCCTCGGTGCGCGGAATGAATTGGCGCTGCACATTATACGTCCGCGAGGGGAAGGCATACTGCATGTCGAGTACGTCCTCGCTGTTGTTCTCATTGGCTGGCGAGAACACGCCCGCGTAGGTTGGGAATAAACTGTACGTACCGGCTTGCCCATTGATTAGCTGCGTTGTAACAGCTGACACATCCGCCCACCGGCCTTCGTAGAGCAGCACGCGGGCTTTCAATGCGAGGGCTCCGCCTTTGGTGAAGCGACCTTTGTTCTCGGCACTGTACGCCGTATTCACGGGCAGCACGCCCGCTGCTGCATCTAGCTCACTCAGCACAAAAGCTAGCACGTCGGCGCGCGAAGCGCGGGGCAGGGCGTTAGCCTCGGTCACACTTACTTCCGTGGTGATAAGGGGCACGTCGCCATACCACGTCATCAATTGGAAGTAGTGGAAAGCACGGATGGCCTGCGCCTCGGCAATGTAGCGGGCTTTGAGGTTGGCATCTAGGCTTGTGATCTTGTTGATGTTGTTCAGTAGCCGATTGCAGGCGCGGATACCGCCGTAATGGAAGCCCCACTCGTTGGTGATACGCGACTGGTTGGTGCCGTAAGCGCCTTCGGCAATGTTGCGGGCGTTGGAGCCGTCCACGTCGCTCTTGTTAAAGGCGTTGTCGGAGAGCGTCTCGTTGAAGAAGAAGTACTCGCTGGAGTAGAGGCCCGCGTAGCAGGAGTTCAACACGTTTGATGCGTCGGCGGCCTGGGTCCAGAAGGTGGCGTCGGTGGGACGGTCGGAGGGCGTTATGTCAAGGTCTTGGCAGCCGGAAAGGCCCATGCCAAGTCCTAGCCCCAGGAGCAGCGTATAGCGAAAATTACGGTTCATGGAAGTGCAAATGGGGAGTTAGAAAGAAACATTAAGACCTAGGGTCACCAGGCGGACGCTTGGGTACACGCGGCCGCTGCTGCCCGTGCCGCCACCTAGGCCCACACTCTCGCTGAACTCCGAGATTTCAGGATCAAACCCAATCTTGCGCAAATGGCTAATGGTTAGAAGATCTTGGCCCGATACGAAAACGCGCAGCTGCTCAATACCCGCTTTGCTGGTGAACGTGGCTGGCAGCGTATAACCTAACTGCACGTTTTTGAGGCGAGCGTAAGCGCCGTTGCGCAGCCAGTAGTCCGAGCCTTGGTTGTTGTTGGTCGACGCCGTACCGATGGTCAGGCGCGGATATGAGGCGTCCGTGTTGGTTGGCGTCCAGCGGTCGAGGTGCTGGGCGTACACGTTTTCCCAGTTATTGTGGAAGGCTTCTACGCCTTCGCCCCGGATGTACAGGTTACGCTTGCCCACGCCTTGTACAAATACTACTAAGTCAAAACCTTTGTAATCAGCGGTGTAGGTAGCACCGAAGGTGTAGCGTGGGAAGGGGTTACCTAGCACGTAGCGGTCATCTTGGTTGATCACGCCGTCCCCGTTGCGGTCCACGTAGCGAATGTCACCGGGGCGCAGCGCGCCGGGCGCTACAAACGCAGGCTTCGGACCAGCATTTATTTCTTCCATCGTCTGGTAAATGCCGTTGGTGCGGTAGCCGTAGTACGAGTTGATGGGGAAGCCCTCGCGGATGATGTTCGTGGCGTCGCCACCCCGAATCGTTTCTACGCCCTTGGTGTCAGTCACCAGGTTGCGAGTATCGGCGGCGTTCAACGTCAGGCTCTGGTTGAAGCCACGCTCGGTGCGCAGGCGGTAGGTAGCCGAAACTTCCCAGCCTTGGTTGCGGACGCTAGCTGCGTTTTGGGTCGGAGCGCCCGCGCCAAAAGCGCCAGCTACCGGCAGGTCGATCAGGATGTCGCTGGTGCGCTTGTCGAAGTAGTCGAAGCTAACCGACAGGGCATTCTTAAAGAAGGCGGCATCCACCCCGATGTTGCCCATCGTCGCGGTTTCCCACGTGATGTCGCGGTTGGCGGTGCTGAAGTTGGCGCCCGGTACGGGCTGCTCGCCAAACGAGTAGGCACCTGGTGCGGTGCTGATGGTGCTCAAGTAGCGGTAAAGGCCAATGTTCTGGTTGCCAAGCTGCCCGATGGAGCCCCGCACTTTCAAGTCACTGAAGGTTGGCTGTAGGAAAGACATGAAGTTCTCCTCCAAGGGACGCCAGCCTGCCGACACCGATGGGAAGAAGCCCCAACGCTTGTTGCTGGCAAATCGAGACGAACCATCATACCGGAAGCTACCTTCGATGAGGTATTTGCCGGCAAAGGCGTAGTTCAAGCGACCAAATACCGAGTTCAGCGCCCACTGCTCATTGTTGCCGTAGGTGCCGTTGGCGTGGTTCACGCCGCTAGGGTCAGAAATGGCCGCGTACGTCGTGCCGTTGCTAATTACCCCGAAGTCGTTGCCGGGTACGTTAATCACGTGAATACCAGCACGGTCGTCGTTGTAGTGCTCACTCGAATACCCTACTAGCGCTTTCACCTCATGCTTTTGGGCGAAAGTGTGCTCGTAGTTGGCCGTAGCTTGGTAGTTGGTGAGCAGCGTGCGCTGGGTGCGGTCGGTAACAGAGTTGTTGCCGTCGCCACCCGAGGTAGGTGAGCCGTCGAGCGTCACGTACTGAAGGCTGCGCGTGAACTCGTTCATGCGGTAGTTCCACAGGTCGCCGCCTACGAGGCCGCGCAGCTTCAAGCCCTTAATCACTTCGTATTCGGCGTTGAGGTTGCCGTAGCCGTTGTCGTTCGAGTTGGTGCGTAAGCCGCCGTTTCGCAGCCGGTTCACTGGGTTGTCGCTTGAGGTGGCCGGCGTCACGTAGTTGCCCAGCGAATCCTGTAGGGGGTAGATAACCGGAATGCGCACCGCATCGCTGATGATCCAGTCGGTGATGAATGCGTGCTCACGGGTGCTCACGCGGGCGTAGGAGAAAATAGCGCCTACTGAAAGCTTGTCTGTGACTTGCGTGCTCAAGTTCAGGCGAGCATTGAGGCGCTTGAACCCATATTTGTCGCCTACAAATAAGCTATTCTGGTCCACGTAGCCCAGCGACATCAGGTAGCGCGTCTTGCCCGAGCCGCCACTGAGGCTGAGGTTGTGGTTTTGCTGTAAGGCTTGCTTTTTCAGCACCGCATCTAGGTACCACTGGTAGTCGCCGTGGGCCGCGAAGTCGCGCATCTGCTGAGGCGAGAACTGCGGCGCTTGCCCCGAGTTGACCAGCGCCTCATTCTTGAGCTGCATAAATTGCAGGCCCGTCACAGGGCGGCGTAGGAAGTTAGGTGACTGCCAGCCAACGAGCGTGTTGTACGTTAATACCGGCTTTTGATTGAGCGTGCCCTTCTTGGTGGTGACAAGCAGCACGCCATTCGCTCCCCGCGAGCCATAAATAGCCGCCGACGCCGCATCCTTCAGTACCGTTATACTTTCAATGTCGTTGGGATTAAGCGAGTTGAGTGAGCCCGCAATGCCATCGACAATCACCAGCGGCGAGGCGTTACCTAGGGTGCCTACGCCCCGAATATTGATGTTGAGGCCGGCACCCGGCTCGGCGCTGCTCTGCTGAATCGTGAGGTTGGGGGCCGTACCTTGGAGGGCTTGGGCTAGGTTGGTCACGGGCCGGTTTTCTAGGGCCGGAGCCGATACTGTGTTAAGAGCGCCCGTCACTTCAGCCTTCTGCTGAGTGCCGTAGCCTACCACCACCACTTCACTTAGCGCTTTCGCGTCTTCGGCTAGCGTAACGGTCAAGTTGCTAGTCGCGCCTTGTATGGCTATTTCTTGACGAGCAAAGCCAACGAAGCTGAATACCAGCGTACTATTCTCAGGCGCTTGCAGGCTGAAGCTGCCGTCGGGTCCGGTGCCGGTACCTAGGGTAGTACCTTTCACTACGACCGTCACGCCGGGCAGACCAGCGCCTTTGCTGTCTACCACACGGCCAGCTACCGTGATATCCTGTGTGGCGGAAACGTTTGCAGAAGACGTGACGCGTCTAATTTCGACGGGGGTAATAACGTAATCGTTTGCATGCAGCTTTTTGAAGCTCAAGCCTACTTGGGGAAGCACACTCGTAAGCCGAGCATCCAGAGTAGATACTTCAGTTGGAGGAATTACACGCTTGTCCTCGACGAGGTCAGTGTCGTAGGCAATGATGCTCTTGTACTGTTTCTCCCATTGTTTTAGCAGGTGTTTAAGAGGTACTGCCTCAACCGCAGCTTGCCGCGTATGCATGCGCTGCGTGGAAGCGAGCAGCTGCGCCGATACCGGCGTGCTAAATGCATTTAGCAACAGCGCACTCGCTGTGCAGAGCAGTAAGCGAGAACCGGGTCTGTCAGGTAGGGTAGGAGGTAGGTTCATGGAGTATGGTGGGAAGAAGGGTAATTAGATAAAATAAGCCGGTTCTGCCGATGCACAATTTGCAGGTGAAAGGTAGCCGCTAGGTTTTCGCAGAGGAGGTCTAGGTTGTCTACAGGAAAGGTGCCCGTGAACTTGCGCTTCTTCAAGTCGGGGCTAGCTACTTCTACCTCCACCCCATAAGTGTCTTGTAAGCGGGTGGCAATGTCTGCAATAGAGGTAGCGTCAAAGACCATTTTGTCATCCGTCCAAGCGGCGTAAGAAGCAGCTTGCACGGCTTGGTGCACCACTTTCTTCGGCTCCTTATCGGAAGTCTGGAGGAGCTCGCCCGGCTTCAGAATCACCTTACGCCGGGTGGAATCGGCAAACGCAACTTGCACCTTACCCGAGAGCAGCACGACTCGCGCCTGCTCGTGGCGCCGGTACACGGTGAACTTGGTGCCAAGTACCTCTACCGCAAAACCCGCCGTGGTATGCACCACAAAAGGCTTGTTATCAGGTAAGTGTTTCACGGAGAAATAAGCTTCTCCATCCAGCCACACCTCGCGCGGACGCTCCGGGTCGGGCGTTGCAGCGTAGCGCACCGTAGAATGCGCGTTCAAGGTTACCTCCGACCCATCAGGTAGTTGGACAACTTGGGTCCGGCCATACGGAGTAGCATAGCTAGCTACTGTGGGCTCCACCACTTGGTTGCGCTCATGTAGGAACCAACCCGTGCTAGCTACGGCGCTGACCACAGCAGCCGCAGCCGCCCAACGGCGCCAAGTACTGGGGCGAGTCGCGTTAGCAGTTGGAGCAACCTCCAGTTGCATGCGCGCATAGATGTTCTCGCGCATGCTGGCGTAGTCATACGGATCGTTGTCATCGGACTTGCGCGCTAGTTCGGGCTCTTGGGCGTGCTGCCCCATCCAATAGTGGGCGAGCAACTCGTTGGCCGGATCCGCAAGCCAAGCGCGAACAGCCCGCGCTTCCTCTAATGAGGAAGCGCCTCGCACATAGCGCAGGCAGGCTTCGTAGTCAATTTCTCTGGGCATAGGCAAGTTCGCTACTTCTCTGTGTAGTAAAAGCCACGAAGTAGCCACTCCCCCAACGCACCCCGGAAATATTTTTTTACGCCGGTGGTTATTGAACGTAACTACTTAGATATCAACCCGAAAAATTGCATTGACTAAAAGCTAATCGTGCTGTGATTACCGCATCAGCATGCCCTTCCAGGTATTTCTATACCTAACCTAGCCTCCCTCCGATATCGGTGGTGGTTTGTTGTATTAACCGAGCAGGTAGCCCAAGGCGAAGTAGTAAAATTCTTGTTCTACCTTGTATTTAAGGATGGGATAAGTTTTCTATATCTTGCAGAAACTTGCCCTAGGTTATTTGTTCTAAGGTTGTTTATCTTTAGGTACTTAGGCTTGTGTGCAAGCTTTTACTACTGCCTACTTTCCCTTGAAAGTCGTAAAAGAATTCTCCGACCACTATTGCTTAGAACGCCTCCAACAAAATGACACGGCGGCGTTCGACATGCTGTTTGATCAGCACGCTCCTGCCTTGTGCCGTTTTGTGCATGGCTACCTGAAGAGTCATGCTGATGCGGAGGAAGTAGTACAGGATTGTTTTCTGAAACTATGGGAGCGGCGGCACGAGTTCGACCAAGACATCGTGTTCAAAACCTACCTCTACACCTCGGCTTACCGAGCTATTTTAAAGCAGCTGCGCCGCCAGCGGTACTGGGTATTCGAGGACTGCGATGGGGAACTGCTCATTGAGGAAGGTAGCCCCAGCAAGATCATGGAGTACCAAGAGATGGAGGAGCTTTATCAGCTAGCGGTGGCCCAATTGCCCTCGCGTCGTCGGCAGATATTTGCCCTCAGCCGTCAACAGGGCTTGTCACACGCAATGATTGCGAAAGAACTGAACATCTCGGTGAAGTGCGTGGAAAACCAGATGACGCACGCCCTGAAGTTCTTGAAGCTGTACTTTCAAGCCCACGGCATGTCTTTGGCGCTGGTTCTCATCCTGTGCTCACTGTAGTTTTCTAGCGGCCTTCTGCAAACTACGGTTTCCAACCTTGTCAGTGTTCTCTAGCCGCCACGTGGCGAACAGGCTCGGTGGTGAGTATAAATAGCTAGCTTTTGCCTAGCTGCTGCCACTTCATTAGTTATTTACGCCAAGCCCTTCCTACCCGCATGGTCTGTCGTCCTCTTTGTTTGGGCTGACGGACCATGCGGGTAGGAAGGGCTTGGCATACGAAACCGTTACGGAAGCAGTCAGTTTTTAGGCGAGCCAACTGCACTGGCGCGGCGGAACAGCAACGCCGACCCAACCCACAGCACAACAAAGAACGTTGTTACTCCAAACGCCTCTAGAATTCCTCTCGATTCTATTTGAGGGCGCCAAATAACTAGTGCAATTACCGGCACTAGCGCTTGCGCGAATGCCACGGCATATAGCGTGCGCACCATCCCCAGCGGCCGGAAACGCGCAAGGATAGCCCCAATCAGTCCCACGGCAAGCACTCCACCATAAAGTAGGTTGGCGGGGTTATTTTCACTGCCGATGAGCCCTACCGCTAGATTCGTCCAAACAAGTAGCAGCGCAACGGCCAGCGCAGCCCCAACGGCCATGCGATACGCACTGGTGTTCCCCAGCCGCGCAACTAACTCATATGCGAGGCCTGTACCAAACAGGAGAGTGCCAGCGACAACGAAATCGAACAAGGTCCAGGTCACTTCGGTGGTGAACTGCATTGCCACCAAAGGGATCAGCAAGAGGAATGCTGTTACCAGCATAAGACGAACGAGGCTTCTGGTTAACGTCATGACTGTGTTGTTTTTAGTTTAAGGAACAGAAGAGCAATTACTAAAGCCAGCTAAGAAAGAAGGGCCAGGTCTCGGCAGTAGTAACTCAGCGCGAAGCACCGCGAGTTATAATACTGTAAAGGAAAAGAAAGAACTTTGTATTTCAAAGTAACAGTGTATACTTGTTTTCATTGGTGTGTTTTAAGCATGCTTTAAGCTCGCTTTGGTTTTCCTTTCTGTCTCGTCTATACCTGCATTCTTGGGCCAACCTCGTGCTCTGCTATTTGCACCTAGGTACATGGTCGCTTTTCTGAACGCTATAGTTACGCCCTGTTTTGAATGCCCCGCGGGAATACTAGTTACTACAGACCTAGGTTTGATTCACACACCTCGCGCTTCCGCTTATTGGCGCTCCTAATATAGATGAGCCAGCGCCTGTGCGCTGCTTGCCTGTTTTCGGGCTAAAGCGGATGTGTGAATTGTACAGTAGATGGTTTGCCTCGCGCAGTGTAGACCTCCGCTCAGTGCTGGACCTTTGTGCAGGAGTTGGTACTACTAATCTAAGCACAGTCATTGTATGAAAGTTTTTGTAACTGGAGCGTCGGGCTATGTGGGCTCGGCAGTGGTGCAGGAGTTGCAGCAAGCGGGCCATCAGGTACTCGGCCTAGCTCGCTCCGACAAATCGGCGCAGGCCCTAGCGGCGGCTGGGGCTGAGGTGCTGCAAGGCGACCTCAACGACCTCGACAGCCTTAAGCGCGGCGCAGAAGCCGCTGATGGCGTTATTCATCTGGCCTTCAACCACGACTTCTCGCAGTACCAAGCCGCCGCCGTCACCGATAACCGGGCCATTGAGGCGATGGGTAGCGTGCTGGTTGGTTCCAATCGGCCGCTAGTGGTGACCTCGGGCATGGCTGGCCTGTCGGCAAAAGACCGACTGCCAACCGAGGATGACGTGCCTACCGGCGCGGTTCGTACCTCGGAGCAGACGACACTAGCCTTGGTGCCGCAAGGCGTGCGGGCCATGGTTGTGCGGTTGGCTGCGTCGGTGCACGGTGAGAGGGATTCCGCTTTTGTGCCCTACCTCATTCAAGTGGCTAGGCAAAAAGGTGAGTCCGCGTACATTGGCGAAGGGCTAAACCGTTGGCCAGCAGTACACCGGCTTGATGCGGCCCGCCTATTTCGGCTGGCGCTAGAGCAGGGGGCAGCCGGGGCGAGTTACCACGGAGTAGCCGACGAAGGCATTTCCTTACGCGACCTGGCAGCTATCATCGGTCGGCACCTGAGTGTGCCGGTGGTGTCAAAGTCAGTCGAGGAAGCCGCCACGCATTTCAACTGGCTAGCGCGCTTTGCCAGTATGGACCTAGCTGCCTCCAGCACCCTAACGCAGCAACGCCTGAACTGGCACCCCACGCACTCCGGCTTGTTGGCCGATTTGGAGCAGGGGCACTATTTTGCTACCTAGCTCTTTGCCCTCAGTTGATATTGAGAGTAAGTGAAATAAGAGCCCAAAAGTTAGGCCGCAGCTACGTTTCTAAACTACCGCACGGGATCTGGCCAACTGGAACTGTCAACGTCCTGATCAACTGCGCTACGGCTATTGCCTGCTGTCACAGGGAGTAGCCGTAGCGTGTTTTGGTGCCCGTTGGTTTTCGTTGCTTTCCGCTCAGCTGCGAACGATTTCGGCTTCATTCCAAACAGAATCCGGAGTACCGAAGAGCGGTAGATAACAGCGTAGAGAAACAAGGTGCCCCCGAAAGTACCTAGGGCAATAACCAGAAATTTGGCGGCGTTGGTAGCGGGCCATTGCAGCACGTAGTAGCCCAAGGCGATGAGTACCGTTTGGTGCAGAATATAGAACGGATACACTGCCTCGTTGGCGCGTTGGAGTAGTAGCGAGTTTCGATTAAGATAGCGCCGCCCGAAACCAATGCAGACCAGTATCCAGCACCAGCAGTTGATACCTTGTACGGCCCGTTTGATAGCGCCGCTGATAAAGGCGGAATAGAAATCACCACCCCAATAGTAGAAGCTGAAGGCGGCCAGACCTAGGGTCAGGAACAAGTAGCGCTGTCGTTCGGCAGCTTGCCAGAAGCCCGCCAGGGGGCCGAACAAGTAGCCGTAGACAAACAGTGTAAGGTAGAAGGCAAAATTGAACCAGTCCGAAACCAGATTGCGGTGGTCGGGCCAGTAAGGGCGTAGCACGAGTTGCAGGAAGACAAGCGGCAGCGCAAACAGTAACACGCGACCCGGTCGTTGGAGCCATTGGCTCAGGCGGGCAAGTAGGACCTGGGCAGCAGGCTTGCGCAGTTGCAAGAAAAGCGGCAGACTGAGTAGCGAGAAGGGGAGTAGGTAAGCAATAAACCAAAGGTGATTCCAGGTAAAGTTACCCTTGGGGTAAGTGCCTTCGAAGTAATGCGGGTAGAAGTCGAGGAGAGACGTGTAGCCCGCACCTTGGGCTAGCCGCTCGTAGTACACCTGCGGCACTACCACTACCAGCATGCCAAACGCTAGCGGTAACAAGAGACGTTGTAGCCGCTCGCCGATGAACTGGCCGGCCTTGCGACGGCCCAGGGCAAAGGTGACGCCAACTCCGGAAATTACAAATAATAGCGGCATACGCCACTGATTCAAAAACTCCATGGGCAGCTCCAGCACCGGGCTGCTAACCTGACTCATGAGGTGGAATTGCCAGCCCACGAAAACCATTCCCGTATGATAAAATATTAGCAGGCCGAAGGCGAGGACCCGAAGCCAATCGAGGTCGTAGCGACGGGCTTCGGTGGATGGTAGAGCAGTAGCAGGACGCATGGCTGATAAGGTTGTAGGTGAATCGAGACTCAAATCTACTGTTGGCGCCGCCACTGTACGACACACCTTACAAGCCCGGCGTACTACCTTACGAATCCGGACGTGACAATTTCCTGCAAACTGGGTTTTTACTGCAGCAAGGCATTTTTGCGAAATTCGGAGGGCGTGGTCAATGTATGCTTTTTGAAGGCGGCGTTGAAAGCAGATTTCGAGTTGAAGCCCGCAGTAAACCCAATTTCTTCTAGCTTTAGGTGTGCCGTTTCAGGGCTCTGGAGCTGACGCTTCACGTCATCAATGCGGTAGGTATTGACAAAATCGAAGAAATTTTGCTGGCACTGCTCGTTGATGACTTGGGAGAGGTGGTGAGGCGGCAAATGCAGTTGAGCAGCCAGTTCGGCCAGGGAAAGATCAGGGTTTCGGTAGGCGTTGGTGTCGGCCATCAGCGTACGGAGGCGACCTAGGATTGCGCCGGAAGCTTCGGGGCTTAGCGCGGTTTTTTCATATTTCTTGCGTGGGGTAGCAGCTTCCGGTACAGGCTCTTCGGCTGAGGGCTGAAGGGTAAGTAGACTAGAACGGCTAATGGCCCGGCCGCTCATCCCGTAGAAAAGCAGCGAAATCAGAGAAGCCACCCACACGTCGCCGGTATCGTTGACATAGCCCGTAGTGAAGTGGTAATAAGTAGTAGCGCCCACGTAGACGAGCAGTAGCAGGCTAAACCCTAAGCCCAAGCGCTTCAACCAACTGAGTGCCGGGGTCGGCTGGGAAGGCCGGCCCGCTTGCTCGCGCTGGTAGGTGAGTAGTAGGCGAAGCTGCAAACCTAGGTACAACAGCAGGTAGCTGCCTAGTATACCATAGAAAGCGTTGTAGAACGGCGTGTAGGTGGCAAACCACCAGAAATTGCGCGCCGCTTCCGGAGCAGCAGGATGCGGCTGGTGAAACGACTCGGCTACAGTGCGCAGCTTCCAGGCGTTGGTCTGAGCAAAGAAGGGTACCAAGTACAGAGCGTGCGCCGCAGCCGGCAGTAGCAACACCAGATAGCGCGGCCGCCAGCGAAACGCTGGCTCGATGATGCTGCGGATGTAGAGATACAGCAACGGCGATATGACGAAGTTCAGCGGCTCAGTGAGGCTTACGAAAAACGGCACGAATTGAATGTAGCCTGAGTAGCACAGTAGAATCTCGACGACTAACAGAGCTAGCGTGAGTGTAAGCAACCCCAGTAGGCGGTTGCTAAGTCGTATGCCTTGGGATGAAAAAAAGAACGTCCAGCTCAGCAATAGTCCTTGAGCGGCGCCCAATAGAATCAAGACGGACCATAAGTTGAGAAAGGGCAGCATACGCAAGCACAGAAGAAGGCAAATGAGCTAGCTAAATTTAAAGGGAATTCTGGTCGCCTGCTGTTTTGCGCCTTAGGCTAGCTCCGTTTATGCAGTAGTGAGCTTACTTCTTCGACGACACTTGAAAGTAGCCAAGCCAGAGAATATCCATGCTGTCGTTTGTCGCCTGCAGAAGATAACGAAATCATTTGTAGCTCTGCCGCTGTAAGATCAAGGCTACTACCGAGGAGGCTAGAAAGTAAATGCTAAGCTCAAGGAGCAGGGCTTCTTCACGCAAATTTCCCGACTAAAAGAGCCTACTACGGCCCAAATCATGATGTGGTACGCCCCAGATCCGGCCTTGGGGCGCTTGGTAGGCTAGGTCCTGCCACCTTCGAACCGTACTTCAACGCAACTACGGTCATGAAAAAACTACTGCTTCTACTGAGCCTGCTCCTGGCAGCTAGCTTCCACCTCTGTGCGCAATCGGCCTGGTCCGACCACAGCCGCGTGCTACCCGATAAGCTCCGGCAAGTACCGGTTGGCCTCACGCTCTGGCATACTCCCAACCCCGTTTATCCCGAGCCTGGTTCGGCACAACCCGGTCATTACGTTTGGAAGCACAGCACCATGATTCGCTCCGAAGTGGGCGACTTAGAAGTGGTGGAGTGCGGCAGCTTTATCTGGTATAGCAAAGAGGGTTGGCAAGCCAACATGCGCGAAACTCCCGCCGAGTTTGCCGAATTGTTCAATTGCCCTGGTGGTCGGCTGAAGGCAGGCACTACGTACACTTTCGTCAAGAACTACCGCTTCGCCGACAGCGCCCAGCGCCTGTACGGCGGCGATGCGCTCTGGTACATTCTGGCCAAAGACAAGAACGGAAAACTCTACAAAGGCATGGGCCTGATCGAAACCGAAGCTAAGCCTAGGTCCTAGCGTAGCTATTTCTCTTTTTCAACTTCAACCTCGTCGAAAGCCATGAAATCCTTCGTTCTTTTCTTCTGCCTCGCCTTTATTACCCTTGCATTTCGCCCAGCGGCGCTGCGTTATCAGATCGAGCCTAAGGCTAGCCAATTGACGTGGACCGGTCATGCCGAGGTGGGCTCCTGGGCGCCGAGTGGCACCATACGGCTGCGGCAGGGCAGCTTCGAGTACGACGGCCAGGCACTCCGTAACGGCCACCTTGAAGTAGACATGCGGACCCTAGCGCATGCCGACGCGAAGCTACAGGAGCACCTGCGTAGCGCCGACTTCTTTGCCGTTGAGCAGTATCCAACGGCTACGTTTGTGCTACAAGAAATGGCGCAGGGGCAAGCTGTAGGTCAGCTGACCATAAAGCGGGTCACGAAACCCATTCGCTTTCCCGTGACGGTGGAGCAGCGCCCCGATGGCTTGCATCTGACGGGCACCGCTACCGTTGACCGGACTGCGTTTGGCGTTACCTACAATTCCACGAGCTTCTTCCAGAACCTAGGTGATTACGCCATCCGCAACGATTTTCAACTGGCGTTTGACTTAGTAGCAAAGCCTATGCTGCCTGCCGGGCAAGCCCGCAACTAATCGTGCTTGTCGTTAGCCGGGCTTCTGCGCAATAACAAGCACTGATTTCCCGAAGCGATGCTGAAAGATTTTGTCTGTCACCTTGGAGACAGGAACCAGCAAGCTGTCCCAGAATTTAATCTGTTTTGGGGTGGGGTCACTTTGCTTCAGGAGCATCTTGTTGGCGCCCGATGCTAATAGGCCTACACTATCCAAATACCAGGCATGCAGAATCTTGCTTTGCGGCGGCATCGCTTTCAGGAGCATGGAGCGGGTGTAGCGCCGATAATGGCCAATCGCTTTGTCGAAGGGGCTATACAACCATTGGTAAGCCGGTACTAGCACAATCAGTACACCGTTAGGTGCCAAGTGCTCATACGCTAAAGCTAGCTCGCTGCGGTCATCTTCGATGTGCTCCACCACATCAATGTACATGATGGCGTCGAACGGTGCTTGTTTGGGTAAATCGGACAGCGTGCCAACGTGCAGATGGCAGCAGGAGGGAAGCTTTTTGGTTTCTATGAGTCGGGATACGTCGCTTGCTAAGGCGGCGTCGGGCTCCACGCACAGCCATTCCTTCTGGGAGCCGTCGCAGAGGGAAAGGGTTGTGCCACCAATACCAGCGCCTACTTCCAGTACTCGGTTTTTGAGATAGGGCTTCAACTTAGAGCCATAATACGCTTTCCAGTTGACGGCTTTTTCGAAGAGGGAAAGCTCATTGCCAATATAGTGCTCGGTACTGAGAGACAGCGAATCCATAAAAAGAGACAGGTAACAAGAACAAGAAAAGTACTAGTAATAAGCAGGAGGGTACCAGAATAAGGTTTCAAAGTAGAAAAAAAGCCCCGGCTAGCAAAAGTAGCCGGGGCAATTACGACAATCCAAACGGATTAGCTCGTCAAAGATGATCTGTCCTCTAAGCGCTGGCTTGCGTCAGCTGGTCGACGGCGGCCGAGTCGAGCTTCAATTCCGTAGCCTTGGCGAGGTCTTGCAATTGCTCGATTTTAGTGGCGCTGGCAATGGGAGCCGTGATGCTAGGCCGGGCGATAAGCCAAGCCAGCGACACTTCGGCCGGCGTGGCGTTGTAGCGCTCAGCTACTTCGTCCAGCACCTTCAGGATGCGGAAGCCGCGGTCATTCAGGTACTTCTTCATGCCGCCGCCGCGCTGGCTTTTCTTGAAGTCGTCTTCCGAGCGGTACTTGCCCGTGAGGAACCCGCTGGCTAAGGCGAAGTAGTTGATAACACCTAGGTTATGCTCCAGGCAAAGTGGCTCTAGCTCCCGCTCGAAGTCGGCGCGGTCGTAGAGGTTATAGTCGGGTTGCAGGGTTTCGTAGCGCGGTAAGCCTTGTTGCTGGCTAATTTCCAGGGCCGAACGCAGTCGGTCGGCGGTGAAGTTAGAAGCGCCAATAGCGCGCACTTTGCCTTCCTTAATCAGCTCGGCATAAGCTTGCAGGGTTTCCTCCTGCGGCGTATCGGGGTCGTCGCGGTGCGACTGGTAAAGGTCGATGTAGTCGGTTTGTAAGCGGCGCAAGCTGTCTTCTACGGCCTGGCGGATGTAATTTTTCGACAGACCTTTTTTGCCTGGGCCCATCTCGCTGCCCACTTTGGTGGCAATAACGAGCTGTTCGCGGTTGCCACGCTGCTTGAGCCAGTTGCCGATAATAATTTCCGACTCGCCTCCCTTGTTGCCGGGCACCCACGCTGAGTACACATCGGCAGTATCGATGAAGTTGAAGCCAGCGTCCACGAAGGCGTCCAGCAATTTGAAAGAAGTAGGCTCGTCAATCGTCCAGCCAAAAACATTGCCGCCGAAGGCCCAAGGGGCTACTTGCAGGCCAGATTTTCCTAATTCACGCTTTTCCATGAGGGGTGTTGTGGTGGTTCAAACGGAATTGAAAAGTCCAGGCGTACCCGAAATGTTTATACTGTGGAGTAACGGATGCAGCGCATTAGGGGAAAAGCAGCGAGGTAAGCAGCTTTTGAAATGGTTTCGCGTTCTTGAAGGCACCTGTTCTCTCAACCCCTCACTATGAACAAATATCTATTGCCCGGCTTGTTGCTCAGTGCCGGTACGTTCCTATCTACGCTAGCTACTGCGCAGCAAATGGCGCCGCCGGTTGTAGGTCCCCGCTACGACGCGCGCGCGCTGTTTTCACCCACGTTTCTGGCCGAGCGCGGCCCGGCAACACGCACCGCCGGCGGCCAGCCTTCCGCTACGTACTGGCAGAATGCGGCCGACTACAAAATTGCGGCTACGCTAGATGATAAGCAGGCTAGGCTGAGCGCCACGGCCGACATTACCTACACCAATAATAG
This sequence comes from Hymenobacter sp. GOD-10R, assembly GCF_035609205.1. Taxonomy (NCBI): domain Bacteria; kingdom Pseudomonadati; phylum Bacteroidota; class Cytophagia; order Cytophagales; family Hymenobacteraceae; genus Hymenobacter; species Hymenobacter sp. GOD-10R. The sequence continues at coordinate 1,590,122 of NZ_CP141184.1, forward strand.
CCCCGATCCGCTGCCCTTCGTGTGGGTACAGCTCGATCAGAACTTGTTTAGCCCGAAGTCGCGTGGTACTGCCACTACACCTGTTTCGGGGGCCCGCAACGGGAACTCGGCGCCAGGTTTCCAAGGGGGCGACACGCTGCAAACCGTCAACATTGAGTTTCACGGCAAGAAAACCAAGGCGCAGTACCACGTGTACGACACGCGCATGCAGATCATTTTGCCCGAGGCCATGAAGCCGCACGGCGACAAGCTCAAGATCAGCATTGCCTATGCCTTCAACATTCCTCAGTACGGCTCCGACCGCCTAGGTCGCCTGCAAACCAAGAACGGTGAGATCTTCGAGCTAGCCCAGTGGTACCCGCGCATGGCCGTGTACGACGACATTGAAGGCTGGAACACGTTGCCGTATCTGTCGGCCGAGTTTTACCTCGAATACGGCAACTTCGACTACACCATCAACGTGCCCGCCAACTTCATCGTGGGCGGCTCGGGCGAGCTGGTGAACAGGGCAGAGGTGCTGACCGCCGCCCAGCAGCGCCGCCTAGAGCAGGCTGCCAGTTCCGACAAAACGGTTATTGTGCGCGGTGCCGACGAGGTGACCCAACCTAACTCCCGCCCAGCGGGCAAGAACGGACGCCTGACGTGGCACTTCCGCTGCCAGCAGGCCCGCGATGTGGCGTGGGCTGCGTCGTCGGCTTTTGTGTGGGATGCGGCGAAGATGAACCTGCCCAGCGGCCGGAAGTCGCTGGCGATGTCGCTCTATCCGGCGGAGGTTGCCCAGGATTCGGCCTGGAACCGCTCGACCGAATACGTTAAGAAAAGCATCGAGTACAACTCAAAGCAGTGGTACGAATACACTTACCCGGCCGCAACCAACGTGGCCGGTATTGTGGGCGGCATGGAGTATCCCGGCATCGTGTTTTGCGGAGCGCGGGCTAAGAAGGGCGGCCTATGGGGCGTGACTGACCACGAATTCGGACACAACTGGTTCCCGATGATTGTGGGCTCCAATGAGCGCAAGTATCCGTGGATGGATGAAGGTTTCAACACCTTTATCAACATCTTATCCACCAAAGCCTTCAACAACGGCGAGTACAAGGCCTCGGCTGATGTGGAAGGCCGCACTGCGCCCGGCATCATCAGAGCCATGCAAGACCCGAACGCCGACGTGCCCTACACGGTGCCCGACGTGACGCAGGCCCGAAACCTAGGTTTTGCCGCCTACAGCAAGACGGGCTACGGCCTGTATCTGCTGCGCGAAGAAATTCTAGGTCCTGAGCGCTTCGACTATGCTTTCCGCAGCTACATCAAACGTTGGGCGTTCAAGCACCCCCAGCCCCGCGACTTCTTCCGCACCATGAACGAGGTAGCGGGCGAAGATCTGACGTGGTTTTGGCACGAATGGTTCTTTGAAAACTGGCTGCTCGACCAAGCTGTAACCGGCGTGGCCTACGTCAACCAAGACCCGGCAAAAGGCTCGCTCATCACCATCGAAAACCGCGGACAGGCTGCCATGCCCGTCATTGCCGAAGTGAAAGAAGCGAACGGCAAAACCACCACCGTGCGTCTGCCCGTCGAAATCTGGCAGCGTGGCGGTACCTGGACCTTCCGCCATAACTCAACCTCGGCCATAACTTCAGTAGTACTGAACCCCAGCAAGCTCCTGCCCGACATCAACGCCGCCAACAACACCTGGAAACCCGTGGAATTTTCGGATGCTAAGTAAGCGCTAGGCTAGGTATAGGTTCTAGTCCGGACGCTCTAAGCATCGGAACGGTAGCGTTGAACCAGATTCGTGCTGTTGTTGCAACCCTGACAGGACTCTGGGCCCCTGTCAGGGTTTTTTGTTGAAAATATCCCGCAGCCGATTCGCGGTTCTGTGCGGCAGTCTGTGCCGTGCTGGTTATTATTGTTGCGCATTGCAAACGCTCAACGCTCTCCTGTGCTACTATATTCGCTAAGATCTCGACTTCGGACTAAGAAAGAATCATCCTCATATAATGGCTCACGGAAAGCGCTAAAGCAGGCGCTTGTCGCGCTAGGTATCGTGCTGGCTATTCCGCTGCACGCCCAAACGCCGGCGTCACTCTCGAAGGTGTGGGTGCCAGACCTAGGTAATGGTACCTACAAAAACCCAGTGCTCTATGCCGACTACTCCGACCCCGACGCCATCCGGGTAGGCAGCGACTTTTACCTGACCTCTTCCAGCTTCAATGCCGTGCCGGGGCTGCAGATCTTGCACTCCAAAGATTTAGTGAACTGGTCCATCATTGGTGCCGTGTTCAATAAGCAGCCTCCGCTGGCCCGCTACCAAGAGCCGCAGCACGGCAACGGCGTGTGGGCGCCGTCTATCCGCTACCACCACAAGAAGTTCTACATCTATTATCCCGACCCGGACCTAGGGATCTTTGTCACGACGGCTACCAACCCGGCTGGTCCCTGGTCGGCGCCCGTTTGTCTGAAGGAGGCCAAGGGCTGGATTGATCCGTGCCCGCTCTGGGACGAAGACGGCAAGGCGTATCTGGTGCACGGCTTTGCTGGCTCCCGCGCCGGCATCAAGACCATCTTGGCCGTGAGCCCCATGTCGGCCGATGGGCTGCACCTGATTGGCGACGATGCGCTGGTCTTCGATGGCCACAAAGACCAGCCGACGCTGGAAGGCCCTAAGTTCTACAAGCGCCACGGTTACTACTACCTCTTTGCGCCCGCCGGTGGGGTACCCACGGGTTGGCAGCTGGTGTTGCGATCCAAAAACGTGTATGGCCCCTATGAGGAGCGCATTGTCATGGATCAGGGCCAAACCCCGATCAACGGGCCTCACCAAGGCGCTTGGGTGGATACCGATGCCGGCCAGGACTGGTTTCTGCACTTCCAGGACCAAGGCCCCTACGGACGGGTCGTGCATTTGCAGCCGATGGTGTGGAAAAACGATTGGCCCGTGATTGGGGAAGACCCCGATAGCGACGGCAAAGGCCAGCCCGTGCTCACCTATCGCAAGCCCAAGATCAAGGGCAAAGCGCAGCCCCTGGCTACGCCGCCTACCTCCGACGAGTTCACGAGCAACACCCTAGGGTTGCAGTGGCAGTGGCACGCTAATCCGCAGGACTTTTGGGCGTACCTGAACGGTCCGCAAGGCTATCTGCGCCTCTACTCCGTCATGTTGCCCGAGCACTACCAGAACCTGTGGCAAGTGCCGAACCTGCTGATGCAGAAGCTGCCCGCCGAAGTATTTAACGCCACCACCAAGCTGACGTTTACGCCCCGCGTTGACGGGGAGAAGCTCGGGCTGCTGATCATGGGCCTAGACTACGCTTACCTCAGTTTGACCAACCAAGGCGGCAAGCGCTACGTCAGTCAAGCCGTGTGTGCGAATGCCGATAAGCTAGCGCCCGAAACGACGTCGGCGCCCATCGAATTGCCGGCCGCTAGCGTCAACCAGCCGATTTACTTGCGCGTGGCGGTGCAAGCCGGGGCCCAGTGTCAGTTCAGCTACAGCCTGGATGGGCAACAGTATCAACCGGTAGGGGGCGTGTTTCAGGCCCGGGAAGGCAAGTGGATCGGGGCCAAAGTCGGCCTGTTCTGTACCCGCGCTGCCAAGTTCAACGACTCCGGCAACGCCGATGTCGACTGGTTCCGGGTCGAGAAATAGTGCGACGGTAGTACTAAGTAAAGGAGAGCGGCCTAGGTATGGTGTTGACAGACAACGTACCTAGGCCGCTCTCCTTTTGCTTTTGATTGAGTATTTAGAAGTTGCGCAGGCGTTTTTTGCTGAGCTCGTAGCTGATGATGGCCGGAACGTAAAACGTAACATCGGCCGCTAGCTTGGCTGCCAAGATGCCGCCCGACAAGCTGCCTAACCACAGCGGCAAGTAGTACATGAGTAGCGGCCGGATAAGAAAGCTGTCGAGTACTTCGGCCGCGCCAAACTCAACTACCAGCGCCCGGATGTTTTTACCAAACTTCTGAGCACTGTAGCGCTGCCCCGTTGCGTGGCGGCTGCGGCGCGTCGTGCGAATGTCTTGCAGCAGAATACAGCCAAAGTAGGCCACGTTGCCGGCCCACGTTGCCGCCAGCGCCGTGGTCGTGCGGTCGTGGGAGAAAGAAAAAGCCGCACCGCCCGCCGCCAGCGTGGCGACGAGCGACAGCGCCTCGGCGGGCAAGTAGCGTTTGACCCATTCGGCTAGATTTTTCCTCATACCAGCATAAAGACGCAAAATGGCGTGGCCTGTTGTTGTAGAAGCATGAAAAGCTAGGGGTTGGTCGCCTACAGCTCCCTAGCTGATGGCCGAATTTGAAAGTGCAAGATGCTGGCCTATACAACGAGGCTGCGGTGGAAGGCGTAAAGAGGGACTCAGTACGCTCCCTCACCTAAACTTCTACGTTCATGGCTCTCAACACAGATAACCTCAACGACCATCTGTACGCAACCAATCTGGCGATTTCCGACACCATCAACAACTCGCGCGACCCCCAGGTGGCGTTCGACTACTTTGATAGCTGGATTCCGTTTCTGCAAAACTCAAATATCGCCGCCCTGACTGCCATGGGCTCCGACCTTCAGCAGCTACGCGACTACATCCGGAACGGCGACCAAGCCAATGCTCACACGCTGCTACAGCGTCTTGGCGAACAAACTTCACGGGCCGCGAGCAACATCCACACCTGGGCCGGCGACCACCTACATAATGGTATCGGCGACCAGCTGCGCCACCTAGGTCAGTTGCTCGTGGTAGCTGCTGGCAACACGAAAGCCGCGTTGTAAGAATCTGATTACTAACTGAAAACCAGGTTTACCCTGGGCTTTCTCTCAAACTACTTGTTTCATGCCCACTAACCCATCCGATCCGTCTGCTAACCTGCGTTCCACGCGAGACATTCTGAGCGGCAACCTGCACGCGGCAGCCGTTGAGGCACCCATCGTTATCGATAGCTGGATTGATGCTGTGCGCACGTTCGGTGTAACCGGCGGCAACGACATGGTTGAGGAGCTACAAAATCTAAAAAGCTACCTCAACGACAAGGATACCGACCGCATCAGTGGCTCGTTGCAGCGCCTCGGCGAGACTACTACCAAAGCAGCCGAGCAGGCTGATGAGGAATACAAAGAACAATTGCAGCAGCTCGGCCAAGTGCTCCTACGCGCCGCCGACGGTGTAAAAGCTCCCTTAAATTCACCCTCACCCGAATAACCCTGCACTTATGTCTATTGCACATTCTGATAGCGCCAAACAGTTTGAAACCACGATTGCTGCACTCGGCATCGAGGACCTAGGCCAGCTCGCTGCGGCCGCTCCTGAAAAGATTGATGGCTGGATTCAGCTCCTGCGCGGTGGTAGCGGGACTTACGACACTCTCATCAGCAACCTGGTGGACCTAAAAGGCTACCTCAGCGGAGGCGATGCCGCCCAAATTTCGGCCTCTTTGCAAACCCTTGCCGAGAACATCAATGCCCTGGCTGACGGCGCTAATCCTATTTTTCTGGATAGCCTGTATAAGCTAGGTCAGCGACTCAGCGACATAGCACGCGAGCTGAAGCAGCTACAATAGTCGCCACCAAACAAGATCAGTCCGAGCAAGGCACGGAATCTGGACATAGCTCCTGGAGCAGTGTTTCAGATTCCGTGCCTTGCTCGGACTGATCTTGTTTTGGAGGGACTAATATCCTACAGCCGTATCATCGCCCCTAGGATCGGCGCCGCCTTGCAGACGACCATCGGGCAGCACCCAGATGATTTCCATGCGACCCCAGGGGTTACGCGGGTTGATTTTGTAGCCGCGCTTTTGGAGCGTGTCACGGGCGGCAGGTAGTAAGGCGTTTTCTTCGGCGTCAATCTGGTCGGGCAGCCACTGGTGGTGTAAGCGCGGCGCGGCTACCGCTTGCTGGGCATTCTGGTGGTAGTCAACAACGTTCATAATGCCCTGCATGACGCTGGTGATGATGGTGCTGCCGCCCGGCGTGCCGACTACCATAGCTAGCCTGCCTTTCTTCGAAAGAATGGTCGGCGTCATGGCCGAGAGCATGCGCTTGCCCGGGGCAATGGCATTGGCCGTGCCACCTACTAGGCCGTACATGTTCGGCACCCCGGCCTTGGCCGAAAAGTCGTCCATCTCATTGTTGAGGAAGAAACCGGCCCCCGCCACCACGACTTTGCTGCCGTAGGCTCCGTTGAGGGTGGTTGTGCATGCCACGGCATTGCCCTGCGCATCCACAATGTTATAGTGTGTGGTTTGGTCGCTTTCGTAGCCTGGCAAACCAGCGCCGGCGGTTACTTCGCTACTGGGCGTCGCCTTGCCGTCGCGGCGGGTGGTAGCCATGCGTTCCTTGTTGTACTTCTTATCTAGGAGCTGCGCCACCGGCACCCGCCCGAAGTCAGGGTCCCCTAGGTATTTGGCGCGGTCGGCGTACACGCGGCGCTCAGCTTCCGTGATAAGATGAACCGCCGCCGGCGAGTGCCAACCAAGGGCACCTAGGTTGTAAGGCTCTAGCATTTGTAGCATTTGCAGCAACACTACGCCGCCGCTACTTGGGGGCGGAAACGCCAGAATATCGTAGCCGCGGTACTGCCCGTGCAACGGCGTGCGCCACTTAGCCTGGTAGTTCTGCAGATCTTGTTTGGTAATAAGCCCAGTGCCCCGCTGCATCTCAGCCACGAGCAAGTCGGCAGTTGGGCCCTGGTAAAAACCATCGCGGCCTTTGTCGCGGATGCGCTCTAGAGTGCGAGCTAGGTCGGGGTACTGAATGAGGTCGTCCTTTTGCCAGGGGCGTGTATCGCCATCGGGGCGCACGTAGGCAGGCGGTGTTTGCGAATTGTATTTTAAAAAAATTGCGCGGTTATTATTCAAGCCGGCCGCTTCTTTGGTGGTCAGCCTCAAGCCCTTGGTGGCTAGGTCAACAGCCGGCTGCACCAGGTCGGCCCACGGCAGCTTACCTAGCTTTTTGTGCAGGGCCTCCATGCCTGCTACCGTACCGGGCACGCCCACGGCCAAATGACCGGCGGTGCTACGGTCGGGAATGACGTTCCCTTGCGCGTCGAGGTACATGTCGCGGTTAGCAGCGGCGGGCGCCATCTCGCGGAAGTCGAGGGCGCCTTCTTGGCCGTCGGCGCCGCGGTAGAGCACGAAGCCGCCGCCCCCAATATTGCCCGCTACTGGCAATGCCACCGCCAGGGCAAACTGCACCGCTACCGCCGCATCGTAGGCGTTGCCGCCTTTTCGCAGAATATCCAGGCCAATGCGCGAGGCTTCCGGGTGCGCCGAGACGACCATCGCTTTGCTTGCCGTAACGTCGGCCGTAACGGCAGGCGGTGTGGCAGCCAGGGTTGTTGTCGCCGAAGCCGACGACGCGGAGGGACGCGTGGCCGTGCTGGTACAAGAAAATAAGGCGGCGAGGGCAAGCGGGTAAAGGTGTCGTTTCATGCAGGTTAGAGTAAGGGCTGCTACCTTGCGCGGCAACAGAACTTTCAAGAAAGCCAACATTCAGGTAAGAGCCTAGCCTAGAAGGCAAATTGTCGATCAAAGCGAAGTCAAAAATCTCAGTTAATTGGCCTGTGATTTTCCTGCAAACCCTTCATTTGGCTTTAAATGGCAGTATGACCTAGGGGCTGCCTGAGGACAAATGTTCTGGTTGTAGTTTAGCCGCAAGTCGGTTGTTATCGTAGCTTTAAAGCCAAACCCTCCCGCACCATGACTACCGAAACCACTCCCGCTCCTGCACTGGCTCCCGTATTGCCGCTCGTTCAGCAAGATCCTTTTCTTGCGCCGTACGAACCGGTGCTGCTCGCCCGGCAAGTTCGCTTAGAAGAACGCCTGGCCGCAATTCGGCAAGAGTACGGCTCTCTGGCGAAGTTCGCCACGGCGCACCAATGGCTAGGTCTCAACTATGACCCACGCCGCCGCGGCTATTCATTCCGGGAATGGGCTCCGGCCGCCGAAGCCTTGTACTTGGTGGGCGATTTCAACGGCTGGGACCGGCGAGCAACGCCCCTGCAGAAAGGACCAAATGGCGTGTGGGAAGTGTTTCTGCCCGACAAGCAATACGGCGAAGCCCTTAGCCACTACAGCCGCTACAAAGTACACGTGGTGACCCAGCACGGCGCCAAAGACCGCCTGCCCGCCACCTTGCGACGCGCCGTGCAAGACCCGCATACCAACGATTTTGCTGGCCAAGTATGGCGACCGAGCACCTCCTTCACCTGGACCGACCAAAAGTTTCGCATTCCGAATTGTGTGCGGGAGCCTTTCATTTATGAGTGCCACATCGGCATGGCTACCGAGGAAAGCAAGGTGGGGAGCTACTTGGAGTTTGCGGAAAAAATACTGCCGCGGGTGCAAGCGCTCGGCTACAACTGCCTGCAAATTATGGCCGTTATGGAGCACCCTTATTATGGCTCTTTTGGGTACCATGTCGCCAACTTTTTCGCGGTTTCCTCGCGCTTTGGCACGCCCGAGGAGCTAAAGCACCTAATCAATGAAGCCCACAACCGCGGCATTGCCGTGCTGCTTGATGTGGTACACTCACACGCCGTAAAAAACGAAGCCGAAGGTCTAGCCGATTTCGACGGCTCTGGTGGGCAGTACTTCCACGAGGGCTCGCGCGGCGACCATCCTGGCTGGGATTCGAAGCTATTCAACTACAGCAAGCCCGAAGTGCAGCAATTTCTGCTTTCGAACCTGCGCTATTGGCTCGAAGAGTTTCACTTTGATGGCTTTCGCTTCGATGGGGTGACAAGTATGCTTTACCTCCATCACGGTGAGGGGGTAGCATTTAGTGACTACAGCCAGTACTTTGGCTCTGACGCCGACGATGACGCCATCCTGTACTTGCAGCTAGCGGCTTCGCTGGTAAAGGAGATAAAAGCTAGCGCGTTGCTGATTGCCGAAGATATGAGTGGCATGCCTGGTCTGTGCCGGCCCATCCAGGAGGGAGGCATTGGGTTTGACTATCGCCTCGGCATGGGTATTCCCGACTATTGGATCAAGCTGCTCAAGCACACGCCCGACGAAGACTGGAACCTAGGTGACCTGTGGTATACGCTCACCAACCGGCGCCTAGGTGAGAAAACGGTAGCCTACGCCGAAAGCCACGATCAAGCCCTTGTGGGAGATAAGACATTAGCACACTGGCTGATGGATGTTGCCTTGTATACGCACATGCGCCAAGATGACCCCGACCCAGTGGTGGCACGTGGCGTGTCGCTGCACAAAATGATCCGGCTGCTTACGCTTTCCTTAGGCGGCGAAGCCTACCTGAACTTCATTGGCAACGAGTTTGGCCATCCTGAGTGGGTCGACTTTCCGCGCCAGGGCAACAATTGGAGCTACCAATATGCTCGCCGCCAGTGGTCACTAGCCGATAATCCCGATTTACGCTACGAGCAGCTTCAGGCTTTTGATGGCGCCATGATTGCCACCGCCAAGCAACGGCGTCTGCTAGCTGCTGGTCAGGCCAAACTGCTCAACAACGATCCAGAAAACCAAGTACTGATCTTCGAGCGTGGCGGTTTGATCTTCGTGTTCAACTTCCACGTCAGCCGCAGCGTGCCCGATTACCGCTTCTTTGTGCCCACGCCAAAGCGCGCCCGCTACCGCATCATTCTTACCTCCGATGATGGCCGCTTTGGTGGCTTCGACCGCATCGATGACTCGCTGACCTACGAAACGTTTGGGGAAGACGGCGTCGAAAAACTCAGTCTTTACGTCACAAGCCGCACGGCCTTGGTGTTGGCGAAAGTGTAATAGTACTTCTACAGAAGATCTTCTGGTAGCCCAACTTAGCGGCGCCTGCTGTCAGCTAGTGAATACTAGCTGACAGCAGGCGCCGCTATTTTTATAGATCGTGCATGATGCCGGCGCAGCCTGCTTTTCGTGAGTGGCTATTAGAACTGACGACGAACCAGCCTAGCTACAAGCTAATTTTCTACTCCAAGGCTACGTACTACGGACAGTATTTGTGCCTAGCTTTTACGTGTTTGCAGAAGGTAAATCCGTGTTTATTTCTACTGACTGGTCTCGTAAAAAGACGCGCTACCTAGGCTAATCGAACCATGCACCAGCTGCTCGTTGCCAGGTAAGCTCTCTAATCCAGTTAGTTACTTCAAAACACGCCATGACAGTAAGACTCAAGCCACTTAAAGAACAGACAATTGTTATCACGGGTGCTTCCAGCGGTATCGGTCTGGTGACAGCCCGGATGGCTGCTAAAGAAGGCGCCAAAGTAGTGGTAGCATCCCGCAACACCGAGGCGCTCGAACAGCTAGCCCAGGAAATTCGAAACCAGGGCGGCCAGGCCTTGGCCGTCACCGCTGATGTAGGGATAGAAGAAGATGTGGCGCGCATTGCTGCCACGACTATTGCGGAGTTCGGTACGTTTGATACCTGGGTCAACAACGCCGGTGTATCGATTTTCGGTACCTGCGAAGAGGTGTCCATTTCGGACATGCGGCGCATGTTCGACACCGTATATTGGGGCGTGGTATACGGCTCGCGCATTGCCGTGCAGCACTTTAAGCAGCGTAATGAGCCGGGAGCTCTCATCAACATCGGCAGCTTCTTTGGCGACCGGGCCACGCCGGTACAGTCGACGTACTCAACCGCCAAGCACGCGCTCCACGGCTGGACCAATGCGCTACGCATGGAGCTAGAGATGGAAAAGGCGCCTGTCTCGGTTACGCTCATTCACCCCGGCCGCATCGATACGCCTTACAACGAGCACGCTCAAAGCTACTATGAGCACCAAGTAGCGCACCGGGGCATGGTATACCCCCCGGAGACTGTAGCCGAATCCATTCTGTTTGCGGCCGCGCACCCCAAGCGCGATATGTATGTGGGCTTCCAGGCCAAAGCGCTTGCGGCGGTGGGACACCTAGCCCCGCGGCTCATGGATAAGATCATGGAAGTGCTGATTCCACCTACACAAATCGACCCGAAGCGCCCTTCGCGCAACCCCGAAACTAGTGCCCTCTACAAAGCGGGCTACGGCCTGCACGAACGCGGCTCCCACGAAGGCTGGTTCCGTTCGAGCAGCCTCTACGTGAAGGCACAAAAACACCCGCTGCTAGCCGCTGCGGCTCTGGCTGGCCTAGGTCTAGCCACCGGAGCACTGCTTAGAAAGCAGTAGACCTAGCTTAGACATTAACAAAGAGAGGCGCCGCGGAAATCTTCCGCGGCGCCTCTCTTTGTTGGTATAGCACTGGTTAGTGTTTGGCCGTGCCGCCTTCCTGGTTGCTGTCTTCTTTGGTTTCGCCAGCGTCATTCATAGCGCGTTTCGTGTCGTCGCTGCCGGTTTCCTGCAAAGGCTGCTGACCAGGGTGCTTCTTGATCGGAAACTCATTCTGGCCGCTGTGCGCCATGCTTACGCGCTGAGCGCCGCTTGATTCCTCTGAAGTGGGGGCTGCATTTTCGTTGTTCATAGCAGTGGTTAGGTTGGGGTGGAAAGAAACGAAAAGGGTTAGCACTTATAGCACAGATCTAGCTCATGTACAACGCGCAAGATCTTGACTGCTATACGGTTGAGCTTGCTATATCACTTGTGCCAACTGACGTTTTTACGGACCTAGCCTATGAAAAGACTGACTTAAATGCGTCTTTTTTTCTGGTGCCTCGTCGTCTTGGCAACTAGTGCTGAGCTTGGTAGTGAGTTCTCCAATTGAGCGTGAGGCAGTTGGTGAGAAACACATTTTTTAGCGCTGTTGAGCTACAATCTGAGCACCTAGCTTCGCCGGCACAGGACTTCTAGCGTATCGATAAAACAAGAACTCCACGGTGCCGACAGCTCTTGCCGTTGGTACCGTGGGGTTCAAAAGCTAAGTCAGGATAACCTAGCGTTGGTTACGAATAGTGAAGCTATCGAAAGCTACCGTCACGTCTTCTGGGCCTTGTGCCAGCAGACCCACGCGGATGCCTCGGTCCCAAGGTGGCAGATAAGTACCATTTACCGAGAAGCTATCCATCGGCATTGGCTGCCAAGTAACACCGTTGGTGCTGTAGGAGAACCGGTAGCGCTGGCCACCCCATGCTTCGACCCGCAAACCTAGGTTGCGAGGCAGTTCCAAGCTTACTTCGGTGAGGCACTGGGTTTCACCTTGCTTCACGTACCATAGTTGCAGCTTGCCATTGCCGGCCATCAAAGCCAGCGCATTACCTGGGTCGCCAACAGCCGTCAGACCAGCAAACGTGCCTTCTGGCAGGGCAGCAGCATTAAGCGACGTAGTAGCTTTGTATGTAGCCGCATACGTACGCTGGGCCACCATGGAGCCAAGCTGCTCTGGGCAAGCTGACAGCAACAATTGGCCGTCGCCTACGCCTACTACTGGCCGCTTGCCGATAGGCCACTGCCACGTACCAGCGAGCTGGTTGCTGGAGAAATGGTCGGTGAGGTTCAGGGCACTAACGTTGTGCAGCGGAGCAGCCTGAGGGCTGTTGCCTTCGAACTCAGGCCAGCCTTCCTCGTTCCAAGTAAACTCGCTCAAGATGCCCTGGCGACCTACGAACTCGTGGCTACTAGCGTGGTAAGCGTGGTGCAGCAAGAACCAACGGCCTTCATACTCGGCAACGGTACCGTGACCGGGGCAGCTCCAGGTTTTGTTTTTCTTCAGAATGGGGTTCTGCGGGCACTTTTCCCACGGACCTAGCAAGCTGCGAGAGCGAGCCACGCCTGTAGCATAAGTACAGCCACTACCGCAGCAGCCATTGCCAGCGTAGAACATGTAGAAGTAACCATCGTGCTCCACAAAAGCAGATCCTTCTACCAGGTTGCCTTCCCAAGGAGCATCATTGCGGAACAGCTCATGCTTCTTGCCGATCAGCTTTGTCCGCTTCTCGTTCATGCGCTGTGCCCAGATGGGGGTAGGCTTGCCATAAGCATTGCCGTCCTCTTTCCACACCAAGTACAGTACGCCGTTCTCGTCGCGCAGCGGGAAGCCATCAATGGAGCCTCGACGCTGACCTACCAATGGGCCATGGTCTACGTAAGGACCCGCTGGATCATCGGCGCTGGCAATAGCTACGCACAACGGACCGCCTTTTTTGCGGGCTGTGTAGCAAATGTAGGTTTTGCCGTCTTCGTAGCTGATTTCTGGTGCCCAGAAGCTAGCTTCTGCCCACTCAGGCTTATCCATGAATACGTGGCTTACCAGCTCCCAGTCTACCAAGTTCGTCGACTTGAACAGCGGGAAAACTGGGCCCCACTCTGCGGAAGTGGCGCTTGCCCAATAAGTGTCACCAACTTTTGTGATGGTGGGGTCTGGAAAGTCGCCGGGCAGTACTACGTTGGCATAGGTGGTGCGCGAGCTAGCGGTTACGGGTGGCGCAACGCTAACAACGGTAGTAGAGTCAATGGGGGCTTGCCCCTGGCATTCCGAAGAGAGATCAAACAGAGCCGGGATGAGGGCTCCTGCTTCCAAATCAAAAGACACAGTAGGGGAGAAAAAAGGGAGTGGAACGAGGGAGGTTCTAAGAGAAAGTCTATCAAGCTAGCACAGTACAATTGTGCACCTATGCCTAACACGAAGCAGATCATAGCATATATAAAGCCTAAGCGGCATTGATAGAACCAATGCAGATAAGCCAGGAATATGCGTGAAGTCTGTCCGGGATGGGTGAGGAGAGAGAGCGGGACTAAGCGGGAGTCTGGTACTCGGTTAGACCAGAAGAGACGCCTAGGGAACGGCAACAGTTAGCGTAAAGTGTACTTTTCTGCTACGTGTAAACTTTTAATATCAAAGCTCGTACCAGCTTGCTAACAGGCACTAACTAAATGTTTGGGGCGGGAAAACGGTCAATTCCCAAAGGGCGGCATTTGCCTGCCAATCGGGTAATGATCCGCAATAACCAACGCAAGTTTAGAAACGTTTTGTATAAATTAAAGAAAACAAGCTAAGTTTTACTTAAGCTATATTTACCTATGGATTTATAATAAGTTTTTAATTATAAAGCTATGTGGCTGGTTGATAAACGATTGTGTTTTATTAACTGGTAAGTATATCAATTGTTGAGTAGTAAACGCGTACTAATAAAGTAGCTCTCATACTTACGCTAGCTTTGCAGGAGTTATGCCAGTTTTACAGGAGCCAGAAGAATAGCATGCAAAAATAACTGCTGCATGAAAAGCTTCTGATTGATCAATACTTTTAATATTAATTAATATATATCATAAAATAAAAAGCCGTCACCTAGCTAGGCTAGATGACGGCGTAAAAACAAATAGACGAATAACTAACTCAGCTTTTTGCCTGCTTTAATTAACTCGATAGCCTCCTGCACACGCTTGATGCGCGTCTCCGATTTCTTGGCCCGCTCAATCCACCGCGCATATTCTTTGCGGTGAGCGTAGGCGAGCTGGTCAAACATACTGTTAAGACCTGCTCTGCTGAGTGCATTAGCCAAATCGTCGGGTATCAGCACCGAGCGCTCCTCGGTATCAGGCGCCATAACGACATGTACGGTAGTTCCCCACGTTTTGCCAATGGCATTGCGGATTTCCTTACGCACCTGCAGAATGTGTTCACCTTCGGCGTTTGGAGTTAAAGGGAGCCGGAATGGAAAGCCATCAATGGTACCGCGCACGTGCAGTTGGCCACGGGTGCCAAATACCTCGGGTACGCTGAACGGTACTGTCAGAAAAACGCCGCCGTCAGCGCCGTGCAATTCTAGCTCGGCGTCGAAAGCTTGTTGGGGAGCATCAATATTCATTCAGCAAAAGTACTAAGAAGCTAGCCCAAGTGGCCGTACTGCAGCTAGCAATGCTTCATCATCGAAGGCTGCTACCACGCGTACTTGCTCCGTCGATAGATCATACTCAGCAATTAAGCGCTGCGCTACGGCCTCCGAGTCGGCGAGCACCAAATCGGCGCGGCGCAGTGCTAGGCGCTCTAGCTCCAGGCCCCAGCCACGGTCAGCGGGCGTATCGCGGTCAACGGCCAAGGAGTGTACGTGCAAAACAAGCGGTCGGCCAGTTGCCTGACGGATCTCCAGAGCAGCTAGCCACACCGGCCAATCCATGGCATAGATAACGGCGAACTGCTCAGCTAAAGCCAAACGGGTGGCAAAGCGGGCGTACTGAATCACCTGAAAATTTAGGTCGCTACTGTCAACCGGCGGAGTACGCAGGGCACCTAGCGCTTCGGCCAGCGTGGCGCGGTCGTTTGATAGAGCGAAAGGCACAAAAGTAGCCGTCGGTTCAGCTTCTTGTGCTGCGTCTGTTGAGGCCGATGAATCAAAACCTAGGTCCTGCGCTTCTTCTACACTTGGCTCTGTTGCCTCAAGCGCAAAAGCGTCTTGGTTCTGCAGGCCTCCAGTAGCAACGGTAGACGAACTCTCTTCTGCGTCGTGAGTAGCGCCTACATAAGGAGACGCAGGCGCTTCCCATTGCCCAGCCGGATAATTGATCTGCCCTCCGGCCGCCGATTCCAAATCAGCCAAAGGTAGGTCAGCAATACCAGTGACATGTGCGTCTGGAACTTCCTTATTACCAGAAGTTGGTAAATGAGGAAGAATGACTGATAAGGTAGCCTGGGGGGATAGGCTACGGGCTAGCTCAAGCGGAGCAGGTTGAGGTGCCCCAGATTGCTGCGGCATATCGTCCCAGCCTAGCAATAGCAACGTAAAGTTTTGAGAATTCATGAAAAAGCGCGGGGCAATGAAGTATATAACAAGCTGAATTTCTCGCTAAAAAGCCGCTGGCCCAGATTTTGGGTAAGGCCTATCTAATAGTAGGCAAAAATCGCGGCAATGATTTTTACCTTGCGAACTTAACTGTATCTATCCGGTTGAACTAAAATTTATTTTCAACCTCACTCTCTCAGTCTCCAAGTCCCAGCTCCTTATGATTCAGGAAAATAACTACATGGTCAATGATCTGGCCGCACGAGCTAAACAGGAGCTAGTTCCTGGGCAGGTAGTGCGAAGTCAGCAGCAAGGCCATGACTTTCTTTTTGTCTGCGAAAATAACGTTCAATTACAATTACAGGTAATTACGGATAAAATTCTCCGTTTTCGTTACGCAACGGAAGTAGGCTTCGCCCCCGATTTTAGCTACGCTATTCCGGCCGACCGGCCCCGGCAGGCGCCGCAATTTCTTGAATTTCGCGAGAAACCTGACCATTATCGGATTACTACCGACCGTCTTATTTGCACTGTGTCAAAAGAAAACTTGCACGTGCGCATTCTCGACCGCTCGGGTACTGTGCTGAGCGACGATGATAAAGGCTTTCATTGGCAGCATAACGACGACACCGGCAACGACATCGTTAAGATGAGCAAGCAGGTGCAAAGCGGTGTTTGCTACTATGGCCTCGGCGATAAGCCCGAGAACATGAACCTGCGCGGCAAGCGCTTTGTGAATTGGGGCTCCGACACCTACGGCTACGTGAAAGGCTCCGATCCGCTCTACAAGAACATTCCGTTCTATCTGGAGCTGCACCAGAAAATTGCTCATGGCATTTTCTTCGACAATAGCTTCAAAGCCTTTTTCGACTTTGCCGCTGAGCGTGCCGACGTGACCAGCTTCTGGGCTGAGGGCGGCGAGATGAACTACTACTTTATTTATGGACCTACCCTCACGGAGGTAACGGAGGAATATACGCGTCTGACGTGCCCGCCCGAACTGCCACCCATGTGGGCCCTAGGTTACCATCAGTGTAAGTGGAGCTACTTCCCGGAAAGCAACGTAAAGGAAATTGCAGCGGGCTTCCGCGAGCGGCAGATTCCGTGCGACGCGCTGTACCTCGACATCGACTATATGGATGGGTATCGGTGCTTTACGTGGAGCCCCACGCACTTTCCCGAGCCAAAGCGCATGATTAAGGAGCTAGCTGAGGATGGGTTCAAACTGGTGGTTATCATTGACCCCGGTATCAAGATCGATCCTGAGTATCCAGTATATAACGAAGCCCTGGAGCAAGACTTCTTCTGTCGGCGGGCCGATGGACCGCTGATGCGCGGTTCGGTGTGGCCTGGGCTCTGCAACTTCCCTGACTACACCAAGCCCGCCGTGCGCGAGTGGTGGTCCGGGCTGTTCAAGGGGTTGATTCAGGAAGATGGCGTGCGCGGCGTGTGGAATGACATGAACGAACCAGCTGTGTTCGAAAAAGGCACTTTCCCTGATGATGTGCGCTTCCACTACGAAGGTCATTCGGCTTCGCACAAGAAAGCGCACAACGTTTACGGTATGCAAATGGCGCGGGCAACGGCTGCCGGAGTGAAGCGCTTCTCATACCCTAATCGCCCTTTCACCATCACGCGGAGCACTTACGCGGGCGGACAGCGGTATTCGTCAGCTTGGACCGGTGATAACATTGCGAGCTGGGAACACCTCTGGCTAGCCAACATCCAGTGTCAGCGGCTGAGTATTTCGGGTTTCTCTTTCGTAGGCTCTGACGTAGGCGGTTTCGTGGAAACACCTGATGGTGAGCTGTATGTGCGCTGGGTGGCGCTAGCTGCTTTCCACCCTTTCTTCCGCACGCACAGCTCCGGCGACCACGGCGACCAAGAGCCTTGGTCCTTCGGAGATGAGTATATGACTCTGGCGCGGCACTTTATTTCGTTGCGCTACCGCTTGCTGCCTTATATGTACACCACGTTCTGGCAGTATGTGCAAAACGGCACGCCCATGTTGCGCCCCCTCGCGTTCCTCGATCAGAACGACACGGATACGTACCTGCGCATGGCCGAGTTCTCGCTCGGCGACCACCTGTTAGTGTGCCCCATTACCACGCCTGGTGTCGATGGCCGCTGGATGTATCTGCCGAAGGGACAGTGGTATTACTACTGGACGAATGAAGTACGCTCGGGTGGGGCTGAGGTGTGGGCTAGTGCCAACCTCGACCGGATTCCGTTGTTCGTGAGAGCAGGGGCTGTTATTCCCTTCTACCCACTCATGCAGTACGTAGGCGAGAAGGTAGTAGAAGAGCTGACGCTGCACGTATATTATAAGAATGGTAAGGAAGCCAGCGTGCTGTACGACGATGGCGGCGAAGGCTACGCTTACCAGGAAGGACAAAGCACCACCCGCCGTTTCACCGTATCGGGCACCGAAACCACCCTTACGCTGAAGCAGGAGATAGAAGGCGAGTATAAGCCTAGCTTCGCCACTTATAAGGTGGTGCTGCACGGGCTTCCCTTCGAAACTACCGCCCAGACGGTTGATGGCGAAACGGTGAAGCTCGACGAGCACATCACGGATACCGGCCTGACGCTACCAAGCATGACTGTTGGTGTTGGCTTTGGAGAAGTAATGCTGAAGGGCAACGTCACTCCAGTAGTGGCAAGCTAGGTTGCACACCAATTGACATAAACATAAACGGCCCGCAGATAGCTCTGCAGGCCGTTTCGTTTTGAAGCTAAGTTAACCTAGGCTGCTTGAAAGCCAGAGGCTTGGCGTAGCGTGCGCTCGTTGCCAGTTGCTGGATCAGCGTAGCTACGGTCGCCCACTTCGATGGAGACTTTCTTGCCAATTAGCTGCTTGGTATCGAGGTCTTTACCTGCTTCGTGCGCAATGCCTGCGGCTTCGTACAAACCTAGGATGATAGGTAAGCCAGCAGGCGAATTGTAGAAGCGCTGATTGACAAAGCCATCTTCATTCTCAAACCGGACGGCAAAGAAAGGTACGTTTTGGTGTTCACTAGTGCCTTCTTCGATGTCCGTAATTTCGACCGTGTGGCGGCCATCGGGCAGGAATGCTTTGTCCTGGCCCTCTTCAACTTGAATTTTCATAGCGTTAGGTGGGTTTCCTACTGCTAACGCAATGGCGTGGGCTTCGGTTGACCTAGCTTACGTTATTGAAGCTGAAGCTTGCGCACTACTATTCCCTCGGGAGTATCGAGGCGGAGCAAATACACACCAGCAGGCTTCCCACGCAAGTCGAGCTGACGCCCGTTGGCGGCGCTAGCGGGCGCGGCGGCTTGCTGCAGTACTACTTTGCCGAGAGCGTCGGTTACGCTGAGCGGTGCCGTGGCTACGCTAGCCTTTTGCAATGAGGCGAGCGAGAACAGACCATTTTCGCTAGGGTTGGGGTAAACGCTGAGAGTAGCGGCTACGGCTGGGCTGGCGTTGGCCGTCGTAAAGGAGAAGGCAACGTCGTCAATGGTCAAAGCTGCGCTAGACGAGAACACCTGGTTGCCGCCAACACTGAAGCCAAGTCGCAGCGAATCTGGTGCTTCTGTTGAAGTGTACGTGATAGGCACACTAAATTGCTTGTAAGTTGTTGTGCCTGGCGTAATGACATTAGTTGTGGTGCTGCTAGCAGTGCCGACGATAATGCCACCATTGCTCAAATTTCCTTTACTAAGTGCCATGGCAACTTGCGCTTGGTCGGTGCTCGTGCCTGCAAATTTGTACCAAAAGGTAAGTTGGGCTGGACGAGCTGTATAAGGAATACCCCGGGACCTTCTGATGTCCGCTAAAGCAGTTGGGTCCGATAAGTCGGCGAAGGTTACGCGAAAACGGTCGCCGAGCAACAAAATAGCAGGAGCAGGCTGGCTACCAAGACCGAGAACAGAGATATTTTTGGGAATAAGTTGGGCAGCAAAAGAACCAGTGTACTTATCACTAGACTTCGTTACCAACTTTGTAGCATTGGGCGTCAATGGTCCAACAATGGGCTGAAATACCTGATACACTATATCATCTGCCGTGAGCCAGCCTTGTGGGCGTTCATTGCTCAACGGGCGGTTCTCCCAAGTTTCAAAGCCTGCATTAGGTACAGTGGTTTGGGCAGTAGCTCCGCCGGCGGAAAGTAAGCCAGCAGCACAAAGAAGAGTATGTAGATGATTTTTCATATAGGAATGAGGAGCAAAAAGGTAGAAGAAAGTAGGTGAAAGAGAAGCACCTAGGCTACTCCGGTAAATATAGCCTGTACTGTATTGAGGAAAGATAGGTTTGAATTTTATTTGTGTGTGAACAGCTAAAATTGGTATGCAAAACAGGAAAGAAGAAGCCTGTATCAGCAGCCTAGCGTTCCTCCACAACTTTATGAGGCATAAGTAGACCCACCAGAACACCCGTAAGCAGCCCGCCCAAGTGGGCGGCATTGTCTGTGTTGCCAGATCCTTCTAGCCCAGCTAATAAACTGGAAAGCATAAGATAGAGTAACAGGCCGAACAGCGGGCGGCGTTGCTGCGGGCTCAACGGTGTGTTCTTGACAAAAGCCGTAGCAAGCAGCAACCCGTAAAGCCCGAAAATTGCGCCGGAAGCTCCCACTGAGTTGACGCCGCCTGGCATGTGCCACCACAAGCTAGCTAGGCTGCCGCCCACGCCACTCAGTAAGTACCCGAGCAGCAGCCGGCCGCGGCCAAACAGCGGCTCCGCGAGCAAGCCTAGCACTACGAGCGTGCCCGCGTTGAGCAGCAAGTGAGCCGGGCCGCCGTGCAAAAAGCAGCAGGTAAGTAGGCGCCACGGCTGCCCGTGTAAGGTAAGCGGCGAAAAATTGGAGCCCCACGCTACCAAGTCAGCGGAGCGCGGAGCCAGCAAACTACCCCCAGCTAGGCCCATCAGAAGGTAAACCACCAGGTTTACGTCGAGCAGGAGGGAGGTAACGACGTGGGAACCGCTCGGCCAGAACAGGGTATGAGCTAGGTCTTTTACTTCGTCGAGCCAAGTACGCGGGGGCGTCGGCGGAGCAGGTGAGGGCTGCACCTGGCCAGGCAGTTCGGTTGGGATAAGCTCTCGGCGCTGTAGCTCGCGCACGGCGGCTTGCACCAGCGGCGCCGGATAGCGGCGGGCGTGCTGGGTGAGGTAAAGTAGCTCGGCGTCCGTTTTGTGGGCTAGGGGCTCGGGTGGGAGAAGTGGGTCGGCCTCCATTACCTAGGGTGTAAATTAGTCTTCGGGGTGACTTGCCATGAAGCGTAGCGCTCCTTTAGTGTAAACAACCACAGCGCCATCGTGTGCTTGCGGGCCGAAGTAGCGGACGGCGGCCGAGGGCTGCACCACCAGAATGCGCCCGAGCGAATCGGCGGGCAGGGACTGCACTTCGGCTGGGGGTGCTCCGTTGGAAGGATTGCTGTGGAAGACCCGACCGTCAAGAATGTATATGGGATTGGCTCCGCCCTTCGGCTCAGGTAAACTCGTCACTAGCTGCGCGCCTTCTGGCAGGTCACCTCGCTTCGAGATAGCCGCAGGCGCAAGGCTGGTCAGCTTGCGTTGGCTGGCTGGCACGCCGAGTATCACCTGGCGCAGGTAATAGGCGGAGTCGCGGGTGGCGCTGGTAGAAGGCAGAAGCTGCGGCAAGCCTTGCGCATGGCGAAAAGCCATTTCGTTAATTGTTCGGACGCGTAGGTCGGCCGCATGCTCCATCACCGCCAGATGCTTTTTCATGGTGGGCTGAAGCTTGAGGTCGTACCTGAGCACATGGGTGAAGCTGCGCCACTGTTCACTATTCATCTCCAACAAACCCAAAAACCGCTCATCGGTTTCGTTTTGGATGGCTTGCGTGTAAAGATATTCCGCCTGGTCTTCGGCCGCCCAGTAGCGCCCAGCTAGCAGCAGATAATTGCGGATGGCCGTCGTATCGGACCGCTCGGTGGTGGGTAGCAGCGCTTTCTGCTGCTGCACTTGCGTCGTAACCAACGAGTCGAAGGTTTGTACCGGGCGCAGCGCTACGACCTTCAGAGCGGTTGGCCTTGCCTTCGGAGCCTTTGCAGCTGTTGGGGCGGAAGAGTCATAATAGCGCCAGCCTAGTAGGGTCAGCACCAGCAAACCTAGGCCGACGGCGGGGGCTACCCAGCGTCGTTCGGCGGGTAAATCGGCAAAATCAGGTTCGGTGGTTACAACATTTGTGTTTATTTCGGGCCGCGTATCGAAGCCGCGCTGGTGCAGCTCGCGCCGGGCGGCAGCCACCACATCGGGATGATAAAACTCGGGGTGCTGGATAAGATAACGCAGTTCGGCTTCAGTTTTTTGACTGAATGAATCGGCAGGGCGAGCAGCCGGAGAAGAAGACATAAATCGAAAATAAATAACGACGCAAAAAAGTAGACGATAACTTCCCTAAGTTGCGCAAAAGCTGTGCAACATTCGCACAAGCGCAAAACCACCTTGCTGAGCCCGCGTATATCGTGTGCTACTTCTCACCTCATACCCGTCAGACAGACGCTAGGATTATGGCAGAAAACAAGGAAATTCCCACCGATGCTCAAGCTATTGAGCAAGAGGGGACAGCACAGCCCGATCAGCGGCAGCCGGAAGGACGCCAGTTCCCCGACAACCACTCCGACGCGCTCCGAGGCCTCAACGCCGACGACAGCTCCGGCAGCGGTGGCACCGAAGGCGGGCATGAAATCAAAGGGAAAAATGTAAGCACCAGCACCCACTACGATAAGCCCGGCAATGCCGACGAAGGTGACGTAGGCGGGAGCACTGCCTCCAGCGGAACGGGAGTTTCGGGAGGCGAAACCGGCAAAGTGTCGTTGTAAGTAGTACCTTTCTGCCGCCGGCAGCAACGTGCGGCGGTTTCTTTCTTATCCACTTTTCTTCTGTTTCACTTATGGCTATTAAAACCCTGAACAGCCCAGCAAGCGGTAGCCAAACGGCTTTCGCGGACGACGATGTTTACACCCTAACGGCTCGCGCTGCCCAAGGCGGTCCAGATGACGACGATGACCTCGACGATGACGAGGACTTCGACGACGATGACGATCTGGATGTTGACGACGACCTAGAGGATGACGATCTGGACGCCGACGACGACCTCGATGATGATTTCGATGATGATCTGGAGGAGGACGACGACGATGACGACGACCTAGCCTAGGCTATACACTAAGTCAGCATGTTGCATTTGGCGACCTAAAAGGACCGCCACCACCCGTTGAAAAACGGTAGTGCTGTAGCTCAGAAGTTTGGGATAGACTATCTTCCCAGCCCTATGAATACTTCGCTTTCCGGATACCGCTGGTGGTGGCGGTCTTTTTTTGTTGCGGCGTACCTGCTTAGCAGCCAGCTAGGTATGGCGCAGCTTGGCAACCCGCTCCGCCGCGTGCTGCGCGCCGATACGGCTACGTTTGGACGCATCTTGCGCCAGCCCGACCGCTATCGGGTACAGATTCTCTACACCCGTATCAACCGCGACGGGCAGAATCGGCCGCACTTTCGTACTTATGGCTACCGCGTGCGGCCGCATGAGTATTTCTATCCGGCCAGCACGGTGAAGTTGCCTGCGGCGGTACTGGCGCTTCAGAAACTGCATCGGCTGCAAGCTCAGGTGCCTGGGCTCACGCCCGAGTCGCCGGTGCGGATCGATTCGTCCTTTGCGGGACAAACCATGGTGCGGCGCGACACTAGCGCAGCTGATGGACGACCTAGCCTGGCACAGTACATTCGCAAGGTGCTGCTCGTGAGTGACAACGATGCCTTTAATCGGCTGTACGAGTTTCTAGGGCAAGGTCCGCTGAATGAGGAACTGCACCGCAGGGGCTACGAGTCGGCGCGCATCATTCACCGGCTCTCCGTGGGCGACCAGGAGCCCGGCTCCCGCCACACCAACCCCATGACGTTTTACGCCGATACGGCTTTGCAGCGTCCTTTGTACCTGCAACCCGCGGCATTCAACGAGCAGCCTTTCCCAGCCGTGCGGCGCGACAACTTGCTTGTTGGAAAAGCCTACATGCAGGGTGACAAGCGTGTGGATGGTTCTGAGAATACCGTCCAGGTGAACAAACCGATGGACTTTACCACAAAGAATTTTATTTCCTTAGCCGACCTGCAAGGTGTCCTGCGCGCCGTGCTCTTTCCCGAAGCAGTACCAGTAAAGCAGCGCTTTGAGTTGGCCGAGGAAGATTATGCTTTTTTGCGTCGCTACCTGAGCATGCTGCCCCGCGAAAGTGCGCACCCACGCTACAACACGAAAGAATTTCCCGACAACTACGTGAAGTTTTTGCTGGCAGGTGGTGCGGCGGGTCCGCTGCCGGCGGGAGTGCGCATTTTTAATAAGATCGGGCAGGCCTACGGCTTTCTGATCGACAACGCCTACATCGTGGATCTAGACCGCAACGTGGAGTTCATGCTCTCCGCGGTGATTTATGCTAACTCCGACGAGGTGCTGAACGACGACCACTACGATTATGACACGGTCGCTTTTCCTTTCCTGCGCGACCTAGGTAAGGCCGTGTACCAGTATGAGCTACAACGGCCCCGCCGCCACAAGCCTGACCTTAGCCGGTTTCGGCTGCGCTATGCAGAGTAAGGTGCCGAGTGGCGGTACTTGAACCACTACTGTCTGGTGGAGTGCGATTCGCTGGACCTAGCGATTGAGCAGTTGAACGAGGAGGCATCTTTGCCGGTACAAACGGGATTTGCCGGCAAACTTTTGCTCCGCAAGCGAGGCGCTTGTGCGTAATTTGCATCACGTTTCTCTTTACGCGCTGATGCTCCGATCTTTTCCCGCCGTTTGCTCTGCTTTATTTTGTGTTGCTTTTAGCCTGTTGCTAGGGCTACCATTTTCTATAAAGGCCCAGCAGGTGCCGCCCAAGCGCGAACTACGCGGCGTTTGGATTGCAACGGTTGAAAATATTGATTGGCCGAGCGCCCGCGGATTACCAGCCGAGCAGCAGCGCCGCGAGTACCGCCGCCTGCTCGACGCCCAGCAGCACAATGGCATCAACGCGGTGTTTGTGCAGGTCCGTCCGTCGTCGGACGCATTTTACCAAAGCGAACTGGAGCCGTGGAGCAAGTGGCTGACGGGCCAGCAGGGCAAGGCACCTAGCCCATACTACGATCCACTGCTCTTTCTAATCGAAGAAGCGCACCTCCGCGGCATGGAGTTTCATGCCTGGTTCAATCCGTACCGAGCTTCTACCGATACGGCTACGCGCAAGCTAGCCCCCAACCATCCGTTTCGGAAGCACCCCGAGTGGTTTTTGCGCTACTCGGGCAAGCTGCTCTACAACCCTGGCTTGCCCGCGGTGCGTGAGTACATCACCCAGGTAATTCTGGACGTGGTGCGGCGCTATGACATCGACGGGGTGCACTTCGACGACTACTTCTATCCCTATCCGGAAGCCGGCCAAGTGATTCACGACGAGCTAGCTTTTGCAGAGTACAACCCTGATGGACTGAAGCTGTCCGACTGGCGACGCCAAAACGTGAATATCCTCGTCCGGGACCTGCACGCGGCCATTCAGCAGAACAAGCGCTGGGTGAAGTTTGGTATCTCACCGTTTGGCGTGTGGATGAACCAGAACGAGCACCCCGAAGGCTCCGCGACCAAGGCCTTTCAGGGCTACACGGGCCTGTACGCCGACGCCCGCGAGTGGATGCGCCAAGGCTGGGTCGATTACATTCTGCCCCAGCTATACTGGAGTACCAACTTCCGGGCGGCCGCTTACCCCGTGCTGGTCGACTGGTGGGCGCGCAACCACTTTGGGCGGCACCTCTACATCGGGCACGGGGCTTACCGCATGCAGGAGAGCACGAGGTCGGATACGACGTGGCGCAACCCGCGCGAGCTACCTAGGCAGGTGCGCCTAAACCGAAAGTATCCGGAAGATGTGAACGGAAGCGTGTTTTTCAGTGCCCGCTCGCTTATGGCGAATGCCAAGAGCACCACCGACTCCTTGCGCTGGCATGAATTCCGTTACCCGGCCCTTGTGCCCACGATGCCGTGGCTGGATGCCGTGCCACCGCGCCCAGCGCAGAACTTGGTGCTTACGCGCACCGGCCCCACAGCCATGCTCACGTGGCAGCCGGGACCTGCTGCGTCCGATGGTGATATCGCCCGGTATTATGTGGTGTACCGTTTTGCTCAAGGGGAAACTGCAACACCGGACGATCCGCGCTATATCATCGGCCTGGTGCCGCAGCTGCCAACCCACGCGCCGGTGCTAGTCGATACCTCGGCGCGGGCAAATACTGCGTACGCGTACTACGTGACGGCCGTCGATCGGCTGCACAACGAAAGCGCCCCAGTACGCGTGCTAACGACGGGTCGTTCGGCCGAAATTATTGTAGCTCAAGCTCCTAGTGCTGGTGCAGCACCTGCATCAGAAGTACCAGCTCCCGTGACGCGCCAAACACCTACACCGCGTGCTGGTACGTTGGTGCGCCCATCCACGACACCTAGTACCATCAAGACCAAAGTCAAAACGAAGCACCGCAAGCGAGGCAACTTCTTCCAACGTCTGTTTGGAGGTCGTTAGAACAGTAAGTTTATTCCCCAATTAGCCATCGTTTAAAAGAACGTCATGCTGAGCTTGTCGAAGCATCTCTACCGCCAAAGTAACTCTGATTACCATTGCAATAGAGATGCTTCGACAAGCTCAGCATGACAGCCGAATTTTAAAGTAAGAACATAGCTAGTAGCCTAGCTATCATGCATAAAAAAGCCCCTGGTTGAATAACCAGGGGCTTTTTTACTTAATGGAGTAGCCTGTCGCTACAACGAGCGATACTCAAACTTCACGCGTGCAATCGAGCTATTCGTACCCAGCCGGACGCCCGTAATGCGGAGCAGCATCACTTCAGCCGTACCCCGCACCTTCACGGCGTACACGTTGCCAACCACGGCGCTACCTAGGTCCGCCACGAGCGTGTTCTGAAACACAAAGTTGCCGACCGTATTAGCCGATGACTGCGCGTAGTAAGTAGCCGGTACCAGTGAAGCGGGGACTTGGAAAACCCGCGTAGTGTTGCCGGCCGCCAGGGTAACGCTGGTAGCCGTGGAGCCGGTCGCTATCAGGTCTTTGGCTGTGGCCGCATTGGCGGCAGCCTCGTTCTGACCTAGCTTTAGGTTGAAGGCTAGCGAATCGGGGGAGGAGCCGGGGCCGAAGCTAACGGACCCGCGCCGCACGGTAGGCAAAGGCGTCTGTGCAGCCACGGTGATGGCCGGCGTTACTACGCTGGCCGCGTAGGGCTGGGAGCTAGGGGCTGGCTTCGAGTAAGTGACGAACACAAACTGAACAGACTGACCCGTAGTAGCCGCCGCCGGAACGCGCAGGTCGATGGTGCGGGTATTGGCGGCGCCCGTTGTAGGGTTACGTACTGAGCCGATGCGCACCGGCGTCTGCGTCCCGATCTGGTAGAAGTACGATAAGCTATCCACGGCCTTAAACAGCGTCGACGTGCTAGGCGTGGTCGGGACGGTGGCAATACCGCCCTCGTTAATCACCAGCGAATACCCGATCAGGTCGTTGGCGCTTTGGGCAGTGGCGGCCAGACCGTTGCGGTACGTGACCGGCGCCGTGGCTGCTAGCTTAAGAGTGGGGGCAGCAGCCACGTTATAAGTGAAGCGCCGCATCCGCGAACCGCCGTTGGTGAAGTTCGTCGTTACGTCGACCCGCACGGCGGTTTTGTTCGCTAGGTTCGCCGGCACCACGTACTCTATTGGCTGTATTAGCAACTTGGAGGTGGGATCTACAAACGGATTATTCACCGGATACGTGCCTACCACCATCGAATCTTGGTTGGCCACCACCTGGAAGATGGTGAAGTCGCGCACCTGGTCGGTTTGGTTGTAGCCCATAAAAATCGTGATGGTTTCGCTCGGCGCGTATTTGGTGATGGTCGTCACGTTGGCGCCGAGCAAAGCTAGGCCCGGCTCCGATTGCAGCTGGTAGTAGGTATCGACGGGCTCTTTTTCGCAGCTAGCTAGCCCGCAGGCGACGAGGCCAAGCAGCACGAATGAGCGCAGGGTCGTGAAAAGTTGAGAGTATGTCATGGAGGTAAAGCAGAGAAGCGTCAGCGAAAGGACAGTTATGGCTGGTCGAACCACATAGGCCGCGTAATGTAGTCGGGGTCGTTGCCGCCGATGCGCGCAATCTCGTTGGGGTTATACAGCACCTCGGTTGCGCCCGGCAACAAGCGCCGTGGGAAACGGTCCTTGTAATCTGGCTTGCTCGCCAAGGTGGAGTTCACATTGAGCGTAGGGTACACGAAGTTCACGTAGATCGTCGGGTCGAAATCCAAGCGGCGCAGATCCGACCACGAATCGGGGTTCAGAAACATGGCAATGTACTTCTGCTCCATAATGCGGCGTAGCGTCAGGTCGGCTTCCGTTTGGGCTACGGCAGCGCTAGCCAGGTAAGCCGTAATCTGGGCTTCGCTGATGGTGGGGAACGTAACAGCCGGCGCCGAGAACGTGCCGCCGACACCGATTTTGCGCATGTGCGTCTGAATGCCAGCGCGGTATGCTGCTAATGCCCGCGTCTTATTACCAGCCCGAAAAGCAGCTTCGGCCTCGATAAACTTCAGCTCGTGGTAGGTGATGACTTCGAAGTAACCTAGGTCACGGGCGTACCAGCTAGCGTAGAAGTCGGTGATGGTAGAGCCCGGCGTCAGGTTCGTTGTGGTGCCGGCGCCGGGGTCGGCGCCGGTGCTGGTAGTGGGCGCCATAATGCCAAACCGCGGGTCGATGACGCCAGGGTACGTGGTGCCGTTCAGGTATTTGATGATGTTCGTGGAAAACGTCGCCGTACCGAAGTTCGCCCGCGTCGTGCCGAAGATATTGGTGGTGTTGGTCAGCGGCGAAACAGCTGTTTGATACTGAATCTGCGCGTCGTCGGCTGTGGAGGTAAAGGCTTTGTCGCACAGCGCGAGTACCGCGTTTGGATTATAAGCACCGCTGGCAGCCTTCTTCGTTAAGTGCTGAAGCTGGCGGGCCTTCAAGGCGTAGCAAAGCTTCACCCATTTCGCCGGGTCACCCTTATACAGAATGTCGCCGCTCTCGCTAGGTGTGGTGCTATACAGCGCTCGGAAGTTTTCGGACGACGGCCGGCTCATCTCCACAATGCCCTCGTCGAGCAGCTGGTTGATGTTGCCGTAAATCTGCTCTTGCGGATCGTACTTGGGCGTGTAGTTGGCGCCGCCCTGGTAGGCTTCGCTGTAGGGCACGTCGCCGAGCATATCCGTTACGTGGGCCAAAATCACGGCCTGCATGATCTTGCCGGCTCCCACGTAGTACGGCGAGCCTTCTTCCTGCGCCGCCTTTATCATGGGCGGAATATTACCCCCTGACTGGAAGTAGGAGTAGTTGAAGGTGTTGGTGCTGTTTGCGTTCGTGAGGTAGTACTGGTCGTTGCCGCCGCTGTTGCGGGTGCGGCTCACAAGGTACTGCGTGATGTAAGGCGTACGCAAGGCCGAGAACATCTGCGTCTGGATGCCATTGCTGATGATGCCCGGCAACAGGAAGTTCGGGGTCGAGGAGATGGGGTTATTGGGATTGTCGTTGACGTCGAGATACTTCTCGCACGACGTGAGCGTGCCGCCCCCCA
The DNA here is from genome assembly GCF_035609205.1 of Hymenobacter sp. GOD-10R. Taxonomy (NCBI): domain Bacteria; kingdom Pseudomonadati; phylum Bacteroidota; class Cytophagia; order Cytophagales; family Hymenobacteraceae; genus Hymenobacter; species Hymenobacter sp. GOD-10R. The sequence continues at coordinate 1,619,314 of NZ_CP141184.1, forward strand.
GCAGCAGCCCCAGAAATAGAAGATATTTTTGCATGTTATTGAGTGGTAAATGCTTGTGCTTAAATGGTTGAAATAAGCCATTCAGCCTTTCGCCATTTACCTGTATGGTTTAGAAATTGACCCGCAGGCCCATGTCCACCCCGCGGGTAGCGGGGATGTTGCCGTAGTCGAGGCCACCCGAGCCACCGCCACGCACACCAGCGCCAGCCGTGGCCGTTTCGGGGTCGGTGCCAGTGTATTTGGTCAGCAGCACGAGGTTACGACCCGTTACGCTCAGCTCTACTCCTTTAATAAAGGTGCGATTAGCTAGTAGAGAAGCGGGCAGCGCGTAGCTCAGCGTCACGTAGCGCAGGCGAGCCCACGAGCCGTCTTCGATGAAGGCGGTACCAACCCGACCTAGGGTCGAGACGAAATAAGACTGAGTCAACTCTACAGGCCGTGTGTTTTGCACGTAGCTGGTAGTGCCGTCAGCATTCTTCTGCGCCACTACTCCGTCGAACACGGTTTGCTTGTAGCGGTCTAATGTCCGCTTAGACGTACCCGTGGTCGTCTGGTACAAGTCGTTGCCGTTCACCACTACACCACCTTTGCGGAAGTCCATGAGCGACGTCAGCGACAAACCTTTATAGGTGAAGGTGTTGGTGAGCTGTAATGTATACTTCGGCGCCCGATTGCCGGCGTATATGAAGTTGGTATTCACCGATGGATAGCCGCTGGCACCAATCAGGATTTTACCAAACTCAGGGCTGCTCGTATCCGTCACGCGCACAAAATCGGTAGCGGCAATACCCGAAATAGAGCGACCGGGGAAGGCACCCCCTTCGTGCACGTCCGTAACGAACGCATCCGACTGGTACACTACCGTCAAGGGGAAAGGCAGCGACTCAACTCGGTTAGTGTTATGATAGAAGTTGGCCAGCACGTCCCAGGTGAAGCCGCTGTGCGTCTTCATGGGCGTACCCGATAGCGCAATTTCCTGACCTTCGTTCGTTACGACACCTCCGTTGATGTACTGCAAGATGAAGCCGGTGGCCTGGCTCACGCGCGGCGCAATTAGCTGGTCGCGGGTGCGGGTGTAGTAGTAGTTGAAGTCGAGACTGAGGCGGTTTTTGAAGAACTGTAAGTTCACGCCACCCTCGTAAGAGCGGGTGCGCTCCGGCTTGAGAATGGGGTTAGAGCCGAAAAAGTCGTTGCGGAAGCCACCGCCGATGTACGTGTTCGTGGTGAGCGGCGACTGCACGCGGTACGGGCCCGTATCGCGGCCCACTTCAGCTACCGACGCCCGGATTTTGCCGTAGTTCAGATACTGGTTTTGCTCCAGGCCTAGGATCTTGGTGAACTCATACCCGAGGCCCACCGAGCCATAGGCGAAGCCCTTGCCGAAGATCTTGCCTTCGTTGGGGCGCGGCAGGGTGGAGGATTTGTCGTAGCGAATCTGCGCTTCCAGCAGCAGCTGATCGAATACGGCCATGTTCAGGCGCGCAAAGGAGCCAATCAGCCGGCGGATAGAATTGCGCTCCAGCGCCCCGCGGTTAACGGTATTGTTGATGCCGATAAAGTTGGGGTTCTGAAAAATCAGACCTAGGTAGTCCACGGCGTCCACGCGGTTCTGCTCGATGGTGTTGCCGAGCAGCAACGTGCCCCGCAGGTTTTGGCTGAACTGGTGGTTGAAATTCGCGAGGGTGGTGGCCGTCAGCTGGCGGGTCTGGTCAACCGTTTGGGCGATGCCGCCGTTCTGGTTGCCCACCTGCGAGGTGCCCACAGCCCGTACCGACTGTGTGCGTGCTGTGTAAAAGTCAGTGCCAATGTTGTGGCTTAGCGTTACCCATTTGAAAGGCGTGAAGCTCAGCTGGGCATTGCCGATAAAGCGGTTGGTGCGGTCGGTTTGCGGGTTTTTCTGCACCGACCAGTAGGGGTTGTCTGCGTCGTTGTCGGTGCCGTTGCCGAGCGCCAGCAGGCGGCGACGCGAGCCATCGGGGTTTAGGTAGTTGCGGGCGTCATCGTTGCGGGGCCAGTTGAGCAAGCTCAGCAGAAAGCCACCCGACGAGCCAAATAGGCCGGGGCCTTGCAGCGGCCGCTCAGCGCCCGAATTGAGGTATTGCGCGGAGCCCGTTACGCTGAACTTAGGCGAAATCTGGGCCGTGCCCGATACCCGCACGGTGGTCTTGTCATACTTGCTCTGCGGCGTTACGCCGGTTTGCTTCAGGTTGGAAGCCGACAGCGCGAACGTGGCCTTCTCCGAGCCGCCCGACATGTTCAGGAAATTCTGGTACGAGTAGCCTTTCTGAAAAAAGTCCTCTAGGTTGTTGTACACGGTTTGGCCGGGTGCAAAGCGCGGACCCCACGAATTGCGCGTGGTGCCGTCGAAAACGCCTCCGGAGCCCTGCTGATACTGATCCTGCAACTTGGGAAACCGGTTTACTTCATCCACCGAAAACTGCGTACGGTAGTTTAGGGTAGTCGTGCCCGCCTTGCCTTTCTTAGTGGTAATCACCACGGCGCCGTTGGCGGCATTCAGGCCGTAAATAGCCGCAGCAGCGGGGCCTTTCAATACTGTGATGCTGGCAATGTCTTCGGGGTTTATATCACCGGCGCGGTTGGCCGAGCCCACCGACCGGCCTAGGAGGCCATTGAAGGCCGAGCCGCCGCCGGGCGCGGTGCTTTCCTGAAACGAGGAGTTGTCCATGATCATCCCGTCAATCACGAACAGCGGCTGGTTGTTGCCGTCGAGCGAAGTGCCGCCCCGGATAACGATAGAGGCTCCTTCGCCGGCGCCACCGCCTGAGCTAGTGATGTTTACGCCTGCCACTTTGCCCTGGAGCGCGTTCACCACGTTGGGCTGCCGCGAGTCAATGATGTCCTTGGATTGCACGGTCTGGACGCTTGACACTAGGTCTCGTTTGTCCTGGGCCACGCCATAACCGGTTACCACTACCTCGTCCAGGCTCTTGGTGTCGGTGTTCAGGCTCACGTCGATGGTGTTGCTATCAGCCTTACGCTCTACAGCCGTGTACCCGATGAAGCTGATAACCAGAGTGCTGCCGGCCGGAACATTGGGAAGGGTGTAGCGTCCTTCGCCGTTGGTCTGGGTGCCGTTGGTGGTGCCTTTTACCACCACGTTCACGCCCGGAAGTAGCGTGCGGTCGGTAGCGCCAGTGACCACACCTGTAATGGTGCGCGTGGTCTGAGCAAAACTGTGGTTGGACCACAGTAACACGCTCAGCGCCATGAAAAACCATAAAAGTTTTTTCATTGGAAATTGGTAAGAATGAAGGAAAAGAATTGAAAAGAAACGGCCGGAATCACGATATAGATCGAAGAATTCCGGCCGAAAACGGTGCTGCTATTGATAGAAAAATGAACAACGGCAGCGAGTAGACATAGAGCGCAGTGAGACAGAGAAGCTGAACAAGGCTGTTTTGAGCCTCAAAGTCAACAGTTAAAGACCCAATCTAAAAAGCTGCCCTAGGTTAGTCAACTATATAAGCGATTCGCTATGATACTTTTGCTGCTTACCATCCTTGGGATAATCGCAAGCGAACGTAAATTTTATCATAATAAATTGATAATGTGTACTAAGCATAGTTGGGGTTTGGCCGAGTACATTTTTGCTGCAAGTAGCATTTTTTGCTGAACGGCTTCCGCGCTAAAAAGCTAGCTTAGCGAAGTGGTGGCTAAGGGTGGCCGCCAAGGCAGACTTTTCTTCGCGCTCCTTATGCAAGCTACTACTCAAGCCGCCGTGCAGACTACCGCTAGCGTACCCCTGGTGGAGGCCTCGCAGCCCGGCCGTCTCGTGTCGCTCGACGTGTTTCGCGGCATCACCGTGATGGCCATGATCCTGGTGAATAACCCCGGCGACTGGGGCCACATCTATGCGCCGCTGGAGCACGCCAAGTGGAACGGCTGCACGCCTACCGACCTTATCTTTCCTTTCTTTTTGTTCATCGTGGGGGTGTCGTTGGTGTACGCGCTCAGCTCGGCCAAGCAGGCCGCGCAGGGGCAAAGCCAAGTGGTGATGCGCATCGTGCGGCGGGCAGCGGTGCTCTACGGGCTAGGGTTGTTCGGGGCGCTGTTCCCCAGCTTCGACTTCAGCACTGTGCGCCTGCCTGGCGTGCTAGCGCGCATTGCCGTTGTGTTTTTGATCTGCGGCATTCTCTTCCTGAAAACGAACTGGCGCACACAGGCGTGGCTGCTGCTCAGCATTCTCGTTGTTTATAACGTGCTGATGCAGCTCGTGCCAGTACCGGGCTTTGGACCCGCTAACCTCAATCCGGAAACAAACCTAGGTGCCTGGTTCGACCGCCTCATCTTGGGCGAGGCGCACCTCTGGAAAAGCAGCCGCACCTGGGACCCAGAAGGTTTGCTAAGTACATTACCTGCTGTGGGTACCGGCCTGGCCGGTATGCTCACGGCCCAGTGGCTACGTCGCTCCGACCTCGATGCGGCTACCCGAGTGGCGTGGCTGTGCGTGGTAGGTGGCGGCGCGGTCGTGCTCGGTATGATCTGGAATGGCTGGTTTCCTGTTAACAAAGCACTGTGGACTAGCTCTTTCGTGCTCTACACGGGTGGGTTAGCTGCCGCGGCACTGGCCATCCTCTACTGGCTCTGCGACGTGCAAGGCTTCCGGGGTTGGATCAAGCCGTTCTTGGTGTTCGGAGTGAACGCCATTACCGTGTTCTTCCTATCGGGTTTGGTGCCGCGGCTGCTCAACATGATCAAGGTGCCGGGCGCAGATGGTGCACCAACGGGGCTACGCACCTGGCTCTACGACACGCTTTTTGTCCCGTACTTCAGCCCGATCAATGCCTCGCTCGCCGGCGCTATTGTGTGCGTCTTAGTTTGGCTTGGCATCTTGTGGGTGATGTATCAGAAGCGCATCATTATCAAGGTTTGACGAAGTAACGCCTAGCGGGAAAGGGATTTCTGCGCTACACAGGGTTTATGGCCCAAGGTTTTCGCGCACAATAGGAAGAGCTCTTATCAATAGCTAGGTTCTAGCAAGCAGCGGCGAGGCGGGTACTGTCTTGCCGCTCGCTCGATTTATACTATCACACGTATCTATGCCTACTACTACCCAAGCTGCCCAAGCAACTACGGGCGCCACACCGCTCGCCGAAGCTTCGGGGCCCGCGCGGCTGCTATCCTTGGATGTATTTCGAGGACTGACCGTGGTACTGATGCTGCTCGTCAACTTCCCCGGCGACTGGCACTATTACTACGAGCCGATCACGCACGCCCCCTGGAACGGCTGCCGGCCCAGCGACTTGGTGTTTCCGGGCTTTCTGTTTATAGTAGGAGTATCGCTGGTGTACGCGCTGGCCTCTACCCGGCCGGACCCAGCCCGACACGGACGGGCGCTAGGGCGAGTCGCCCGGCGGGCAGCTATTTTGCTGGTGCTGGGCATGCTTATCGCCCTGTTGCCGCACTTCTACTTCACCAGCTTCCGGATTCCGGGCGTGTTGCAGCGCATTGCACTGGTCTTTTTGGTGTGCAGTATCCTATTTCTGAAAACAAACTGGCGCACGCAATTCTGGACACTAGTGGGGCTGCTGATTGGCTACAACCTACTGATGCAACTCGTGCCGGTGCCGGGCATCGGGCCAGCTAACCTCGACCCCGAAACAAACCTAGGTGCCTGGCTCGACCGGTTGGTATTTCGGCGGGCCCACCTCATGCTCGATCAGCAGGGCTGGGATGCGGAAGGCCTGCTGAGCACCTTGCCCGCTATTGGAACGGGGCTGCTCGGGGTACTAGCCGGTCAATGGCTGCGCCGACCTGGCGTGAGCCCGACCAACAAAGTCGTGTGGCTGTTCGTGGCGGGTAGCTTGGCTATCGTGCTAGGGTTGATCTGGAATGGGTGGTTTCCCATCAATAAAAACCTGTGGACTAGCTCTTACGTGCTTTACTCGGGCGGTATTCTTACGCTGGTGCTAGCTATACTCTATTGGCTCTGCGACGTGCAAGGCTTTCGCGGCGCTTGGACCACCTTCTTCCTGATCTACGGCGTCAATGCCTTTGCCGTATTCTTTCTCTCCGAAGCCGTCGACCGGGTGATTTCGCGCCTCAAGATGCACGATGCTTCCGGGGAGAAAGTGTACTTCCGCGACTGGTTGTACAACCACTACGTTGTGTCGCACTTCACTGATTTACGCCTTGCATCGCTAGCCTGGGACCTAGCCTACCTATTGCTCTGGACCGTGCTGCTGGCGTGGCTCTACCGCCGGCGAATTATTATAAAGGTGTGAATTTAGACGAGCTAGAAGTTAGAGCTAGGAAGCTCCCCTCCTTTTCTAAGGAAGGGATTGGGGGTGGTTAAGAGCATTGAACGATACTAGTTCTAGTTTTCTAATTCTAGTTGGACCACCCCCAACCCCCTCCTTAAAAAAGGAGGGGAGCTTAGACCTAGCCCTAACTTCTACCTAGCTCCTTCAAACGCATACCCCGCAAAATCCTGTCGGAGCTTGGTTTTGAGGAGCTTGCCGGTGGCGGTGTGGGGTAGTTGATCCACAAATGCTACGGCGTCGGGTTTCCACCAGTGCGCTACTTTGCCTTCGAAGAAGTGCAGCAGCTCTTCCTGGCTTATGTCGGCGCCGGGTTTGCGCACTACGATGAGCAAGGGCCGCTCGCTCCACTTGGGGTGGGGTACCCCGATAACTGCTGCTTCCGCTACGGCGGGGTGCGCTACGGCTAGGTTCTCCAGGTCGATGGAGCTGATCCACTCGCCGCCCGATTTGATGACGTCCTTCGAGCGGTCGGTGATTTGCATGAAGCCGTCGGGGTCGATGGTGGCTACGTCGCCGGTGCGGAACCAGCCGGTCTTTGTTAGCTCGCCGGGGTGCGCCGTGCCGAAGTAGTCGCCCACGATAAAAGGGCCACGCACGAGCAGGTCACCGAACGCCACACCGTCGTGCGGCAGTTCTTGGCCTTCGTCGTCCACAATCTTCATATCGACGCCGAAGATCAAGCGGCCCTGTTTGGTCTTGAGAGCGAACTGTTCGTCTTCGGAGAGTTGTAGGTTCTTGGACTTCAAGGTGCTTACGGTGCCGAGTGGGCTTGTTTCGGTCATGCCCCAGGCGTGGCGAATTTCGATACCTAGCTCTTGGTCGAAAGCCTTTAGCAAGGCGGGCGGGCACGAGGCGCCACCCACAATCATGCGCTTCAGGGTAGTAAACTGGAGCTTTTTCTCCCGCATGAAGGTGAGCAACCCAAACCAGATGGTAGGCACACCGGCCGTGAACGTGACGCCTTCTTGCTCAAATAATTCATACAAGCTAGCGGCATCGAGCCCCGGCCCGGGCATGATAAGTTTGCAGCCGTTGAGCGGCGTCATGTACGGAATGCCCCAGGCATTGACGTGGAACATGGGCACCACAGGCAGCACCACATCGCGCGACGAGCAGTTGAAGCAGTCGGGCAGGGAGGCGGCGTAGCTGTGCAGCAGCGTGGAGCGGTGGGAGTAGAGCACGCCTTTGGGCTCGTCGGTGGTGCCCGACGTGTAGCAGAGCGAAGAAGCGGTGTTTTCGTCGAACACCGGCCACTCAAATTCTGTGCTTTGTACCGCCAGGAGTTCCTCGTAGCAGCGCAGATCAACTGCTGACCCAGCGGGCATGTGGGCGCGGTCGGTTAGCAGAACCCAGCCTTCCACGGCGGGGCATAAGGGCGCCAGGCGCTCTACCAGCGGCAGAAACGTCAGATCGAAGAAGATGAACCGGTCGGCGGCGTGGTTGATGATGTACACCAACTGCTCCGGAAACAGGCGCGGGTTAATGGTATGACACACAGCCCCGATGCCCGACACGCCATAGTAGAGCTCAAAGTGGCGGTGGGTATTCCAGGCCAGCGTCCCGACCCGGTCGCCTGGGGTAACACCTAGGGCCAGCAAGGCGTTGGCGAGCTGTTTGGCCCTTTGGTGAGCGGCGTGGTACGTGTAGCGGTGAATGTACCCTTCGGGCAGGCGGGAGACTATTTCGGTGTCGGCGTGCCACTTCGCTGCGTGCTCCAGGAGCCCGGCAATGCGCAGCGGCTGATTCATCATCAGACCTAGCATGGTGAGGAAGGGGTGGGGTGGGACAGATCAGGCTTAAAATAAAGATTTTCCCTGAACAACCCCTCTCTGTGCCATAGACCTAGCACGAAAACCGGTTGCTCGGGAACAAGCTAGGTGGTCAACGCCAGCAGAAACACGTTGGTATAAAACCATTGAACGTTCTGGCAGTTGAGCTTGTAGGCTGCGCAAAAAGTGATATTTTTCATAACCAGAATAAGTTACAGGGCAGAGCCGCGGAAGTCATCCGCTCTGTGCTTGTGCTTCAGCAAGCCAAGCGTTGCCTAGCTACTTTATAGAAGTACGTATAACATTGATTGCATCAGATGAGTATGAAGCGTTCCGCTACGGCGCACTGGATTGGGTCTGGTACAGCCGGCACAGGCCAACTAAATACCCCGAGTAAGGTGTTGAGGCAGGCGCAGTATTCCTACTTAACACGCTTCGCCGACGGCATCGGAACCAACCCCGAGGAGCTGGTAGCGGCCGCACACGCCGGGTGCTTTTCCATGAAGCTAGCGTTCAATATGCAAGCCATTGGGCTGGTACCTAGGTCCATCGACACGCGGTGCGAGGTAGTGCTCGAAAACGGCACCATTGTGAGCTCGCACCTGCAAGTAGAAGCCGTCGTTCCTAATCTGACGCCGGAACAGTTCGAAGAGCTCGTAGCCGATGCCCGGCAGAACTGCCCGGTCTCGAAGCTACTTACCATCGCTACTACTTCCGAGGCCCTCCTCAAGCAAACGGCTAGTTCGGCCAACTAACATCATCCTAAGCTAAGAAGCCCGAACAACTGCCGCTGACGCAGTCGTTCGGGCTTCTTAGTTGTCTAAACCTATGCTTACTGCCTCTTCGGGGCAGTCGATTCGCTTTGCGCTTTGCCGGGGCTTTGCGCCGCTTCGATGGCTACTTGCAGGATGTTGGTCCGCACGTTCAGCTGCGAGATTTTATTGTTGCGGCGCGTCGGATTCACGCGGTTGGAGAGGAACACAACCACCAAGTCTTCCTGGGGCTCCACCCACCAATAGGTGCCCGTGTAGCCCGTATGACCAAAGCCACTCTGCGAGGCGTTCTTCGACGCATTGACTGTTGGGTTGGCTGCAGGCCGGTCGAAGCCGAGGGCGCGGCGGTTGTCAGGGCAGAACTGGCACCGCTCGTACTCAGCCAGCGTTTCGGCTTTGATGAGCTGCTGCCCGCCGTAACGGCCATTCCAGGCGTACATCTGCACGAGCTTCGCTAGGTCGTTGGCGTTGGCAAAAAGCCCCGCGTGACCCGACAAGCCGCCGAGCAGTGCCGCGCCTTCGTCGTGCACGGTGCCGTAGAGCTGCTGACGCCGGAACAGCGAGTCGTACTCCGTCGGCACGATGCGGGCCAGCGGGAAGCGGCGCGTGGGCGTGTAGCCAATGGTTGTGGCCCCGAGTGGCTTGTAAAAGTTCTCGTACGCAAACTGGTCAAGCGGCTTGCCCGAGGCCGCTTGCACGAACACAGGGTACATGATAAAGGAGAGGTCGGAATACACGTAGCCCGGCTTCTCGTTTAGCGGCGACTCGCCAATGGCCTTGTGGATGCGCTTTGGGAAATCTTTGCGGGCCCAGAGCTGGCGCGTAGCCGGCAGCGGGAACCGACCTGACGAATCGGTGCGGAAGAAGCGCCGACGCAGGGTGCCGTCCTTCTTCGTGTAGTCTTTCCAGAACGGAATCCAGGCTTTCAAGCGCGCCTGGTGGGTCAGCACGTCGCGTAGCTTGATGGGGTTCTTATTTGTGTCCTTAAACTCCGGGAAGATCTGGCCCATCGTCATATCGGGGTTGAACTTGCCCTCGTCTTGCAGCTTCATCAGCGAAGGCAGCGCCGCCGATACTTTCGTGAGGGAAGCTAGGTCGTAGATGTCGGTATTGCGCACCGGGCGGCTGGGCTTACCAGCTTGGAAGGGTGCGTCGGCAAAGCTGTGGGTGCCGTAGCTTTTGCGCAGCACCACGGTGCCTTTGCGGGCAATGACCACCTCGGCACCGGGCAGCGCTTTGGCTGCAATAGCGCCATTTACAATGGAATCGATGCGCGCTTCCAGGTTGTTATTCATGTTCGCGGCCTCGGGGTAGCTGTAAGCGAGGCGCATGCCGCCCTGCGTCGTCAGGCCCGACCCAATGGAGAAGCGGTTGCTAACGGTTACCGGCAGCTTGCCGGTGGCACCTAGGCCCCCGAAGATGATTTCGGCGGTTACTTCCTGCGCGTTCTGGCTTTCCTGGTAGGCGAGCAGCACAGCATCGGCGCGGTCTAGGTCGCGGAGGCGGGCCAGCGAGTAAGCGTTGCCAAACACGCTCACAATCACCTTTTGCTTCTGCCCAACCAACTCGTGCAGCAGCACGTTGGCTTCCGGCGTCACGCCGAAGTTCGTGGCGGGCAGACTACCTAGGTTGTTTACGCCAATAAGCACCGTGTTATACGGCTTCAGGGTTTCGCGCATGGCAGTCAGCTCGTTGAGCGAAGCCGTAGCGGAGAGCCAAAAGTGCTGCACGGGCGCGTAGTCGGCTGCCATGCGCTGGAAAAACGTGGTGTCTTTAGTACCAATAGTAAGCGTGGCGAGGCGTAATGTATCGAGGCGCTGCAACGGCAACAGGTTCTGCTGGTTGCGCAGTAGCGTCACGCTCAGCTCCGAGAGGCGCCGCGTGAGGTAGTTCGCATGCGGCGTGTTCAGGTCCTGGTAAAGGTTCCGTAGGTCGATGGGCTTATAGTGGTCGAGTCCCGACCACTGTTTGAGCGCCAATACCTTGCGGCAGCGGGCATCGATTTCCTCTTGGCTGATCTGGCCTTGGTTAATGGCCTCCCGCACCATGCGCAGTGCCAGCGGAATGTTACGCGAAAACTCCAGAATATCGTTGCCAGCCAGGATGGCGAGCAAGTCAGCATCGCCAGGCGGGTACTTGCTAATGACGCCCTTCATGTTCATGGCGTCGGTAAAAATCATGCCCTGAAAACCTAGCTTTTGCTTCAGCAAATCCGTCACAATCGGTTTGGAAAGCGTCGACGGCATACCGGTGCTGTCGAGCGCCGGAATGTTGAGGTGGGCAATCATGACCCCACCTAGGCCACGGCGCATTAAGCTACGGAACGGAAATAGCTCCAGCGTATCGATGCGGCGCTGATCGACACGAATGAGGGGCAGAGCTAGGTGCGAATCGGTGTCGGTGTCGCCGTGGCCGGGGAAGTGCTTGGCTACGGCCAGCACGCCCGCGTCCTGCATGCCCTTCATGTATTGGTAGCTTTTCTCGTTCACGTTCTCGCGGTTTTCACCCCACGAGCGGAAGCCGATAACGGGGTTGCTGGCGTTGTTGTTCACATCGACCACCGGCGCAAAATTGACGTGCATGCCGAGGCGCTTGAACTGCCGCGCAATCTCCTGGCCCATGGTATACAGCAGCTTATTATCACGGATGCCGCCCATGCTCATCTGATAGGGAAAGCGCGTGGTGCTATCCAGGCGCATCCCCACGCCCCATTCGCCATCCATAGCTACTAGCAGCGGCACCTTGGCTTGGCTCTGGTAGCGGTTTACCAGCTTGCTCTGCCGCACGGGTCCACCTTGAAAGAAAATCAGGCCGCCCACGCCGTACTGCTGCACCAGCGTCGACACCGAGTCTTCGTCGATGCGCTTGCGGTTTGAGTAGGCCGCCACCATAAACAGCTGGGCTACCCGCTGATCCGGAGTGAGCGTCTGCATCACCGAATCGACCCAACGGGAGCGGGCGAGCTGCGAGGCAAAGGGCACAGGCGCGTTGCGCGCCTGTGCCGCGGCCAAGGCTTTCTGCGCGGCCGCCGCTTTGGCACGAGCCGCTTTGCTTAACGGCGCTGCTCGGCTCGTGCGCCCTTGTTGGGCCACGGTGCGCTTCGTTTGCTTGGTTGACGTTTGTTTTCTGGGCTGTTGAGCGAGACTAATCTCGGCGCTCAGCAAAGCGAGCAACAGCAGCAGAGAGGAGAGGGAGCGAGATAAAGACAAGGCAGTTCGCAAGGTTCAGGTAGTGTGAATTGCGAAAATAGCCTAATTGCTGGGAAAGGTTAGAAAAAACAAAGGTGTTATACCTTATAATAGAACGTCATGCTGAGCCCCGCGAAGCATCTCGTCTGCAAGAGCAACTCCACTTATCAGGATATTACCATTGCACGTAAGATGCTTCGCGGGGCTTAGCATGACGGGCTCTATATTTTTGAAGTCTTGGCGAAAGCTATGACGGTCGATTCATTTGGTTGAAAAATGCATCTAACTCCGCGCGCGAGGCGTTGCGTCTGGTTTCCGACGTGCCGTAGCCAATCTCCAGTTCACCATCTGCTACGCGCTGCATCACGGAATCAGTGAACTCGTTGAGCGGCACCCCCCACGTGTGCAGGCCCGCGCCACCTAGGTCGGTATTCACGGCCGGTGGCACAATCTCGATAACCTGAATGCCCGTTGGGGCCAGTTGATGTCGCAACGACAGCGTGAAGGAGTGCAGGGCCGCCTTCGTGGCGCTATACACGGGGGCAAAAGCGGCCGGTGCGAAAGCTAGCCCCGACGACACGTTAATAATGGCAGGGTTGGATTGCTGCCGCAGCAGCGGAATAAAGAGCGTCGTTAGGTGGATGGGCGCGTCGAAGTTCGTGGCAATTTCTTGACGGTGGCCGCTCCAGTCCTGGGCGTGTTCGTCGTCGGCGAGGTGCAGGCGGCGTTGAATGCCAGCGTTGTTGACAAGCACATTCAGCTGTGGCACTTCACGCTTCACCCATTCAAACAAGGCGACTCGGTCGGCTTCGTCGGCTAGGTCGCAGGCGTGGGTGCGCAAGTGCGAGTGTTGCTGCTGGGCTTCTTGCAGCTTTTCAACGCGCCGCCCGCAGATGACAACCTCACTGCCGGCTTGCAAAAAGCGTTCGGCCATGGCCCAGCCGATGCCGGAGCCGCCACCGGTGATCAGAACGGTATTTCCTGCTAAGTTCATAAGGTACTATTCAGTGTGATGGAGGGGAAAACTTGTCGTACGGCCACAACCCGTAAAGTGGGGCGCCGGTTGGTGAGAAGAGCCTTTTTGAGATATAGCAAGGCTAGGAGTGAAAGCTTACTGAGGCATCATACGTCTACTGTAAACAGGGCCACCTCAGCACGCGGCCCAAACCGGACAGGCAAGGTGCTGTTGCCAACACCCCGCGACACGTAGAGCGGGGGCTGGTGGTCGGTGTACCAGCCGTCGATGTAGCGGCCGGTGCCAAGCGGAAGTAGCGGCGCAAATCCGAAGATCGTGATTTGTCCTCCGTGGGTGTGTCCCGCCAGCACCAGATCAATGGGCGGCGTACCCGTGTACTTGGTCCGGATGACGTCGTAGTACTGCGGACAGTGGGTGAGCAGCAGGTGGTAGTCGGCGGGCCGGTAATCGGCGAGCGTCTTGGTATAATTAGCAGTGCCCCGCATGAGGTCGTCGGTGCCAGACACGGCCATGCGCTTGTTCTGCAAGACGAACGAAGTAGATTGATTGATCAGGAGCTGGCAGTTGTGCCGCGCGTAAATGCTCCGCAGCTGATCTACGTCCACGTGCCGCTTGTATTCCCAGTTGCCCATGATGGCGACTTTGGGCACGGCCGCATCGAGCAGACCTAGCAACTCATCTAGGCGGTTGAGCTTGGTTGGGTTGTCGAGCGAATCGCCCGTGAACACGAGCAAATCGGGTTGCAATTGGTTGAGCTGCTGACACAAGCGACGTAAACCGATGTGCACCGACTGTAAATGCAAGTCGGAGAGTTGCACAATTTTCAGCGTTGCGGTCGGCTGCGGGTTTTTGCGGAGGCGGAACGTGTTGACCTTAATGAAAAAGTGGTCGAAGAGAACGGTGCCCACGACGCTTAGCGCGGCTACTGGAGCTAGCGTCCGAAGTAAGAAGCGGCGATTAAAAAACATGACTACTCTACGGGGCTGGCTAAGTAGTGTTAAGTTGAGCTTGCAGGCTGATGTCGAGGGCGTCTAGCTCTGCTTCCATCTTACGAATGGTGGTTTCGTTGTATTTACCCTCCTTATGGAGTTGCACAAGTAAGGCGCGCTGGTGCTCTACCACTTCGATGCGTTTGTGCAAGAATTGCTGAAATAAGGCTTGGTCGCTGGTGTCATCCTCCTCTTCGTTGTCACTGGCGAGCACGCCATTCAGGCGGTTAACTTGGCGTTGAAACCTAGCTTTGAGCTCTTCCAACGCACCTTCATTTTCGCCGCGAGCAAGCTCTTCTTCGAGGAAGCCCAGGGAGCTTTCCGCCATTTGGAGCCTTACTTTCTGTTCTTCCGTGACGGCTTTTTCCTCGGGCTCCTGCACGTCGAGGCGGCGAATCAGCCACGGCAACGTGAGACTTTGCAGTACCAGCGTTATCAGGATAACGATGAAGGTAATCATCAGAATCTCGTTGCGGTGCGGAAACGGATGGCCGTTACGCAAGGAAAAAGGCAGCGCCAGGGCCGTGGCCAGCGACACCACTCCGCGCATACCTGCCCACGAGGTGATAAACAGCGACTTAAGATCGAGTGTCGCTTTTTTCTTCTTCCGACCTAGCAGCTTGTTGAACAGCAGCAGCAAGTAGGAAGTAGGAAACACCCACACGATGCGAATGACAATGGCGACGAAGCTGATGAGCAAGCCGTAGCCAATAACCACGGGTAAAGTCAGTTCATTGAACCCTTTGATGATAAAAGGCAGCTGCAAGCCAATCAGGATAAACACGAAGCCGTTCAGCAGAAAGCTGAGCACGTCCCAGAAGCTGTTCTTCTGCACGCGCGTGTTGGTGTCGTAGATTTCGTAGGACCGCCACGATACCACGAGGCCCGTAAACACCACTGCCAGCACCCCCGACGTCTCCACGTGCTCGGCCACGGAATATGACACGAAGGGCACCAGCAGCGTGATAGTGGTAGAAATAGTCGGGTCGGAAATACGCTCCTGCAAGCGCGAAACGGCATACCCGAGGAGCAATCCGACGCCGATGCCACCGCCCGCAACTAGCAAGAAGTGCCACCCCGCATCCCACATCGAAAAGGTGCCGCTCACGACTGCGGCCACCGCGTAGCGGTACGCAATTAGGGCTGAGGCGTCATTTACTAGGCTTTCGCCCTCCAAGATGGAGGTGATTTTCGTGGGCAGGTTCAACCCCCGCGTCACGCTGGTAGCCGCCACCGCATCGGGTGGCGACACGATGGCGCCGAGCACAAAAGCTAGCGGCCAACTGAAGCCCGGAATAAAGTAGTGCGCCAGACAAGCGACGGCCATGGTAGTGAAAAACACCAGCCCAATAGCCAGCATCGAAATCTCCTGGCGGTACGCTTTGAAGTCGTGCCACGACATGTTGAAGCTCGCTTCGTAGAGTAGCGGCGGCAAGAACACGAAGAACACAATGTCGGGGTTGAGCGAAATATTGGGTAGGGTCGGGGTGATGCCTATGAGCAACCCCGCAAACACCAATAGCACTGGGTACGGCAACTTAAAACGTTGCGCCACTGCCGATAGGCCGGCTAGCACCGCCATCAGCATAACAACGATTTCAAGGTTCCTCATGCGGGGGATACGCAAGGAAGACCGGTTCTAGCTGTATCAGACACCAACAATCTACTGCGAGTAGGTCGTGTTGGTGAAGCGATGAGGCTAGCTCGCTGCGCAAAGCATCGGCTGAAGCAGCGCACTCGGCAGGCCTCCCTAGCGTATGGATTTGGCATTGTTCTAGTGCGCCAAGCGCGTTGGCTGGTCGCGTGGCCATCGGTTTTGTGCCACCCTCCCGCGTCCGAATACCTAGGCAAGGGCTACTTTTACGCCCATTATATATGCTCGCAGCCGCAATACGCGTTAGGAAAGCACCCGATTACTTCTCATCCAAAATCTTTTAGCCTTGCATATCTCACTCGTTCGAATGGAAACCGTGCCGTTCTCTCTCTTTGGCAAGCGGTTCGTCGCTAGCTTTTTTACCTTGCTGCTGCTGATGGGCCTAGGGCACGCGGCGCAAGCGCAGTATCAAGTGCGCGGGGTGACGCTGGACAAAGACACCAAGCAGCCGCTGCCGTTCGTCAGCATTGCCGTGAAAGGCACCACCCTAGGTACTGCCAGCAATGAAAACGGCGAATTCAGCCTGAACCTGCCTTCCTTGCCGCGCACGCTGATCGTGTCGGAAATCTCGCACGTGCGGGACACGGTGCGCGTGACGAGCGGCGATAAGCCGCTGCAAATCGCGCTGGCTTCGGCTTCCATCACGCTGCCAGAGGTGAAAGTAGGCAGCTACGCCTTTCAGCTTGCCGACCGTGCCTATGAGGCGATGCGCAACAGCTACAAACAGGCGTTCTACGGCAAAGCCTTCTACCGCCAAGTAACGCGTATTGACAACGAGCCCACCGAAATCCAAGAAATGGTGTGGAATGTGAAGTCGAACAATGCCCGCATCCAAGGCACTACCATCGCGCAAGGGCGCTACGCGGCGAAGCAGGCGCTCATGAGCTTCAAGGATTTCTCTTTCTACACCAAAGCCTATGGCCTCTACGACCCCAACGCGGACAGCACCACGTCGCTGTCGTTGCTAGGTCCGAACACGGTGAAAAACTACTACTTAGAAATATCCGGCATTTTGGAAAAAGGGGAGGGCGGCATCGCCGAAATTACCTTCGAAACGCGGCCCGAGGTGAAGAACTACTATGCCAAAGGCACTATTTGGATCGACGTGGATACCTACAAAGTAGAGCGCTTCCGTATCACTACCCCAAACTACTCGGGGAAATCTAACAACCCTGCCTTCAAGTTCAAGGACAAGCAGCTGGAGATTGATATGTCCTTCCAGAGCACGACCGACGCTGCTTCGCCCCTGGACCATATCAAGACAACCCTGAACTTCGTCATTGAGCGCCCCGGCAAAGTTCGCACGAAGATGAACGTATCGGCCTTTACCTTCTTCTACGACACCAACCAAACGCCCACCAACATCGAGTACCAGCGTGCCTCGCTCGACACTAAGGACCTCGACGAAATCCGGAGCGTGAAATACGACCCCGAGTTCTGGGCCAACAATGCCGTGGTAAAGCGCACGCCGGTAGAGGATGAGGTAATTAAGTCGTTTGAGCAAAAAGGTGCGTTTGGCACAATGCTCCCACCCAAGCCCACGAAGGCGCCGACCAGAAAGCTTCAGTAAAACGTATAATAAATAGCGCGAAGCTCCGGCTTCGCGCGTCGTTGAACGATAATCGTTGCTGATGGTAGCAGACACGAGTCGTTCAATAGCGCGCGAAGCCGGAGCTTCGCGCTACTTGCGTATAGCGTAAGCTACTTTTGGAGGGTAACCGCCGTAGCATACGATAGCGAACCTCTATAACTTGCAGGCATGAAATTCACCCTAGCCTATCTGCTACTCCTTTTATTCTCGTTGAGTACGTTAGCCCAGACAAAAACCAACCAAAAGAAGCCAACCGGCAAGCTAGCTCCCAAGCCTCTCTACCAAGATCCTATTTATGACGGCGCCGCCGATCCGGTTATTATCTGGAATAAAAAGGCGAAAAAGTGGTTCATGCTTTACACCAATCGCCGGGCCACTGATAGTACCGCCAAAGGCGTGACGTGGGTGCACGGCACGCGCATCGGTATTGCAACCTCGCGCGACGGCGCCCACTGGACGTACCGCGACACGGCCAACATCGACTACCGCCCCAAAGCCGGCTACACCCACTGGGCCCCCGATGTGATAGAGGACAAAGGCGTGTACCACATGTACCTGACCTACGTGCCCGGCGTGTTCACCGACTGGAACCACCCACGGCAAATTCTGCACCTCACCAGCAAAGACCTGCGCAACTGGCACTACGAATCGACCCTGCCGCTGGCGAATGACAAGGTCATTGACGCTAGCGTTTACCATATGATCGATGGCATGTGGCGGATGTGGTACAACAACGAGAAGGATGGCAAGTCCATTTACTACGCCGACAGCCACGACCTCTACCATTGGCAAGACAAAGGCCTAGCCCTCAAGGAGCGTGGCGAAGGCCCCAAAGTATTCTGGTGGAAAGCCCAATACTGGATGATTATCGACAAGTGGAAGGGCTTGGCAGTATACAGCTCCACCGACCTCAAAACGTGGCAGCCCCAAACCGAACGACTGCTGGAAAACCCCGGCACCGGCCGCGACGACCAAGCCATCGGCGGTCACTGCGATGTGGTCGTGAGCGGCGACCGAGCCTACTTGTACTACTTCACGCACCCCGGTCGCGCCAAAGCCAATCCCGCGCCGGAAAATAGCACGGCCGCCAAACGAAGTGTGATTCAGGTGGTGGAGCTACGCTACCAACGCGGCAAAATCTACTGCGACCGAAACGCACCTACCCACGTGAAGCTGAAGCGTCCAACAACGCAGGTAAGCAACTACTAAGGATAAGAAACTAAAAAAGCTAGGTCCGTTTCCCATGGGAAACGGACCTAGCTTTTTTACTGGGTTTGAGAAGAAGTCCGGCACTACGGGTTTGTCGACCACATACCGGCTTCCTTGATAAAGATGCGGCGGTTAAGCTTGAGCTGCGCGATGATGAACTCGGCTAGGTCTTCCGGCTGCATCACCTTTTCGGGGTTGCCGTCGGTGAGCTTGTTGCTGATGGCTAGCTCCGTTGCTACCGTGCTCGGGGTGAGGGCGCTTACACGGATGTTGTGCTTGCGTACCTCCTGCATCAGCGACTCCGTTAGGCCCATCACGGCAAACTTCGAGGCGCTGTAGGCACTCGTAACAGCCGCGCCGCGCTGGCCGGCGGTAGAAGAGATGTTGATGATGTCGCCGGTTTGACGCTCAATCATCTCCGGCAATACGGCGCGCGTGGTGTAGTAAACGCCCATTAAATTCACCTGAATGATCTTCTCCCATTCGGCTGGTTCCATTTCCAGGAACTTGCCAAAAGTGCCGATACCCGCATTGTTGATCAGAATGTCAATGGGACCTAGCTCTTGCTTTACTTGCTCCACGGCTTGGTTCACAGCTGTCATGTCAGCGACATCGACCGTGGTGGTAGCGGCTTTCACACCGAGCTTGCGCACTTCGTCGGCTACTTCAGTTAGTTGGCTTTCGGTACGTGCCAGCAGACCAACGTTGACACCTTCTGCTGCCAGAGCCAGCGCTACGGCCCGGCCAATGCCTTTACCAGCGCCAGTTACCAAGGCAGTTTTGCCTTTCAGAGATTCCATATACTTGGTTTAAATAAATCGGGAGATAGGCTCTAGAACCTAGTCAGCCTAGTAAGGTTTTGTTAAACGACCAGCAAGTGTAAGTCGTTCAACGATGCGCGAAGCGGGAGCTTCGCGCTACAGCCCTACAGCGGCGCGCAACGTGTCGCCTAGGTGCTCGGCCGCGCCGGTATCGCCGTGCATGATGGCGGAGGCTAGCTTCGGCGCATACTTCATGGCTACTTTGGCGTTGAACACCAGCACTTCGGGGTCGGTAATGGCCTCTATTACCACCGGTCGTTTGGCTTCCAATGCCTTTTTCCAGGCGTCTTCCACCTGATCGGGGCTGTCGATGGTGATACCGATCAGGCCCAAGGACTCGGCGTACTCGGCATATTTGAAGTCGGGTAGATCTTGCGAATCGTGAAACTTAGGTTCGCCTTGCATCAGGCGCTGTTCCCAGCTCACAAAATTTAGATCCTTGTTGTTGAGCACCAACACGATTAGGCGCGGGTCGGCCCACGTGCGCCAGTAGCGCTGAATCGTGATTAGCTCCTCGTTGCCGTTCATCTGCATAGCGCCATCGCCTGCGAAGGCAATAGCTAACTTATCTGGATGCGCAAATTTGGCAGCAATGGCATATGGCACCGCGCAACCCATCGTAGCTAGCGTGCCCGACACCGAAAACCGCATGCCCTCCCGGATGCGAATGTGTTGGGCCATCCAGCTGGAGCTAGACCCCGAGTCAGCCGCCATAATAACATCGTCAGGCAGTAGAGGCGAGAGTTTCTCAAACACCAACCTAGGGTTAAGCGGGTCCGCCTCTTCGTGGGCCGCTTCCCCCACGTACTGCCACCAGTCTTTTACATTTTCCTCAATCTTTTCGCGCCACGAGCGGTCTTCCTTACGCTGAAGCAGTGGGAGCAGGGCCCGGAGCGTTTCGGCGCTGTCGCCGGTGAGCGGCACCTCCATGGGGTAGCGAATGCTCAGCATGCGGCCGTCGAGGTCAATCTGCACGCCTCGGGCCTGGCCTTCTTTTGGCAGGAACTCGGCATACGGGAAGCCCGAGCCAATCATGAGCAGTGTGTCGCAGTTCTGCATCATCTCGTGCGACGCATTGGTGCCAAACAAGCCAATAGCGCCCGTCACGAAGGGCAGTTCATCAGCTAGCACAGCTTTACCTAAGTAAGCCTTTGCCACACCAGCGCCGAGCACGTCGGCTACCTGTATTACCTCTGGTACAGCGTTTTTTGCGCCCGCTCCAATGAGAATAGCCACTTTCTTACCCGCATTCAGCACTTCGGCGGCGCGCTGCAAATCAGTGTCCTGGGGTAGCACGCGGGGCGTGAGGTAGCCGATGCCCGAGTGAATGGTTTGGTGCTCGTGTTTAGGCTCCTGGTAGTCAACCTCCTGCAAATCATTGGGCACGATAACGCACGTAACGGTGCGCTCGGCCTGGGCAATGCGCACGGCCCGATCGACGAGGTGACGCACCTGGCTCGGTTCGGTAGCCATTTGGATGTACTCGCTGGCCACGTCTTTGAACAGCGACATCAGATCTACCTCCTGCTGATCATTACCGCCAAGCGACGTGCGTGCTTTCTGGCCCACAATGGCCACTACGGGTTGGTGGTCAAGCTTGGCGTCGTAGAGACCATTGAGCAGGTGAATGGCGCCAGGACCAGACGTGGCCATGCACACGCCCACTTCACCCGTAAACTTAGAATGAGCGCAAGCCATGAGCGAAGCCATTTCCTCGTGTCGCACCTGGATGAACTCGACCTTGTCCTTGGCCTTGCGCAAGGCTCCCATCAGGCCATTGATTCCGTCGCCAGGATAGCCAAAGATTCGTTTTATACCCCAATCTGACAACCGCTGGATTAGGAACTCGCTTACCGTTTGTGGCATGAGGAAGGTTTCTTAAAAAGTTAATCTTGGCTGGAAGCTAGCCTGCATTATTACCCGTGCTTACCGGGGCAAGCTGCTGCCGGGAAGTCGTACGCACTTGGCCGTCAAGGGTTAGCTCAGAAATCTTCTTCGCCCGAAAGTCCCTGCCCGAAAAGCTAGCTAGCGTGTAGCGCTCCTGCGGAGAAAGCCAACAAGCCGCGGCAGATTACCACCGCTGCCTTACCTTCGCTTATGGCTTATTCTCTTTTGCTGTTTGATTACGATGGTACGCTGTGCGATTCGCGCCAAGCCATTCGCTATAGTTTGCAACAATTCTTTCTGGCTTACAACCTGCCAGCGCCGCCCGAAGCCGACGTGCAACGCACCATTGAGCTAGGGTTATCGGCGCCCGTAACGCTGCAAGTGCTCCAGCCAACGGCCACCCTCGAACAGATAACGGAGTGGGTGCCCCTTTACCGCGGCATCTACGCCGAACAGGGCGAGCCCTTGGTGGCGCCCTTCCCCGGCGCGCATGAAGTAGTAGCGCAAGCTGCCGCGCAAGGCCTGAGGCCGGTGGTGCTCAGCAATAAAGGAAGCCGCGTGCTGGAAGCTTCGCTGGAGCGGTTTGGGCTGCTGTCCTATTTCTCCCTACTCATTGGCGACGGGAGCTTTCCCGACAAAAAGCTAGAGCTGAAACCTAGCCCCATGATCTTTCAGCAAATCATTCAGCCGCACTTCCCCGAGGTGCCGCTCGAAGAAATTCTAATGATTGGCGACACGCAGGCCGATTTGCTATTTGCTCGCAACTGCGGCATCGATGCATGCTGGGCCAGCTACGGCATGGGCGACCCCGCCGCCTGTCGGGCACTCGATCCAAACTACGAAATCGGAGCATTAGCCGAGCTAGCCGATGTGCTGCAAAGCAAGGCAGTGGTTTAAAGCACGCGAATGACTAACCAAAGGCCCGCTACGAAGGCCGCGCCGGAGTGGAGTGAAATAGAAGTTGCCAACGTCCGCGAAAAGTCGGCGCTGATTACCTGCAAGAATATTCAGCCGCTGAAGCTGCTGAACCCTGGCTCGCCGGCCGTGGGTTGCCATGTGGTGCTTTCGAGTTATGGCGGCGGCATGGTAGCTGGTGACCAGATCTGGCTGCGGGTGCACTGCCACGCGGATACCAGGCTCCTGCTGAGTACGCAGGCCAATACCAAGATCTTCCGGTCGGTAGATGGCGCTGTGGCCGAGCAAATCATAGAAGGGGAGTTGGCCGAAAATGGCTTAGCGGTCGTGTTTCCCGACCCCGTCGTGCTCCAGGAGAAGAGCCGCTATCGGCAAGTGCAACACTGGAACCTAGCTCCCGGCGCGTTGCTACTCGTGGCCGATTGGCTCCACTCAGGGCGTATGGATAGCGGGGAGAAGTTCGCGTTTAACTCGTTTTACTCAGAGTTGAAAGTAAGCCGAGCAGGGCGCCTCGTCGTGCTCGACCGGTTTGTGTTCAACCCGGATGAACACATTGCCACGTCGCCGGCTAACTTTGAGCAGTATCAAACAGTACTATCGATGTACCTAGTAGGCGACCCGACGGACCCGCGGTTTGGCATACTGAGCCAGGCACTCATGGCGCTCAAAATGCCTGAAAGCATCGAGCTGCATTTTCAAATGACTGCCAAAGACTATCTAGTCTCCGTGTCGAAAGTAAAGGAAGGCGTGTACCTAGCTCGGGCCTTGGCAAAAAGCCGGCTGGAGCTCCAGCCGCTCATCGAGCAGGTGATGCAAGCGCTGGCTGCCCCTGATTTGTTTGGCTATAACCCGCTGAAAAGAAAATATTAATATGCTGGCAGGCCCAACTGTAGGGCACTTCTAGGCTAGGCCTTTTCGAGTGTTGCCGTTGCCCAGGTGAGCAAAAGCAATGCTTATTTCTCGGTCGATGTCTTGGGTGATGAGCAGGCGCTCCTCGTGCATAGAAGTGCGGTAAGAGCGAGCAGCTGGCGTATCCGATGACGTTTCCCACTGCGACAGCGCCGTTAGCGTGCCAATGCGCTGGATAGAAAGAGCAATTCGATGGTTGATTGCCTTCCAGACGGCGGGTCCTTGCTTTGGCTCGTGTTGCAAAGCCAGTTGTAAGTCAAGAATTCGCATCGCCACCGCCGCAATACGCTGAAGCTCTAGCTGGTCTTCTGGCGAAAAGGTCCGAGGAGTTTGGTCGATGAGGCACAACATGCCAATGGGCTGGCCTGCCACCGTTTTGAGTGGGTAACCGGCATACGCTCTGACCCCCCGCTCGGCCAATAACTCGGTCTTCACCCAATTGCAGGGGAAAAGTTGCAGATCAGGAAAAACGGAGATGCCAGGCTGATACACTGCCGTGGCGCAGATGCACTCTGCGCGGGGGAGTGACGCCGCTAGGTTTGGTAAGCCAACAGCGCCCGCATGAATTACATCATTCGCCTCTACCAGCGAGAGAAGCACGATTGGCGTCAAAAAGATCTTGGCGGTAAGGTGTGCAATTTCTTGGTACACCTGCTGGCCGCTTTGAATCATAGCTTGATATGGGTGCAACGCACTCAGGCGTTGCTTCTCAGCGTGGGGCGACAAAATCCCTTTTACTGGCATAAACAGGATAGAAGGTAATTTTCTTGTAGAATATAAAACCTTTAAAAACGTAGGCTCGTATAAATCGCTCGCGTTTTCAATTTGTAGCCCCGCAAACTTCGGGCCCGCTATCCTGATACTTAGTAGGTAAGTGCCTAATATAGTGCTAGGTATGTATTTATAAAACGAAAAAAACTCCGTAGGAACGACCTACGGAGCTTCTTAGATGGCTCTTTTTGGGACAGCTAAGTTGGGGTAATTAGCGTCTGTCTTCGCGTACTGACTGCAATGCTCGCTCTCTGGCTACCTTAATGTGGTCCATAATCACGTCTAGATTGAAGCCGTGCAAGGCGCGGGCGAATACAAAAGGCCCTTCGCCCCGCATCTTTTTCGAGTCGCGCTCCATCACACCTAGGTCTGCGTTGACCATCTCGGCCAAGTCTATCTTGTTGATAACGAGTAAATCAGCTTGGGTAATGCCGGGGCCACCCTTGCGCGGTATCTTATCACCGCCCGACACGTCGATGACGTAGATGGAGTAGTCGACCAACTCGCGGCTGAAGTGGGCCGCTAGGTTGTCGCCCCCACTTTCCACAAATAGGAAGTCGAGTCTATAATTGAACCGCTGCATGAGGCCCTCCAACGCGTCCATATTCAGCGAAATATCTTCGCGAATTGCCGCGTGTGGGCAGCCTCCCGTCTCTACCCCCACGATGCGGTCCTCACTTAGGGCGCTGTTGCGGATCAGAAATTCGGCGTCTTCGCGGGTGAAAATGTCGTTGGTCACAACACCTAGCTCGTAGTCGTTGCGCATCCGCTCGCACAAGGCTTTGAGCAACGCCGTTTTGCCCGTGCCTACTGGGCCACCAATGCCGATGGTAAAGGCGCGCTTACGGAAATTGCGATAGGTAGGGAGGCGGCGTGTTTCCCGCTCGTTGTAGTCGCCGGGCGAGTCTAGCACCTCGTGAGAGTGGCCGTGCAGGAGTAAAGCTAGCTTGTCGACAAAAGCCATCTATTTGAAATTTTGAGTGTTGAGTTTTAGATGTTGAATTTGAGCTAGATAGGACATTGCAGCTTCTGCGAGAACCTCGTCAACTAGTCTGCTAATTCTGGAATAACTTGGAGTAAATGTCTTCGTGCAGAATCTGCGCGGCATCCAGCAAAAAAGCTGAGCGGCATGCCTCGTGGTGCTCTTTGTGCGCGTGGTTAGTTAATAGCTCCTCGAAAATGGTGTAGAAGTCGTGCTGCAATTGGTGGCCCGCCATCGGCCCTACGAAGCCTAAGCGGATGGCCGCGCTGAGCTGGTCGCGTAAGGCCATGTGCAGATACATCGTTTGCAGATCGGCGACAGCAAAGCCAGCGCGGGTTAGCGCCAGCGCAAACACCAAGGTAAAATGCAGCGGTAGTTCTTGAGCCGCAAACCAAGCACCTAGGTCTTGCAGTTGGGCAGCTGGGTAAAACGATTCGAGCAGCTTCAGCCAGTTTTTGCCCTGTACAAGGCTAGCCCGGTGCAAGGTCGGCACGAGCATCATGGCATCATACGCTTCCACAACGTCACGCAGTTCGGAGCCTAAGTTAGCTGGCGCTAACTGGCCGCACGAATTGATAAACGGCAACTCCATGCTCGCTACCTGCTGAAGGTAAGAGTACAGGTAGTTGCGCAACCCAAAAGGCGTCTTGAGCAAGCCAAACGTGATGCTGCTCTCCAGCCCGTACGAATACGCAAACGAGCCCGTCGGAATGGCCGAGTCAACAAGGTGGAGCAAGCGAGCGAATTGGGTCATGAAGGCTAATAAAGCTTAACGTTGAAGTGAAAAGCTATAAGTACGGCTACGTTCTTCCCATCTGTCATCCTGAGCTTGCGAAGGACCTTCTCACGTTTGCAGATGTTAGCTATTCTGGCGTGAAAAGGTCCTTCGTAAGCTCAGGATGACAACGGTTAGAGTGGTATAGCTTGGTTCTCTGGTTTCAATTCCACCGCTAAACGCAGGACTAAAACAAGTTATACAACTGCCCTAGCGGCAGCTTCGTGGCGGGCTCGCAGGTCAGATGTACACCATCAACGGTTACTTTGTAGGTCTCGGGGTCAACCTGGATGTTAGGCAGGTAGTCGTTCAAGGCCATATCCTTTTTCGACACGCTGCGGCAGTTTTTTACGGCTACCACTTGCTTCTGTAAGCCGTAGTACTGCTGCACGTGCGCCACCGAAGCCTGCGATACGAAGATCATCGAGGTCTTGCCAACGGCTGGACCGAACGAGCCGAACATGGGCCGCGAGAAGTACGGCTGCGGCGTGGGGATGGAGGCGTTAGCATCGCCCATCTGCGCCTGCACAATGATGCCGCCTTTGATAATCATCTCCGGGCGCGAACCGAAAAAATGTGGTTTCCAGAGCACCAGGTCGGCGAGCTTACCTAGCTCCACGGAGCCGATTTCGTCGGCGAAACCGTGGGCGCGGGCCGGGTTGATGGTGTACTTTGCCACGTAACGCTTCACCCGGAAGTTGTCGGCCTGGCCGTGAGCATCTTCGGGGAGAAGGCCGCGCTGCTGACGCATTTTGTGGGCCGTCTGCCAGGTGCGCGTTAGCACTTCGCCCACGCGGCCCATGGCTTGGGAGTCGGAGGAAATGATGGATAAGGCACCTAGGTCGTGCAGGATATCCTCGGCGGCAATCGTTTCGCCGCGAATCCGGCTTTCGGCAAAGGCTACGTCTTCGGGGATATTGTTGTCGAGGTGGTGGCACACCATAAGCATGTCGAGGTGCTCGTCGATGGTGTTCACCGTGAAGGGCCGCGTGGGGTTCGTGGACGACGGAATAACGTTCGGCTCCCCGCAAATTTTGATGATGTCGGGGGCGTGGCCGCCGCCGGCGCCTTCGGTGTGGTAGGCGTGAATCGTGCGGCCCTTGAACGCGGCAGTAGACGTTTCCACGAAGCCGCTTTCGTTCAGTGTATCGGTGTGGATGCACACCTGCACGTCGTACTGGTCGGCGATGGTGAGGCACTGGTCGATGGCCGCGGGCGTGGTGCCCCAGTCTTCGTGCAGCTTGAAGCCTAGGGCGCCGGCTTCGACCTGCTCAATCAGGCCTTCGGGCTTGGAGGAATTGCCTTTGCCCAGGAAACCGAAGTTCAGCGGGTAGGCTTCCGTCGCTTTCAGCATCATCTCGATGTAGAACGCGCCCGGCGTGCAGGTGGTGGCGGTGGTGCCCGCCGCCGGCCCAGTACCGCCGCCCACCATCGTCGTGACGCCGGAAGCTAGGGCCTCGTTGATCTGCTGGGGACTGATGAAGTGAATGTGGCAGTCGATGCCGCCGGCCGTCAGGATCTGGCCTTCACCGGCTACCACTTCCGTCGTCACGCCCACCACCATGCCGGGCGTCACGCCGGGCATAATGTGGGGGTTACCGCCCTTGCCAATCCCACTGATGCGGCCGTTCTTGATACCAATGTCGGCCTTGTAGATGCCGGTGTAGTCAATCACTAAGGCATTGGTGATGAGCATGTCCAGCGCATCGGCCTGCGCCACGCCCGCCGCTTGGCCCATGCCGTCGCGCAGGGTTTTGCCGCCCCCAAACTTGCACTCCTCCCCATAGATGCAGTAGTCTTTTTCAACTTCCACGATCAGGTCGGTGTCGCCGAGGCGTACTTTGTCGCCCACTGTGGGGCCGTACATATCGGCGTAAGCGCGCCGGTCGAGGGGGAGAGACATAGGCTAATTTGGTTGTAGCGGAAGCTAGGTTTGTGCGCGTTGAAAGATTAAAATCCTTCGACTTGAATTAGTGGTTTGTTAATAAAGTCAACAATAATTATTGCTATTTTAATATCTGCGTCTTCTTTCAAACACGATTCTATGGTGAAGTCCTTGCCTTTTGCTTTTAATTTAATTTCATGACCTGAGTATGTATTATCTCCATCATAATATGGGCCTACTAACACGCTACTTATGTCATTAAATGAGTATAATGAATCTTTATTGATATAAACTTCTTCTGATGTTTTGTTAAATGTTGTTGTGTGCCCTTCTTTAAATTGCTTCTTAAGCTTTGTTATTTGCCAAAGTATTGGTGTGCAGAATATAAGTGAAAATAAAATTATTGATGCTGTGAAGGTGTGTGCTGCATCTTTGGAGATAATTAACATTGCAATAAAAAAGAGTAGTATAATTAATAGGCTTGATTTATATGATCTATAATCCTTGATTACTGAAGAAGGTGTTTTAGTGATGGATAATGTTGATTCAGACTTTTCGGTTATCATGATTCTTCTTTCCATGACTTAAGTAAAACATACTTGCTAGTAAATATATATCAGCGTAATCATAAAATCGATATGAAGGAATAATCATTAGTTTGAAGAAGGAGAATTAGAAATAAAAAATGAATCAATGTGAGCCAGAAGAGGCTCTACTTGCTTTTTGCCAATCATGGTGCTGTAAAATTGATTATTCACGGAATAATTTAGCACCTGCTCATCCTCGATCTTTAGTAGATAAGGGAATCCCTTTCTTTCCTGTATACTATATAGCATCCTAGAAATGAATTTGCTATCAGATCTGTTTTTAACCTCTCGGCCTTCAACAAAAATAACTTCGATAGCCGGGTTTAGCTTTGGCACTATCACATCACGTGCAAATGCAACGCTACTTTTGCGGTTGTTGTAACAAAAAAAGCATGTGCCATTCATTCGTTGTAAGTAATGCCTGTAGTCCTTATCAAACTGCTTATCGCTGACATAAGCATAGATCAAGATTAATGGAATAAATGGTATAGCTAGGATGATAATTGCAACACAGGCCACTAACCATAAAGATATAACTGCCTTATCTGTTATTCTTTGCTTTAAGTCCTTCAAGATGTAGAAGTAGTGGTTTTTTCTAGAGCGGTAGTGCGTACTGAATTATCATCCAACTTCCCATCAATCAACCCATTCCCGCCATACACAATCCTTTCCCCAGCTAGCGCCACCAGTGTCACGCGCTTTCGCTCGCCGGGCTCAAAGCGCACGGCCGTACCCGCCGGGATATTGAGCCGGAAGCCATATGCCTTTTCGCGGTCGAATTGCAGGGCTAGGTTCGTCTCGAAGAAGGGATAGTGCGAGCCAACCTGCACCGGCCGGTCGCCCATGTTGACCACTTCCAGCTCCACGGTGGCGCGGCCTTCGTTCAGGATGAGGTCGTCGGCGGCGAGCAGGTATTCGCCCGGCGCGGCGTTGATGAGGTTGTCGGGGGAATGCGTCTGCGGCTTTTTGGTGAGGCCGGAGCCGTAGAGGGCTAGCTCGGACGAGCCTTCTTCGCGGCATATCGGGTGGTGCACGGTCACGAGCTTGGTGCCGTCGGGGAAGGTACCTTCCACCTGCACTTCCACCAGCATGTCGGCCACGCCCTCCAGCACATCCTGCCGACCTAGGATCTTCTTGCCTTTGTCCATGAGCACGGCCACTCGCTCCCCGTCGCGGATAAACTCCAGCAGCTGGGTCGCGAGCAGGGCTACGGCTTCGGGGTAGTTGAGCCGCAGGCCACGGGCGTAGCGCTTCTGGGCCACGAAGCCAGCCTGGTGCAGCACGAGTTTGTCGAGGTCTTTGGGCGAGAGGTGCATAAGGGAGTGCCTTGATTAGTGGAGAACGTCATGCTGAGCTTGCCGAAGCATCTCTACGGCCAAAGTAATCATTTACCAGTGCGGGAGAGATGCTTCGGCAAGCTCAGCATGACACATAATTTAGAACTTAACATTCGCATAGACCATCCAACTGCCGTAGCCGATGCTCAGCAGGGAGGAAATGACGATGACGGTGCTAGTGAGCACCCGACTGATGCGCATGCGGGGCGTGAAGGGAATATTCATGAGGGCCGCCGCGCCAAACATACCCACAATCGAACCTAGGCCAAACACCAAGATATAAGCTAGGCTTTGCAGCGGGTCGCGCAACTCACTCATTACTAGGAGTACCAAAGCGCCGCTACCAGCTAGGCCGTGCAGTAACCCAATAGCATAGGCGAAGCTGTGTTGGTACTTCACGTTCTGGCCTAGGTTGAAATTGGCCTTGTTCGTCAGGCGCCCAACGCCCATCGTAATCAGCACTAGGCCTACAGCCGCTTCAAAATAGCCACTTTGTAGAAAGGTAATTTTGCCAAGCATGATAATGCCTCCAAAAATCACCAGCGTGGTGGTGTGACCTAGGCCCCAGTATAGACCGTCTTTCACTGCCAGCAGCATGTTGTCGCGCTTGGCGACAAGTTGGCTCACGGCCAGCAAATGATCGGGCTCAAAGGCGTGCCCCATGCCGACTACGAATGCAAATAAAATGGGTAATAAAGCCTGCATGCAGCGGAAAAAGCGAAAGTCAGTGCGGCTAAATATAGGAGATGTTCGGGCAGGATAGAGGTGTAGAGACACATACTTGTGTCTTGTCGTTGCTAGTGTTGCTGACCTAGGTTGTTCTATGCTGGGTCGTTCTGACCTAAGTCGTTCAACGACGAGACACAAGTATGTGTCTCTACACCTCGTTGCAGATCGTTCATAATGAGAGGATAAGCTCCGGTGATTTTTCTGAAAATTTCTTGCGCTTTCAAAAAAGTTAGTATGTTTGCCAGCACAGTATGAAAAAGCAAACCGTCATCGTCGCAATTATTATTACCAACCTGGTGGTGATTCCACTGGGCCTGGAGATGGTTTGCTGACCGGTGTACGTACCCCCAAGTAGCTAGCAGCCATCTCCGCCCGAGGTGGCTTTTTTGTTGTCCAAACATTTCCATTCAGCTTCTCGCTCATCATGTTTCAGCAGTTCATTCCAGTCGTAGTCATTCGAATTCCTCTGCCGACGGGTTGAAAGGACTAGCTGCTTATTTACCAATAAAAAGCCCTTCTCAGCCCGCCGCTCAGAAGGGCTTTTTTGTTGAAATCAGCTTGCTGAAAACAATAAAATAACCTTCAAAAACACGTTAGACACTGTAGTTGTGTTTCTGATATGTGATTGACAAACAGCAGTTTGCTTGTATAAGGATTCTCTTTTGAAATAGTAGCAATAAACAGAAATGATTTTCGACTCCAACTCAAACGTGGGTAGTTGCAGCATGAAATTCTGCCTCATGTGTGCTGAGGCGCCCCAGAATTCAAACGAAAACTACTGCTCTAACACAACCGCCCCGACGCTAAGCACCGCCGCCGCTTCGGACCACAGTAACAACCCTCATGATCCTAAATAAATACAGTCGCATCTACACGCAGGACGACAGCCTGCCGGCTTCACAGGCCATGCTCATCGGCTCGGGCCTGTCGGATGAAGATTTGCGCAAGCCATTCGTGGGCATCTGCTCCACGGGCTTCGAGGGCAACACCTGCAACATGCACCTCAACGGCTTGGCCGACGACGTGAAGCTAGGAGTAGCCGCGCAAGGCCTGGTCGGGTTGCGGTTTAATACAATCGGCGTGAGCGACGGCATTACGAACGGTAATGCGGGCATGCGCTTCTCGCTGGTTTCGAGAGAAATCATTGCAGATTCGATTGAGGCTATGGCCGGCGCGCACTACTACGACGCGCTGGCTTGCGTGGTAGGTTGCGACAAGAACATGCCTGGTGCCCTCATCGCCATGGCGCGCCTCAACCGGCCGGCGCTGATGGTATATGGTGGCTCTATCCGCGGCGGCGAGTTCAAAGGGCAGAAACTCAATATTGTATCGTGCTTCGAGGCCTACGGAAAGAAGGTAAACGGCCAGATTTCGGACGAAGATTATAAAGGCATCATCCACAACGCCTGCCCCGGTCCGGGGGCGTGCGGGGGCATGTACACGGCTAACACCATGGCCGCTGCCATCGAGACCCTAGGTCTGAGTGTGCCGGCTTCGTCGTCGTTGCCCGCCGATAGCCCGGCCAAAGTGCAGGAGTGCCTTGATGCCGGCGTGTATTTGCGCCGTTTGCTGGAGCTAGACCTGAAGCCCCGCGACATTCTGACGCGCGAAGCTTTTGAGAATGCCATGGTGATTATCACCGTACTCGGCGGCTCGACCAATGCCGTGCTGCACCTTATCGCTATTGCCCACGCGGCCGGCGTGAAGTTGACCATGGAAGACTTCCAAGCCGTGAGCAACCGTGTGCCGGTGCTGGCTGACTTGAAACCTAGCGGCAAGTATCTGATGGAGGATCTGTCGAAAATAGGGGGTGTTCCAGCCGTGCAGCGCACGCTGCTCGACTACGGGCTGCTCAACGGCGACTTGATGACCGTAACGGGTCGCACGCTCGCCGAGAACCTAGCCGACGTGAAGCCACTCGGTGCTGAGCAAGACCTGTTACGTCCGCTGGATAACCCGATCAAAGCAGATGGCCACATTCAGATGCTGTATGGCAACCTGGCTACTAAAGGCGGTGTGGCAAAAATCACGGGCAAAGAAGGTCTGCGGTTTGAAGGCCCTGCTATTGTGTTCAACTCGGAAGAAGAACTGAACCAAGGCATTACCGATCATAAGATTCAGCCCGGTCAGGTGGTTGTGATTCGCTATGTGGGTCCGAAAGCGGGTCCGGGCATGCCGGAAATGCTCAAGCCAACCTCGGCCATCATGGGTGCTGGCCTCGGCGACAAAGTAGCGCTGATTACCGATGGTCGCTTCTCGGGTGGCACGCACGGCTTCGTGATTGGTCACGTTTGCCCCGAAGCTTACGACGGCGGCGGCCTAGCCTTGGTGCAGGACGGCGACTGGATTATTCTCGATGCTACCGAGAACACCATCAATGTGCAACTCTCCGAAGATGAGCTAGCTGAGCGCCGCGCCGCTTGGCAGCGTCCGCCGCTGCCGGTGCGTCAGGGCGTGCTGCTCAAGTACATCCGCACCGTGAGCGACGCCAGTCACGGCTGCATTACCGATTTACTCGAAGAAGACTATGTTAACGAAAGAGCAACCATCCCCAATCTTGCTTGAGCAAGCCCCCAAGACGATTTCCGGCGCCGAAGCAACCTTGCTCGCGCTGCTGGAAGAAGGGGTGGACACGATCTTTGGGTATCCGGGTGGGGCCATCATCCCCATCTACGATGCGCTATACGACTTCAAAGAGCAGCTAAACCACGTGCTGGTGCGGCACGAGCAGGGCGGCATTCACGCGGCCCAGGGCTACGCGCGTTCGTCGGGTCGGGTAGGAGTAGTATTTGCTACCAGCGGCCCCGGTGCTACGAACTTGGTTACGGGCCTAGCTGATGCTCAGATTGATAGCACGCCGCTGGTGTGCATCACGGGGCAGGTGTTTGCGCACTTGCTCGGTACCGATGCGTTCCAGGAAACCGACATCATCAATATCACGACGCCCGTTACGAAGTGGAACTACCAAGTGACGGATGCGAGCGAAATTCCCGAGGCGCTGGCCAAGGCGTTCTACATCGCCCGCAGCGGCCGCCCCGGTCCGGTGCTCATTGACATTACCAAGAACGCGCAGCAGCAGAAGTTTGAGTTTCCGGGCTACACGCCTTGCTCGCACATCCGCAGCTACCGGCCCAAGCCAATCGTGCGGCCCGAGTACATCACGCAGGCGGCGGCGCTCATCAACCAAGCTCAGCGGCCGTTCGTGCTGTGGGGGCAGGGCGTGATCCTAGGTGCCGCGGAGAAGGAGTTTCAGGCGTTTATTGAAAAGAGCGGCATTCCGTCGGCCTGGACCATCTTAGGTGACAGCGCCATTCCGAACGACCACCCGCTGAACGTGGGCATGCTCGGCATGCATGGCAACTACGGCCCCAACGTGCTGACCAACGAATGCGACGTGCTGATTGCCATCGGTATGCGCTTCGATGACCGCGTAACCGGTCGCCTCGACAAATACGCCAAACAAGCCCAAATCATCCACCTCGACATCGACCCGACTGAAATCGGTAAGAACGTGGCGGTGACGGTGCCGGTGTGGGGCAACTGCAAAGAAACGCTGCCGCTGCTCACTGAATTGGTTGAAGCCAAGACGCACGACGAATGGCTGGGTCGCTTCCGCGACTACCTGGCCCAGGAAGTGGAAGCCGTCATCCAAGAAGAGCTTTTCCCTACCTCGGAAGAACTGACGATGGGTGAAATCGTGCAGCAACTCAATGAACTGACGGGCGGCGAAGCCATCATCGTGACCGACGTGGGCCAGCACCAGATGGTGGCTTGCCGCTACGCCAACTTCAAGAAGACGCGCAGCAACATCACGAGCGGCGGCCTAGGTACCATGGGCTTTGCCCTGCCTGCCGCCATCGGCGCCAAGTTTGGTGCACCCGAGCGCCCGGTGGTGGCCATCATTGGCGACGGTGGTTTCCAGATGACGATTCAGGAGCTAGGTACCATCATGCAAACGGGCGTTGATGTCAAGATCATGATTTTCAACAACCAGTTCCTCGGCATGGTCCGCCAGTGGCAGGAGCTGTTCAACGACCGGCGCTACTCCTTCGTGAACATCGCCAGCCCCGACTACGTGACCGTTGCCAGCGGCTACGGCATCGCCGGCCAGCGCGTGTCGGAGCGCGCCGATTTGCGCCCCGCCATCCAGCGCATGCTCGAACACCCCGGCTCCTTCCTGCTGGAAGTGATGGTAACCAAGGAGAACAATATCTTCCCGATGGTGCCGCAAGGATGCAGCGTAGCGGAAATCAGACTGCGGTAGATCTGGTGAAAACAATAAGAACGTCATGCTGAGCTTGCCGAAGCATCGCGCGTGCAATAGTAATCTCAATTGATCAACGACGCGAGCGAGATGCTTCGGCAAGCTCAGCATGACGTTCAAAATTACAGTAAACAGAAGTCATGAGTCACCAACCCATTGACCGGCAAGAATATAACATCATAGCCTACACGGAAAACCAGGTAGGTCTGCTGAACCGCATTGCCATCATTTTCTCCCGCCGCAAGATCAATATTGAAAGCTTGAACGTCTCGCCTTCCGAAATCGAAGGTATTCACCGGTTCAATATTGTGATTCACGAGACAGAGGAGGTCGTCGCGAAGCTAGCTGGGCAGATCGAGAAGCAGGTGGAAGTGCTGAAGGTGTACTACAACACCAACGACGATGTGATTTGGCAGGAAATGGCGCTTTACAAAGTGCCTACTGATATCATCGCCGAAAAGGCGTTGGTAGAGCGCCTGCTGCGCGAAAATGGAGCGAGGGCGGTAGTGATTCGCAAGGACTACACGGTGTTTGAAACCACTGGCCACCGCGAGGAAACCGACAACTTAATCAAAGTGCTCCAGCCTTTCGGACTGATTGAGTTTGTGCGCTCGGCCCGCATTGCCATCATCAAAGGCAGTGAAGGTTTCAACCGCAAGCTGCGCGAATTTGAACGGACGGAACCTAGCCCGGAAGTGGCTGAGAACGAGTACCTCAACAGCCGCGACAAAGTATTCACGATGTAGCGCGAAGCGAGAGCTTCGCGCCTCGTTGAACGACCTAGGTTATGGTTGTTGCAACGACATCGTTCAACGATGCGCGAAGCAGGAGCTTCGCGCTACACCCAACACAGAAATCAACATTCAACCTTTACCTTTTAACCTTTCCCAATGGCAACCATCAATTTTGGCGGCGTAGAAGAAAACGTAGTTACCCGCGACGAGTTCCCCCTAGCAAAAGCGCATGAAGTTCTGAAAGACGACACGATTGCTGTCATCGGGTACGGTGTACAAGGCCCCGGCCAGGCCCTGAACATGCGCGACAATGGGTTCAACGTGATTGTAGGTCAGCGCAAAGACTCGGCTTCTTGGGAGAAAGCCGTGAGCGACGGCTGGGTGGAAGGCGAAACGCTGTTCTCAATCGAGGAAGCGGCTGACCGCGGCACCATCATCTGCAACCTGCTGTCGGATGCCGGCCAAATTGCCCTGTGGCCTACGCTGAAAGAGCGCCTGACTGCTGGCAAAACGCTGTACTTCTCGCACGGTTTCGGCATCACCTTCAACGACCAAACCAACATCATCCCTCCAGCTGATGTAGACGTGATTCTGGTAGCTCCCAAAGGTAGCGGCACCAGCCTGCGTCGCCTGTTCCTGGCCGGTGGTGGTCTGAACTCGTCGTTCGCCGTGTTCCAGGACGCTACGGGCAAAGCGTATGAAAAAGCTGTAGCCATGGGCATCGGTGTTGGTTCGGGTTACCTGTTCCAAACCGACTTCAAGAAAGAAGTTTACTCTGACCTCACCGGCGAGCGTGGCGTGCTGATGGGCGCCCTAGCCGGCATCATCGAGGCCCAATACCAAGTGCTGCGTCAGCGCGGCCACTCGCCTTCGGAAGCGTTCAACGAAACTGTAGAAGAGCTGACCCAGAGCCTCGTGCCGCTGGTTGGTGAAAACGGCATGGACTGGATGTTCAGCAACTGCTCGGTAACGGCCCAGCGCGGCGCCCTCGACTGGAAAGGTCGTTTCCGCGACGCTACCCTGCCCGTGCTGAACGAGCTGTACGACAGCGTAGCCTCCGGCGAAGAAGCCCGCCGCACCATCGAGCGTGGCTCGACCCCCGGCTACCGCAAGGAGCTGGAAGCTGAACTGAAAGAAGTACGCGACTCGGAGTTGTGGCAGACTGGCGCTACGGTGCGCCAACTGCGCTCGAAAACAGAAAACGTAGAAGCGTAAGTACAGGGGGAGCTAGCACTAGAAAGCTAGCTCCCCTCCTTTTTTAAGGAGGGGTTGGGGGGGGTCCGGCTAGAGCTAGAAAATTAGACCTAGTCTGTCGTTCAACGACAAGGAACCACCCCCAACCCCTCCTTGAAAAAAGGAGGGGAGCTTCTCGTTCTGACCTAGCTCCTTCAAAATAGTAACCCCATGGAAAATGAAGTAGCCCCGGTAACGGCAGCCGTTAGTTTGGAGCAAGTAGAAAAGGCGGCACGGCTGCTGAAAGGCGTCATTTACAAGACGCCTTTGCTGCAAAACCTAGGTTTGTCGCGCACCTACGAGGCCAATGTGTACCTGAAGCGG
This sequence comes from Hymenobacter sp. GOD-10R, assembly GCF_035609205.1. NCBI lineage: Bacteria > Pseudomonadati > Bacteroidota > Cytophagia > Cytophagales > Hymenobacteraceae > Hymenobacter > Hymenobacter sp. GOD-10R. The sequence continues at coordinate 1,655,900 of NZ_CP141184.1, forward strand.
GAAGACCTGCAAGTCGTGCGTTCCTACAAGATTCGAGGTGCCTACAACAAGATGGCGACGTTGCCGCCGATTGATGGCGCCCGCGAAATTGTATGTGCCAGCGCCGGTAATCACGCCCAAGGTGTCGCCTACGCCTGCCACTCGCTCCAGCTGCCGGGGTATATTTTCATGCCGGCCAACACACCGGCGCAAAAGGTTGACAAAGTTCGCCTGTTCGGCAAAGACCAAGTTGAAGTGGTGCTCACCGGCAACACGTTCGACGAAGCTTTTCAAGCAGCCAAGAAGTTCTGCGACAGCCGCGGCAGCACGTTCATCCATCCCTTCGACGATCCGGCCGTGGTGGCCGGGCAGGCTACGGTGGGACTGGAAATTCTGAAAATCGCTACCGCGCCCATTGACTATTGCTTTATGCCCATCGGGGGCGGCGGCCTAGCTTCGGGCGTGGCGAGCGTGTTCAAGCAGATGAGCCCACACACCAAGCTCATCGGGGTGCAGCCAGAAGGCGCGCCTTCCATGCACAAGGCCTATTACGACCGTCAGCACGGCGCCCTTACCCAAATCGACAGCTTCGTGGACGGCGCGGCTGTGAAGTGCCCCGGCCTGCTGACCTACGAAATCTGCCGCGAGCTGCTCGACGAAATCGTGCTGGTGCCGGAAGGCCTTGTTTGCCAAGACTTGCTTAAACTCTACAACGAGGAAGGCATCGTGGTGGAGCCGGCAGGCGTGCTCAGCATTTCGGCGCTAAGCCAGTACAAAGACGAAATCAAGGGCAAGAACGTGGTGTGCGTGGTTAGTGGCTCCAATAACGATATCACCCGCATGGAGGATATCAAGGAGCGCGCCATGAAGTATCAGGGCTTGAAGCACTATTTCATGGTGACCTTCAACCAACAGCCCGGCGCCCTGCGCAGCTTCGTGAACAACGTGCTGCTGCCCGAAGATGACATCATCCACTTTCAGTATATCAAGAAGAATAACAAGGAGAAAGGCCCTGTGTTCGTCGGTATTGAGGTGAAGCATTCCGGCGACGAAGAAGGCATCAAGGCCCGCATGCTGGAGGAAGGCTTCTCGTTTGAATACCTGAACGGCAAGCCTGATTTCCTGGCGCTGCTGGTGTAGTTAGGTACCCGTTTTAGAATTGCCACAAAGCCCACCGCGGAGCAGTACCTAGGTATTGCTCCGCGGTGGGCTTTATCGTTTTGGTAGTTGTGTGTCGGCGGGTGTAGAGACACATACTTGTGTCTCGTCGTTGAACGACTTGCGGTGAAACGATTCAGATCAAACAACATCAGCAACGAAGAGACACAAGTATGTGTCTCTACACTGTTCTGAAAAAGCTAGGTCAAACTGCTTAGCTTTAACGCTCCACAACCTACTCCCTCGATTACATGAAAAGACTGGTCCTCATCGGGGCACTTGCCAGTTCCTTGCTGGCCGCTTGCAATCAGCAGAAGCAAGGAGAAAACGGCGCTGACGGCGACGCAAAGGCCCAAGACCTAGGTAAGCTGTTCGACGCTTACTGGGAAAAGCACAACAAGCTATTCCCGCTCGACGCCACGGCGCAGGGCGACAACCGCTACAACAACCTGCTCCCTAACGACCAGACGCACGCCTTCCGCGATACGCTGCGGGCCTATTACCAAAGCTACCTGGACAAGCTGAACGCCTTCGACCGCAACACCCTATCGGAAAACGACAAGACCAGCTACGACATCTTTCAGTATGAGATGCAAAGCCAAATTGCTGGCTTGAAGCTGAACACCTGGATGATGCCGTTTCAGCAGTTCTGGGGCTTGCCGATTAGCATGGGGCAATACGGCTCAGGCGCAAGCATCCAGCCGTTCAAAACCACCAAAGATTACGAAGATTGGCTAGGTCGGGTGAAAGGATTCCCGGTATGGGCCGACTCCGCCATAGCGAACTTCCGCAAGGGCATGGCCACGGGCGTGGTGCTGCCGAAGGCGCTAGTCGTGAAGATGATTCCGCAGATGCAGGCGTTGGTTGTGACGGACCCGACCAAGAGCCTGTTTTACGACCCGGTGAGGAATTTCCCCAAGGACATTTCGGCCGACGACCAGAAGCGCCTGACGGATGCCTACAATCAGGCCATTATGGCGAACGTGGTGCCGACGTACCAAAAGCTAGGTGCCTTCCTGAAGAACGAATACTTGCCGAAAAGCCGCACCAGCACCGGTATTGCGGCCATTCCAGGCGGTAAGGAAGACTACACGTACTACGTGAAGTACTGGACCACCACCGACAAGACGCCGGAGGAAATCTACGCGACCGGCCAGAAGGAAGTGACGCGCATTCGGGGAGAGATGGAGCGCGTGAAGGAGCAGGTCGGCTTCAAAGGTGATCTAAAAGCGTTCTTCGAGTTCATGAAGAACGATAAGCGCTTCATGCCCTACAAAACGCCGCAGGACGTGCTCAACGCCTTCGAGGACATCCATAAGCGTATGGAGCCGAACTTGAAAAAGATGTTCGGGCGCGTGCCGAAAACGCCGTTTGAGATTCGCCAGACGGAAGCGTTCCGTGCGGCGTCGGCGTCGGCAGAGTACAACCAAGGCGCGCCGGATGGCTCGCGGCCCGGCGTTTTCTACGTACCGATCTTGGATGCCAAGACGTTTAATACCACCTCGGGCATGGAATCGCTGTTCTTGCACGAAGCCATTCCGGGCCACCACTACCAGATTTCGCTGCAACAGGAAAGCACCGATTTGCCCAAGTTCCGCCGCTTTGCCAATTACGGCGCTATGGTGGAAGGCTGGGCTTTGTACTGCGAATCGTTGGGCAAGGAGCTAGGTCTGTACACCGACCCCTATCAGTACATGGGGGCGCTGGGCGACGAAATGCACCGCGCTATTCGCTTGGTAGTCGACGTAGGCATGCACACCAAAGGCATGACGCGCGAGCAAGCCATCAAGTACATGATGGACAACGAAGCCATCAGCGAGCAGGGTGCCACGGCCGAAATCGAGCGCTACATGGCCATTCCAGGGCAGGCGCTTTCCTACAAAGTGGGCGCCCTGAAGATTCGCGAATTGCGCAACAAGTACGAGAAGCAGCTAGGTGCTACCGACCGGGTGAAGTTGCGCGAAAAGTACAGCCATCAGCTGAATAGCCACTTCAAAATCAGTTCTTTCCATGATGAGCTGCTGAAAGATGGCGCCATGCCGCTTTCAGTGCTGGAGCGCAAGATGGACGCCTGGGCGGCAGGGGAGAAGTAGCCCTAGCTTTTGATATCGAACGGAGCAGCGGATCATCGATTCGCTGCTCCGTTACTTTAAAGCGCCTTTGCGAATTCACTTCTACTTTGCGTCTAACTGCCTTTGTGCCATGCGCATACAGGCTGCCAATCACCTATTCACTTTCTTGATGAAGCAACTATACTTCTCAGCCCTGGTAGCCGCTGCGTTAGCTAGCCCTGTTGCGGCGCAGCAAACCAAGCCGGCTGCTTCTAGAGCCGCCGGGTTCCAGTCTGTCGCGACGGCCTCGGGGCCGATGGCGACGCTATTTGATAGCTATTCGGAAGAGCGCGGCAAGCTATTTCCCCTGAACGCCACTAGTCAGGGCGACAACCGCTACAATGATCAGCTGCCCAATGATCAAACGCGCGCGTTCCGGCAACAGCAGCAACGCTTTTACCAGCAGTATCTTACTTCCTTGCAGAAGTTCGACCGGGCCAAGCTGTCGGCCGACGATCAGGTGAGCTACGACATCTTTCAGTACGAGATGCAGAACCGGCTCGAAGGTCTCAAGCTGAATACTTGGATGATGCCCTTTGCCCAGTTTTATAGCTTGCCCAACACGCTTGGGCAGCTAGGGTCCGGCACGGGGGCGCAGCCGTTCAAAACGGTGAAAGACTATGAGGACTGGCTGAGCCGGGTGAGCAAGTTTCCGGTTTGGGCTGATTCGGCCATCAGCAACTTCCGGCAGGGGATAAAGACCGGCGTGGTGCTGCCACGGGCGCTGGTGCTGAAGATGGTGCCGCAATTGCAAGCCCAAGTTACTGCCGACGCTACCAAAAGCTTGTTTTACGGGCCTATTACGCGCATGCCCGCTAGCTTCTCGGAAGCGGACAAAACGCGCCTGACGGCCGCTTACCAGCAGTCCATTCTTACCCAGCTGGTGCCGACTTACCGCAAGCTAGCCGACTTTCTGCAAACCGAATACTTGCCGAAAGCGCGCACCACGACGGGCCTAGCTGCCGTGCCCAGCGGTGCGGAAATGTACCGCTACCATGTGCGCCAGATGACCACCACCGACCGCACGCCGGATGCCATTTACCAAACCGGCCTGAGCGAAGTGAAGCGCATCCGCGCCGAGATGGAAGCCATCAAAAACCAAGTGAGTTTTAAGGGCGACTTGCCGGCTTTTTTTGCCTACCTGAACTCGGAACCAAAGTTTACGCCCTACAAAACGCCGGAAGAAGTGCTGAATGCGTTTCGCGCTATTCAGGCGAAGATTACGCCCAACTTGCCCAAGCTATTTGGCCGCACGCCCAAGTCGCCCTTCGAGATTCGGCAGACCGAAGCCTTCCGGGCCGCCACGGCTTCGGCCGAGTACAACCGCGGCACGCCAGACGGCTCGCGACCAGGCATTTTTTACGTGCCGATTCTGGATGCCACGAAGTTTAACACCACCTCGGGCATGGAATCGTTGTTTGCCCACGAGGCCATTCCGGGGCACCATTACCAGCTGTCGTTGCAACAAGAAAACACTGGCTTGCCGAAGTTCCGGCGCTTTGCTTCTTACCCGGCCTTTAGTGAAGGCTGGGCGCTGTATTGCGAAAGCCTAGGTCCAGAGCTAGGTCTCTACAAGGATCCGTACCAGAAAATTGGGGCGCTGGGCGACGAAATGCACCGTGCTATCCGGCTCGTGGTCGATGTGGGCATGCACGCCAAAAACATGACCCGCGAGGAAGCCATCAAGTACATGATGGACAACGAGCCAATTAGCGAACAAGGCGCTACGGCCGAAATTGAGCGTTATATGGCGCTGCCCGGTCAAGCGTTGGCCTATAAAACGGGCGCTTTGAAACTACGTGAGTTGCGGGCGCGCTACGAAAAGCAGCTAGGTACTAAGTTTAGCTTGCAGGCTTTCCACGACGAAATACTAGCGGGTGGCAGCATGCCGCTGGCGGTACTGGAGAAGCGCATGGACGCCTGGGCCGCCCGGCAGCGGTAGCTGCGCGCCAGCGTACCGAATAACCCGCGCCGTGAAATCACAGCGCGGGTTTTCCTTTTTCAATGCCTTGAAGCGTTGGGGTTTGTCCATTGCAGGTGGTAGTTTGCTTGCTGAAATAGAATTTATTCCATGAAAAACACTGCTACCCTCCTTCTTGCGGTAATGCTGTTGCCCGGCAGCATGGCCGTGGCGCAGACTCGAGCAGCCAAAAAAACAACTGCGGCGCCTAAGGCTATGGCATCAGCTGCTTCGCCGGTGGCATCGACCCCGCTGGCGTCCTTGTTTGAGTCTTACTGGGAAGAACAGGCCAAGCTGTTTCCCCTCGCGGCCACGGCCGAGGGCGACAACCGCTACAACGACCAACTGCCCAACACGCAAACCCGCACCTTTCGCCAGCAGGCGCAGCAGTTCTACCAGCGCTACCTCACGGATCTGAAGAAAGTTGACCGCGCCAAGCTCCCGGCTGAAGACCAAGTGAGCTACGACATTTTTCGCTACCAGCTAGAAATGGATCTTGCGGGCCAGAAGCAAATCGGCTGGATGATGCCCTTCGGTCAAACCGGCGGCCTGCCGCAAACTATGGCTCAGTACGGCTCCGGCAACGGCGCGCAGCCTTTCAAAACAGTGAGGGACTACGACAACTGGCTTAACCGCGTGCACGGCTTCACGGCATGGGCCGATTCGGCCATGGGCAACTTCCGCAAGGGCATGGCCCAAGGCGTAGTGCTGCCGAAAGCGCTTGTCGTGAAGATGATACCGCAGCTAGACGCCCTAGCTGCGGCCGACCCCACTAAAAGCGTATTCTACGGCCCTATCACCAAGCTGCCTGCTAGCTTACCGGCTGCCGACAAGGAGCGCCTAACCGCAGCCTACCAACGCGCCATCAGCACCGAACTGGTGCCAACTTACCAAAAGCTCAGCGCCTTTCTGAAAAACGAATACTTGCCGAAAGCCCGTGTTACCTCGGGCTTCGGCGACCTGCCCGGCGGGCCGGAAGCGTATCGCTATGCCGTGAAGTCCAGCACCACGACCGACAAAACGCCGGAAGAAATTTATCAGACTGGTTTGAGCGAAGTGAAGCGCCTGCGCACGGAAATGGAGCGGGTGAAGCAGGAAGTGGGTTTTCAGGGCGACCTGCCGGCCTTTTTCGCTTACATGAAAAACGACCCGAAGTTTCGGCCCTACAAAACGCCGCAGGAAGTGCTCGATGGCTTCGAGGCCATTCATCAGCGCATGGCGCCCAACCTCAAGAAGATGTTCGGCCATGTGCCCAAAACCCCGTTTGAAGTGCGCCAGACCGAAGCCTACCGCGCAGCTTCAGCTAGTGCTCAGTACAACCGCGGCTCGGCGGATGGCTCGCGGCCGGGCATTTTCTACGTGCCCATTCTGGATGCTACGCAGTACAACGTGACGTCTTTGCCGCCCATGGAGGACGTATTTTTGCACGAGGCCATTCCTGGGCACCACTACCAGATTGCGTTGCAGCAGGAAAACACCAGCTTGCCCAAATTCCGGCGCTTTGGCGGCTACAGCGCTTTTAGCGAAGGCTGGGCTTTGTATTGCGAGAGCCTAGGGAAGGAGCTAGGTCTGTACACCGACCCTTACCAATACGTGGGCTCGCTGGGCGGCGAAATGCACCGCGCCATCCGCCTGGTGGTAGACGTAGGCCTGCACGCTCGCGGCATGACGCGCGAGCAGGCCATTCAGTACATGTTAGACAACGAGGTTATCAGCGAACAATTGGCCACGGCTGAAATAGAACGCTACATGGTTTCGCCGGGTCAGGCCCTGAGCTACAAAACAGGCCAGCTCAAAATCAGGGAGATGCGCGCCCGCTACGAAAAGCAGTTGGGTGCCAAGTTCAGCCTAAAAGATTTCCACGATGAGTTGCTAGCCGGCGGCTCGATGCCCCTCGCTGTGCTGGAACGCAAGATGGACGCTTGGGCGGCTAAGCAGAAATAACAGCATCGCAAGCAACGCGCAGTAGTCCACCTTTTAGCCCAACGCAGGCCTGAAGCTAGCTAGTGAGAAGCCCAGGATTATAATCTTATACAACGCTTTCTATGTTCCGAACCTACTTACTGAACCTAGGTCTGGCTTTACTGACCGCGCTGCCCGTCGCTGCGCAAATGGCTTCGCCAGCTACAACGCCCCTCGACGTAGCCGGCGTCGATGCGGTCGTGGCGCGCACGCTCAAAGAGTTTGACGTACCAGGTATTGCCGTGGCGGTCGTGAAAGACGGGCAGGTAGTAATGGCGAAGGGCTACGGCGTGCGCTCCTTGAACACGAAGGTGCCGGTAGATGCCAACACGCTTTTTGGGGTGGCTTCCAATACCAAAGCCTTTACGGCCGCAGCCCTAGGTCTGCTGGTGGAAGCGGGCAAACTGCGCTGGGACGATAAGGTGACCGACTACATTCCGGAATTTCGCTTGTACGACCCCTATGTGACGGCCGAGTTCACTATCCGTGATCTGCTTACCCACCGTAGCGGCCTAGGCCTAGGTGTTGGGGACTTGATGTTCTTTCCCGACTCGACCGATTTTACCATTAAAGACGTCATTCATAACCTACGCTACTTCAGGCCGGTGTCGTCGTTTCGCAGCAAATACGACTACGACAACAACCTCTACCTAGTCGCTGGGGAGATAGTCGCGCGCGTATCGGGGCAGCCGTGGGGCGATTTTGTGGAAGCACGCCTACTAAAGCCCTTGGGAATGACGCACAGCGCTCCCAACTATGGTCGCTTATCTGACCTAAGCAATGTGATTGATGGTCACGCTTCCTTCGACGGCAAAGTACACGTGGTGCGCCGCGACTTAGGTACGGTGGGTGCGGCCGCCGGCGGCCTCTACACGAGCGTAAACGAGCTAAGCCTGTGGGTACGGATGCTGCTCGGCGGCCCCGGCGCGCCGGCCCCACTGCTGAGCCCGGCCGTGCAACGGGAGATGTGGACCCCGCAAACCATCTTACCCGTGAGCCCGGCACCTTCGCCTTACAACACGCACTTTGCCGCCTATGGCCTAGGTTTTTTCCTGCGCGACGTACGCGGTTATAAGGAGGTGTGGCACACGGGCGGCGAAGTCGGGATGGTGACCAAAGTGACCATGTTGCCCGAACTGCACCTCGGCATCATCGTGCTGACCAACCAGGAAGTAGGCGCGGCTTTCACCGCCGTTACCAACCACATTGAGGATCATTACCTAGGGCTGACAGGACTGGATCGGGTGCAGGAAATGGTGGACCTCACCAAAGCTCGTCGCGCCGGCGCCGACCAAACCATGGATGCCGTGTTGAAGCAAGTGGCCGTGGCGCAAAAAGCCTCGAAGAAACCCGACTACTCGCCGTATGTTGGCAGCTACCGCGACCCGTGGCTGGGCGAAGTGACGGTGTATACACAAGGCAAAGACTTGTGGCTGAAAGCGAAACGTTCGCCGCGCCTGAGGGGCCAGCTCTTGCCCTACCGCGGTAGTACCTACGTCGTGCGCTGGCGCGACCGAAGCTTCAACGCCGACTCGTACGCCGCCTTCATGCTGGACGAACAAGGCAATGCGGCAAGTATCAAAATGAAGCCGATTTCGCCGCTCACCGATTTCAGCTACGATTTTCAAGACCTAGACTTGCAGCGAGTGGCAGCCAATTTGGCGCACTAGTGTCGCTGCTATCGGCTTACCAAAGCTCCTACTAACCTAGGTTTAAAACGTAGGCTATGGAGCGCCTCAACAGATTGTTTACCTGCATTGCCCATTCTTTCCTATTTGCTATATGTGCCGAGTTTGTGTAATTGCCTGGGTTTTAACAACAATTATGGCGTTGCCGGCCTTTGCCCAAATGGCAACCCCGCCCACCACGCCCCTCGACGTAGCCGCCGTGGATGCCGTAGTAACGCGCACCCTAAAGGCATTCGATGTGCCGGGTATCGCAGTGGGCGTAGTGAAGGACGGACAGGTAGTAATGGCCAAAGGCTACGGCGTGCGCTCTTTGAATACGAAGGTGCCGGTAGACGCTAACACCTTGTTCGGCATTGCTTCTAATACCAAGGCCTTCACCACGGCGGCCCTTGGCTTGCTGGTCGATGAGGGTAAGCTGCGTTGGGACGATAAGGTGACGGATTATATTCCTGAGTTTCGCCTGTATGATCCGTACGTGACGGCCGAGTTCACTATCCGTGACCTGCTCACCCACCGCAGCGGCCTCGGCCTAGGGGTCGGTGACTTGATGTTCTTTCCCGACTCGACTGACTTCACCACCAAAGACGTTATTCACAATCTGCGCTACTTCCGGCCCGTATCGTCGTTTCGGAGCCAGTATGCTTACGACAACAACCTTTACATCGTAGCGGGCGATATTGTGACGCGGGTGGCCGGGCAGCCCTGGGCAGAGTTTGTGGAAGCACGCTTGCTGAAGCCACTTGGTATGACGCACAGCGCTACCAGCTTTTCGCGCCTGCCCGATGCCAGTAACGTCATTGATGCTCACGCAGTAGTTGATGGCAAAGCGCAGGTAGTGCGCCGCGACCTAGGTACGCTGTGGGCACCGGCGGCTTGCATGTATTCCAGCGTGACGGATTTGAGTTTGTGGGCCAAAATGTTGCTTGGTGGACCAGGTGCGCCTCCTTCCTTGCTCAGCGCCAACGTGCAGCGCGAAATGTGGACGCCGCAAACCATTCTACCCCTGAGCCCGGCGCCGACGCCCTACAACACGCACTTCTCCGCCTATGGCCTAGGTTTCTTCCTGCGCGATGTGCGGGGCTACAAAGAGGTGTCGCACACGGGCGGCGAAATTGGGATGGTAACGAAGATGACGCTGTTGCCGGAATTGCACCTGGGCATTATCGTGCTGACCAACCAGGAAAACGGCGCGGCTTTTACGGCCGTGACTAATGCCATTGAGGACCACTACCTAGGGCTAACCGGCCTCGATAGAGTGCAGGAAATGGTAGACCGCCGCAAGAGTAGCGAATCGGATGCGGATAAAGTGCTGGCAGCCGTATGGAAACAAGTGGCCGTGGCCCAGAAAGCTACTCCGAAACGCCCCGACTACTCTGCCTACGTGGGGCGCTACCACGATGCGTGGTTTGGGGATGTTATCATCGTGCAACAGGGCAAAGACTTGTGGCTGAAGTCGCAACGGGCGCACCGCTTGGTGGGGCAACTGTTGCCGTACCGCGGCAGCACCTACGTAGTGCGCTGGCGCGAACGGAGCTTCAATGCCGACGCGTATGCTGCCTTCACGCTAGATGAGCAAGGCCGCGCCGCTGGCCTGAAGATGAAGCCTATTTCGCCCCTCACCGACTTTAGCTTCGACTTTCAAGATCTAGACTTGCAGCGTGTGGCGCTAAAAGACTAAGTACAGATGCGCTAATGCAAAACGTACACGTCAGACAAAGGCTGCTCGCAAGGGCAGCCTTTGTTGTTGGAAAAGCCTGAGCAGGCGATAAAGAAGCATAAGCCAAAATCTTGCTTGTGGCCATCGGTCGAGTTTATGCGTTAAGAGCTTACTCCTTTTACATGAACTAAACGTTACTTATATGGCAACCAAATTCTGGCAGGCAATAGGCCTAGGTGTGCTGGCCGGCATGCGCAGCATGACGGCTCCGGCCCTACTCAGCCACTCTCTCTCGAACAATCCCACAAAGAAGCTAGGCAAGTCGCGCCTGCGCTTCATGCAGTCGCCCACCACCGCCAAGGTGCTAACGGTAATGGCCGGGGGCGAAATAGTGGGCGACAAGCTACCGAACGCTCCTGATCGAACGGCACCACCCGTATTAGGGGGGCGCATTGTGTCGGGGGCCTTGGTAGGTGCCGCTACCTACAAAGCCTCGGGCGGCAAACCGCTGAAAGGAGCCTTGCTCGGCAGTGCTGCTGCCATTGCCTCTACCTACGGCATGTTGGCGCTCCGCAAATACCTAGGCAAAGCTACTGGCTTACCCGACACGGTGTGGGGCATCACGGAAGATGCAACAACCATTACAAGCGGTTTAGCACTCTTGAAGGACCCCGCCTACGCAAAGAACAAGGCCCGCGAAGCAAAGCGCAAAGACGTGAAAAAAGCCAAACGCCCACGCCTTGCCAAGACTAGCTAAGTAGCTCGTTGCGCTGGCCTGATTCGCTATGAAACTAACCAATTCTGAGCTTGCCTTCGTACTAGGGCGGCTCTTGCTCGGCATCAACTTTCTTGGGCACGGCTTGGTGCGCATTCCAAAGCTAGGCGCGTTTCGTGCCGGGCTGGTAAAGCAATTTGCCGCTACCTGGCTGCCTTCGGTGTTGGTGGAGTTGTTTGCTACGGTGCTGCCGTTTGTGGAATTTGGTATTGGGTTGCTGCTCCTGCTAGGGTTGTTTACGCGGCCAGTGCTGGCGCTCGGCATGTTTGTGCTGATGGCGCTGGTGTTTGGCAGCAGCCAGCAGGAAAACTGGGATGCGGTAGGAACGCAGATGATCTACGGCATCTTCTTCCTCTTGCTGCTGCGTCATGCGGAGCACAACCGCTACTGCCTAGATGCGCGACCTAGTAGCTAGCTTGTCTGCTTAATCAGCTAAACGAAAGGCCTGCGAAACGCTAAGTTTCGCAGGCCTTTCGTTTAGCTGATTAAGCAAGCCCTTTATTTCTGAGTAGGTTGTTGCGAAGCGGGCGTCGATTCGTTAGAGTTGGTGCCGTTGCCGTTAGTCGACTTTTGGGGCGGCGAGTTGAGCACGCCGCTAGGTGCTTGGGGCGAAGTGGCGCTGTTGCCACTAGGTGCTGATTCGAGCTGGGCGTCAACGGAGGTACCTATGTCGGCGGCCGAGCCTTTGCCGGCTGGCGGCTGCACGTTCTGGCGGTAGTTGATGCTGTCGGCGTAGATTTCCATTTTGCGGGCCGGTGGCGCGCTGCTAATGTTAAAATCATTCACGCGTTGGGGGTCGACGCCGGGGGTGTAGCGCGAGTCACAAGCCGAAAGCGTAGCCGTGGTGCCAAGGAATAAGGCCAATAGTAAGTGCGATGGCTGTTTCATTGAAGAAAGCATAGTTGATGAAGGAGAGAGAGCACAAAGCGGTTGTACGGGAAACTGGGCAAAAAGAGGCACTGATGTGAATTTTTCGCTCACGTGTGCTGCCTTGGCTTCCTTTGAGGAGATAATTGCCTTCGGTAAACCTAGCTCCACTGTGCCCTCATAACGCGAATGACAGCGGCATTCCATAGCAGTTTCATCTATGATTCAAGTCTTTTACGGAGCTTGCTAGGGTTCTTCTGGGTGTTAGCCAGTTTCGCAGGGCAAGGAAGAACCTACTAACGCAACGTTAGGGCAAAGCTGGCGCCAACGGCTCCATTCACATACAGTGGCATTACTAGTACCCGGCTACCTAGGTCAGGGCGCTTGATAATTTTGAAAGCCGTGCGCCGCAGCAACGGATAAACCCAAAAAGCGGCTTCCGTAGAGAGAATGCCCACGCCTGCCCCGGCTACTACATCGGAAAGCCAGTGCCGCTCTTTCAAGATGCGTAAAGCGCCGGTAGCCGTGGCCACCGAGTAGCCACCGATGCTGTACCAGATACTGTGGGCGCCGTACTCTTTGTGCAGGAAGGTGGCTGAGGCAAACGCCGCACTAGTGTGCTGGCTCGGAAACGAATCGAAGGTGCTGCCGTCGGGACGGCGCACGTGGGTGAGGCGCTTGAGGTTGCTGGTCAGGCCATCATTAATGGTTTTGGCCATAAAAAAGATGATCCCTTGCTCCAGGGTATTATGCTGGCCATGAACCCCAACGATGCTTAAACCTAGGCTCGTGTAGGCCGGAACGTAGCGCAGCTGGTCTTCAATATTGGTGTGCACCTGCGGCATATGCTCCCGCACTTCGTCGTGCACGGCTTCATCGGTTTCTAGCATGTCGACCCGCTCCGTGGTGAGGGCGCCCGCCCCGATAAGCAGGCTAGGCACTAACAAAGCGCGCACAACCGGCTTTTGGCGCCACGTATTGAGTCGTTGGCTGAAGCGAGTAGTAGCTACTGGTGCGCTGCCAAGGCTGTCGGCAAGTTCCGGCACTTGGGCCGCTGCTCTAATGCTAAGCAGCAGCAAGACGAGTAAACTGAAAAGCCGGGTAGGCGCGTACGCCTTCCGTAAAAGTTGCACTTGCACTGTTCTCCTCCAGAGGTTATTGGCTTGTCTGGCAGTTTACTAGTCGATTCTGGAGAAAATCTGGACAAGCTGCTCAGAAACGCACGCGTAATAGGTGACGTACTGGCGCGGGCGTAACGCGGTAGGAAAGGGCAAAGCCGTAGTACTGGCAAACCTGCTGCACGATGGACAGACCTAGGCCCGGCGAATCGGAGGTGGTGCGCAGCTTTCGAAACCGCTCGAAGAACTGCTCCGGGTTGTCCGTGGGTAGCGCCGGGCCACAGTTTTCTACTTCCAACGCTTCTGCTGTGAGGGTCACGCGCAACTCGCCGCCTCGGAGGTTATGCTTCACGGCATTTTGCAGCAAGTTGCCAACCAACGAGTCGGCCAGGGCAGGGTGAAGGTGCAGGGTCGGTATGCTCGGCATCATTACCGTCACCTGCAGCTCCTTGGCCTCGATGAAGTCGCGCAGGTGGTGGAGCTTCTCGGTGAGCAGCTGGTCGAGGCGGACGGGTAGGGCGCCGGGAAATTGTCGGTTCTCGATTTTACTTAGCAGCGTAAGGCCTTGGTGTAAGCGCGAAAGGCGAAGCGTGGCGCCGTAAAGGTCGCCTAGCAGGGGCGCAGCCGCGGGGTCGGCTAGGGCCGGCAGCTGCATCAGTTGCTCAAGTTTAGCCTGCATGATGGCCAGCGGCGTTTGGGTTTCGTGTGCCGCATTCTCAGTGAATTCCTTCAGTGTTCGGTAGTCGGCTTCGAGACGGGCGCTCATCTGGGTAAGCGCTAGGTTCAGTTCCGCAAACTCCGCAATACTCGAAGCAGGCAGACGAAGCGGTTGGTGCTGGGCTAAGTCGTAATGACGCAGCGCTGCCAGGGTATGGCGGAAAGGTGACCACAGGCGACCCGCCAACCAACGGTTCAATCCTACCACACCCAGTAGCAACAAGGCGAGCATCAAGCCGAGCACCGCCACTACCAGCTTGAGAATATCCTGTGTTTCCAACAGCGACTTGCGCAGCGTCACCCAGCGCGTACCATCAGGATCGGGCACGGCAAAGACAAACTGCCGGTGCGGCACCAGTGCCTGATCCAGCATGTCCAACAGCAATGTGTCGCTGAAGCCTAGCCTAGTGGGGCGCGTGCGGTGGATCGTGGGTGGCTCGGCGAAGGGCAACGCCGAGGCCGTACCACTCCGCTGCGCCCGACGCAGAATAAACGCCTGCTGATTTAGTAGCTGTTCATCTACCTCGTGCCGCAGTGCGCGTTGCAGGCCCCCATAAAACAGCAAGCCACACAACACAAAAAGCCCCGCACTCAGCCCTAAGTAGTAGCGGTTGGTGGCGGTGAGCAGTTTCATAGTGCAATGGCTTCGGAGTGGAGCTGCAAAATCTTGCGGTTCCTAATTGAGCAACAAATGCTAGGTGACTTGCCTATTATTCCCAGCTAAACAATAGCAGCAACGATTGAGACACAATTATGTGTCTCTACAACCTAGCTCACGTTCAGCTTATACCCTAGCCCGTAGATTGTCTGAATGTAGTTGTCGGCGCCTTTCTCCTGGAGCTTTTTGCGCAGGTTTTTCAGGTGCGAGTAGATGAAATCGAAGGAGTCGGCGGTGTCGGCTACGTCGCCCCACAGGTGCTCGGCAATTGATTCTTTAGTGAGTACCCGGCCTGGATTAGCCAGCAAGTAAAGCAGCAACTCGTACTCCTTGCGGGTGAGGGTGAGCGGCTGGTTGTGCACCAGCACCAGCGCCTGATCGGGGAAAATAGCTAGGTCGCGGAACAGCAAGTGGCGCTGCCCCTGGAACTGCCGCCGCCGGATGAGGGCCTTCACGCGGGCGTTCAGTTCGGAGAGGTGAAAGGGCTTGGCTAGGTAATCGTCGGCACCTAGCTCTAGGCCTAGTATTTTGTCATCCAAGGCGTCGCGGGCGGAGAGAATGAGTACGCCAGCGGCAGAGCCATCCGCTTTCAGCGTGCGCACAATATCGAGGCCGTTGCCGTCGGGTAAGGTAAGGTCGAGCAGCACGCAGTCGTACTGGTAGAGCTTCACTTTCTCGTGTGCCTGCTCGTAGGTGGCTGCCGCATCGCACACGTACCCATCCTGGCGCAGGTAGTCGATGAGGGCAGTGCGCAGCGGGGCTTCGTCTTCGATAATGAGCAGTTTCACGGGGAATGACTGAGTGGCTGAGTATTACTAAAACGCTCTAGGGTGTGTTCTTGTGCCCGCACCTAGGTGCCGAAGCTATTTCCAGAGCACCAGTACCAGCGTGCCTGCTAAGATAAGGCCAGCGCCGATAGCCGTTTGTATGGTCAGCTTCTCTCCCAAGAACACGACTGAAAGCCCGATAGCCAGCGCTACGCTCAGCTTATCTACGGGCGCTACCTGCGACACTTCGCCTAGTTGCAGGGCCCGGAAGTAGCAGACCCACGACAACCCCGTCGCAATGCCCGATAAGCCCAGAAACAGCAGATTGGTGCGTGATAAAGTCGTAAGATGCTGAGTGCCGCCCCGAAAATACGCAATACCCCACGCTAGCACCAGTATCACGGAAGTCCGTATGGCGGTAGCTAGGTCCGAGTCAACGCCTTTCACCCCGACTTTGGCCAGGATGGCGGTAAGGGCCGCAAAAAAGGCAGAAAAGAGCGCGTATATCCACCACATAGTTAGGTCTTGATAATCAGGTGAAAGGGAGAAAAGCAAAGAACGTCAGGCTACTACAGAGCCTGACGTTCTAAAGGGTAGAATCAGAAGGAGGTAGTGTGTTGCTGTAGCATTACAGCTTCCAGGTCATGCCGAGACCAGGGGCGCCCTGCTGCCACGTGGGCATGATGTTCATGCCAGTGGGCATAAGAGGCTTGCGGCCCCAGCGGTTGCGGTGTGTGAGGTAGCCTAGGTGCGCCGACAGAATGCCGAAGCCCGCGCCAGCTACCACGTCGCTTTGCCAGTGCTTGCTGTTGATCATGCGCAAGGCCGCCACGCTGGTGGCAATGGCGTAGGCCCCAACACCATACCACTGGCTTTTGTCGCGAAGCTCGTTGTGTACAATGCTGGCAGCCAAGAAGGCCTGCGCCGTGTGCCCCGACGGAAACGAAAGCATATCGGAGTTATCGGGCCGACGGATCTTAGTCAATGACTTCACGATGAAAGTGCTGGAGAGCATAATCAGCTCGCTTTTCAGCACCACCAAACCGATGTTGATATTGTCGTTTTTCGACTCTACCCCGGCGAGGAGCACACCACCTAGCTCCAAGTAAGGTGCAATGATCAGGATGTTATCGAGGTGCGTACGGAAAGTGGGGAACAGCTTATGAATGTCACGGTTGGCTTGGTAGCTGCTGTACAACCCATTGCCGTTGATGCAGGTCGCACCATAGGTGATCATCAGGGCCGGTACAATGGTAGCCTTCACTAACTTACCCTTGTACCAGGGCACCAGCGGCTTAGGGGTCGAAACGCCGCCTGGATTTTCGTACTTGTGGGTGGTGTCGGCAGCGGCCGGGGATGTGGGTAGTACTTGGGCGAGCGTCGGCGTGAAAGTGGCCAGCCACAAGGCCACTCCAACAATACTGCGAGATAGAAAAGAGCGCATGAGTAATCGTTTTTCTTCAGCGAATGAGTACAAGGCCCTCCTACCACAACGGTGCGATAGAAGAGGAGCTAGCAAGCTTAAACGGGAATTCTGAAGAAAATCTGCTTTCGTTGAGCTTTGTGTTACGAAATTGTTAAGCTGTAGCTACAGGTAAATGCTTGAATTATTGGAAGTTGTTAGTATAAAAACGCGAATAAAATCATTGAAAAAAGTAGCTTAGTAGTGCCAAAATGATTGCAGTAGCTTCGTATTCTACTTCTTCAAGAAGCGCCAGTTAACTGATAGGTTGACGACACGTCCCTCCACCGGCGCCCACAACGGCCGAAACTCAGGGTTGTTAAGAGGGGCCAGTACCACAGCTTCGCGACGTGTCTGGCGGTAATCAAGCACATTTTCGGCGTTTAATACCACCGTCCAAGGCCCCGTGAGGTAGCGCACCAGCAAGGCAACGATAGGGTAACCGGGGGTGGTAGTGCCATCGGGCAAATACTGCTGACCGGTATACGATGCTTCGATACCTGCGCCCCAATGTTCGCTGACCTCCTGAACGGCCACGGCCGATAGCTTATGGCGGGCAGCTAGCTCCACGTGCGGGTGCACTGGGTCGTAGTGCCGCCGTGCATCCGTGAAGACATACCCTAGGTAGAGTTCCGTCTCATCAGCTTGTAGGCGCACGTAGGTTTCCAGGCCTCGGCTGACCACAGGGCGGCTTTCGCTTTGCCACGCCAGCGGTGTTGTCACGGGTGCTTCCTCGGGAAAAAGCACCATGGGGTGGTTCAGACGCGTGTAGAAGAAGCCCTGGTTGATGTTCAGCCGCACGTCCGAAGAGAAGTTGTGCGTCCAGTTCACGTCGCCGTTTAGGCCGAGCGAGCGTTCGGCCTGAACGTTCGTGAGCGGCTGTACCTGCGGATACTGGCGCTCATCTAGCTCATTCACGTAGGGCACGGGCACGCGGTAACCGAGGCCTCCGTTGAGGCGAGCAGTGAGGTGTTCGTTAGCACGAAAAAGCAGCGCTACTCGCGGCAGCACGAAGTTGCCGTACTGGTTCTGGTGATCTACGCGCAAGCCCACTTGCACCGTGAGCGGACGTATGATCTGCCAATCGTCTTGCGCAAAAGCGCCCACTGTGGCGTACGTGTAGCGGTTGAGCAGGGGCGTGCGGCTAGCTAGGTCCGGGCGCAAGGCCTCCCCGTTGAAGTTGATGCCGCCTACTACTGTGTGCCGGCCTAGGCGGTGGAGGTAACTGGCTTCGGAGTAGTACGAAAGCTGCCGCGCTGCAAAAGCAACGGTGTTAGTTGTCACGTCGCGGTTGAAGCTGCTCACCGTGCCTTTCAGTGTGAGGTTGCCGCCCGCCACACTGTCTTGGGTATAAATGGCGTCGAACGTATGCCGTTGCAGTTGGTTTGTAACGAAGTACTCATGGCCCGGTACATCACTACCATCGCGTAAGCGGCGCTGGTCGCCGCCCCGTCGCGACTCGAACGTGCCGGTATAGCCAACGGCTAATTGCCCATGCGCATTAGGGTACCAAAAGAAGCGCGGGTGCACGGTCAGGTTGCGCAACCTAGGTACGTCTACGAAGCCGTCGCCGTCGACATCGACATCCTGCTGACGCGTGAGGCCACCGTAGAGCGTGTAGCCTAGCTTGTCGTTGCGGCCGCTGGCAAAACCGTTGAGGTTGCTCTCGCGCAACGTACTTTGATTAATCGTGACGGTGTACTGCGAGTCGCCGAGCCTTGGGGTTTTACTCACCAAATTCACTAGGCCAGCAATAGCCCCGCCGCCGTAAAGCGTACTGGATGAGCCTTTAATCAACTCAATCTGGCGCAAGTCGAGCGGCGGAATTTGCAGGATGCCGAAGCCGCCGGCATAGCCACCTAGCAAGGGCAGACCATCGCGCAGAATCTGCGAGTAGCGACCCTGCAACCCCTGAATACGTAAGTCGGCGTTGCCGGTAGTAGGAGAAGTAGGCTGAATTTGGGTGCCAGCAATGTCGCCGAGCAAGGAGGCAATGTTGCCGGGCTTGATGCCGTTTTCTTCTTGCACTTCCTCCTCGCCCAACACCTCAACGCGCGTAGGCAGGTCTTCGAGGCGGGAATTGGTGCGCGTACTCGTCACAATTACTTCGCCTAGCTGCTCGGCATCGGGGGGCAGGAGCAGTATCAGGGGAGTGGTTTGGGGAAACGTTACGCGCACACTGCGTGCCTGGTACCCTAGGTAAGAGAAGTCGATTTGAGCCGTTTCGCCGTTGAGGTTAGGTAACATTAAGCGGCCTCGGTTATCGGTAGTGCCGCCAGATGTTGTACCATGTACCACGGCACTCACCCCAATCAATGGCTCACGGGTGGTGCTATCGAGCACGACGGCGCGAAAGGTATTTTGAGCAAAACTGGCCGTACTCAACAGTAGCCCGAAGATCAATAACAGGAAAGAGCGCATTTAGCAACAAGCAAGATAATGCCCAAAGCTGCACACTACATTCTGGAGAAAATCTGATGCGCTGAATTGCTAGAAATACAACCAGAGAACAGAGAGCTAGCACTAAGAAGCTCCCCTCCTTTTTTAAGGAGGGGCTGGGGGTGGTCTAACTAGAACTAAAAAACTAGACCTAGCTTCTCGTTCAACGACAGGAACCACCCCCAACCCCTCCTTAAAAAAGGAGGGGAGCTTCTAGTTCTAGCTTCTGACATTGATAGCTAGATGTGAAAATACAACTGTTCTGGATACCTACTTTTGGTGCTGCTGCGTGGGCTTATCCTGAGTGGCTAGGACGTAAGTCGCTAGACCAACCAAACCAATACCTAGGAGCAAACTGGGCATAGGGTTCGGCAGGGCGGGGGGCACGGCAATAACGCCGGTTTCGTCGGCAAGAGCTGGCTGGGGCACGTAGCGGCCTTGCGCGGGTACTGCCTCTTGCTCGAAATGCTGTACAAGGGCATTTAGTTGGTCGCGGAGCTCTTGGCCGTGCATCGGAATGCCGTGGCCTGTAGCCGCTATTTCGGGTTGTAGTTCGGCCAGAGTTTGCACCGAGGCGCGCGCTTGCTCCCAGTCACAGGTGAAATAGGCGGGTGGACCATGTACTTCCTGCTTCTGTTGCCACACCGCCATAGCCGATTCTTGCTTCGTCGTCACGAAGGCGTCGCCGGCCAGCAGCAAGCGGTCCGATTCGCGGAAGAAGGAGACGTGTCCTGGCGAGTGGCCCGGCGTTGCAACCCAGCGCCAGCCAGGCAGGCTGGGCACGGTGCCGTCTTCCGGCAGAGGCTTCACCCGGTCACCTAGGTCGATAGGCTTCTTAGGGTACAGAAACGACATAGCCGCCATGGCGCCACCACCTACGCTTGGGTCAGGGGGCGGATACGAAGAGCGCCCTGTCAAGTACGGTAGCTCCAGCGGGTGCGCATAGACCGGCACATCGGGCCAACGCTCTACCAGCGTGTGCAGGGCCCCAACATGGTCGAAGTGGCCATGCGTGAGCACAATAGCCGCGGGCGGGTTGTCCTCGCCAAACAAGAACGTGGCTTTGTCCAGCACTTTTGGCGCCGAACCAGGCAGCCCCGCGTCAATCAGCGCCCAAGGGCCGGCAGGTGCTTCCGGGTCGCGCACATAAAACAGATTTACAAATACATTGCGCAGCGCCCACACGCCTGGCGCGACGTGCTGCAAAGCGGGCGTGTTGCCGCGCGTAGCATGATTTTGCTCAGCCATAAAAAGAAGTTGTTAAGGAGGTGATGCGTGTTGCCGCTCGTGTAGGATCGGCAACACGCCAGCAGAACTTGCTTTTGCTTGTACTGAAGCCCGCTGAAAAAGGTATTGTCGAGCTAATAGATTGTGGAAAGCTAATGGCTACTGCTGCGGGGCTGGTTGAGCAGGCTCTGTTTCACAGCTGCAGAGCACCTCACGGGTAGGCTTCGAAACTTTGTAATCAGGCAGCGACACTTCTTTCATGTAAATCACGTCGAGCCGACTGATGGGCCGATTAGGGTGCTTCTCCTGCCAGATGCGCAGCCAATAGTTGCAGTAATAAGGCCGCATATAAGAATTGGAGACGAACAAGTAATTCTCTGAGTACTTACGCCACCGGTCGTTTTTGAAGAGCGCCATTACCGAATAGGGCTTGTCGTACGTCAGCGGGCGACCTTTGCGGTTCAGGTCGATGTGTTTGCCGTCTTTAGTGGTGGCATCCAGAATGTACCAGCCATCATCTTTGAACACAGCGGGCGCAAACATGCCCCAGTGCTGGTCGGTGCGAAACAAATACCCAAACCAACGCAGCGGGTCTTTCATATACCACTCGGGTTTAGCAATAGTGTCGAGGTTCCACCAGCACACGTACACGAGCAGGAGCGTCACGACCGTTTCGCGCATCGTCCGCAGCAGGCGGTCGGTGCCGCTCGAACGTTGCCAGCTAGCTTCCACCCGCAGCCGGAAAGGCAGCCGCTGCCATTGCTCCAAGCTAGGTCGCCACTGCGCTAGGCGTGGCCCTAGGCGTTGGGCCCGCGTTCGGATGTGCCGATCCAGCCAGTTCATCGTCCAAGGAGGAAGCAAACCGAGGACTGACGCCATGTTGATAAGGTAAAACAAGCCAACAAACAGCGTAAGGCTGATACCGATGTGGAAGGAGTAGAGCACCCCAACAAACAGCAGCCGCCACCACGTTACCCCAAACGGAATGAACAGCACGAAAGGCAAGAGCATCTCGGTGTAGTACGTAGCAAAGGTGAGATACCGCATTAGATCATAATGCTGGTAAAGCAAGCGTCCCCCCGGCATCAACAACTGGTCGAGGCTAAGCGCATAATAGATAGCGGTACCTTCCTTCGACCACTCCGGCGCATGTTTGAGCAGCGCGGTGCACCAGTATACCAAGGCTAGCTGCACGATATAAGCCACGGTAGCAGCGCTGAAGTAGGCGTAGTTTGTGGGTGCTACTTTGCTGCGAGCATCAAGGGAGTACAAGCGCCCCCAGGGCAAAAAGATGCCCCAGAAAAGCAGCATGCGCAACAGGTCGTCGCCGCCTTGCCCGATAAGTGGGTTACGGTTTTGCAGCGACACCAGCAGCAGCCACGAAATTATAGTCATCAGCCGGGTACTATACCCTAGCAGCAAGGCTACGGCCGCAGCGGCTGCTAGTAGAAAGAGCAGGGCTTCGCCTTGCCAAAGCCCTGTAATGGCATGCAGGGAAAACTGATAGGGGTTCCAGTTGTACTGATACAGCACGTTGAGTGGCAATACACCTAGGTTGGCATAATGCGCTTCCAGATCCGTGCTGCGGATGACTAAGTCGGTGAGGATAACAGCGGCTACTGCGATACGCATCAGAGCCATAGCTCGCAGATCAAGCACAAATGGTCGACGCAGAAAAGCTAGAATTTGGGGCATAGGCGCCACAGTAGAAGGTCGTGAATAAAATGAAAGGCGGAAAAACAAGTCACCCCGTAGGAATGACCGGCCTTTCCGCCCTCAGACAGATGAGTTGGTAAGAAACGTTAGCCGGACAAGGCTTAGCGAGTGGTTCCGCCACTAGTGGTGCCCGAGGTAGTAGAACCCGAACGGCTGCCGCTAGTGGTTGTGCGCGTAGAACGCGTAGTGCGGGTGCTCCGGGTCGAACTGGTAGTCGTGCCCATGCTGCCAGCGGTCGTGCCTACCGTCGTGCCAGCAGTAGTACCGGCCGTGGTGCCTAAACCGGCAGTTGTGCCTACCGTCGTGCCGGCTGTAGTACCAACGGTTGTGCCGGCTGTGGTTCCAGCGGTTGTGCCAATGGTGGTCGTGCCTGCCGTGGTGCCTAGGCCTGCGGTCGTGCCTACCGTCGTGCCAGAGGTTACAGCACCGGCTGTAGTACCAGCTGTTGTCCCTACCGTCGTACCATAACCGGTAGTCGAGCCCACGGTAGTGGTGCCTGAAGTGGTACCACCAACGGTGCTACCAGTAGTACCTCCAGTGGTTTGAGCAACACTAGTGCCGGCGCTTAAAACAAAGGCAGTGAATGCCAAAAAACCTAGTACATGACGTGTCTTTTTCATAGCAGTTGAAATTTAGGGGAGGACAGAAAGCGCTGTGCGCGCCAGGTACTCATACGAGAAGCTTGAATTTTGGTGCTAAAATCCTGTGTAAAAGAACTGCGCCTCTAGAGAGCATAGCGTAGAAAACGCAGTTTTCTACGCAGAATCGAGCCTTGCCAAAACGGCCCAAACGGCACTTGTAAGATGCTGTTTGGGCCGTTTTGGTAATTAGGTATTATGCAATGGGCAAAGGCTTAGGTAGTGCTGCCGCCTGTCGTTGAACCACCAGTTGAGCCAGTGGTCGAGCCACCTGCACCGGTAGTGGCGCCTGTGGTAGTGCCACCCGTGGTAGCACCAGTACCGGCGCTGCCCGTTGTAGATGCATCAGCTGCCGTGCTACCACCGGTAGTAGTGCCACCGGCCGTTGTGCCAGCAGTAGAGCCTGCTGCATCACCAGTGCCAGTCGTGCTACCATCCGTCGAAGACATATCGGAAGAGCCTGACATGCTAGAAGAATCGGACGACATCGTGCTGCTAGCGTCAGTTGATGATCCGCTGGTGCTACCACCTGCTCCACCGTTTTCTGCGCCACTGTTATTGCCGCCACAGCTGCTTAACGTGAGTGAAGTAGCCAACATCGAAGCAGCTAGCATCATGAATGGAATCTTTTTCATAAAAGAATTAGAGATGAAAGAATGAGGGTGTATTAGTTAAAGCAAGAACTCTACGGCCTTACGTAACTAATTTACTGAGAGTTAATGCTGAGCTTAAGAGTTGGCAGACCAAAACCAACTAAATCTGCCCGGCAGCGTCCAGCAAGCGGACATACTGCCGGGCAGATTTTTTAATCAGCAAGTATTATAGGTCTATTAGGTAGTGCCACCGCCGCCAGTGGTACCTCCACCGCCCGTCGTGCCACCACTGGTAGTACCGCCGCTCGTGGTGCTGCCTCCCGTCGTACCACCACTCGTGGTACCACCGCTGGTAGTGCTACCACCCGTAGTGCTTCCCGAAGTGGTGCCACCGCCTGTTGTGCCGCTAGTAGTGCTACCACCTGTAGTGCTTCCTGTAGTAGTGCCGGAAGTTGTTGTGCCAGATGTAGTACTGGTTGTCGAACCCCCTGTTGAACCCGAAGTAGTACCAGTCGTGGTGCCCGAAGTCGTGCCGCTTGTCGTTCCAGTAGTTGTCCCACTCGTGGTGCCGCTCGTCGTACCAGTAGTAGTTCCGCTCGTCGTGCCAGCAGTAGTACCAGTAGTACTACCGGTTGTCGTGCCTGCAGTAGTCCCACTTGTAGTACCAGTAGTCGTACCGCTTGTGGTACCACTCGTAGTACCCGAAGTAGTCGTACCAGAAGTGGTTCCAGTAGTTGTACCGGAAGTAGTGCCACTCGTAGTGGTGCCGCTTGTCGTGCCTGAGGTAGTGCCCGAAGTTGTACCACTGGTAGTAGTACCCGAAGTAGTTCCGCTGGTGGTGCCAGAGGTTGTTCCACTTGTAGTACCGCTTGTAGTACTAGGGGTGTTGTTGTCATCGTCGTCGTCGCAAGACGTTACGCCCAACGATAAGCACAACAAAGTAGCCGGTATGGCCATAAGCCATTTCTTTTTCATAGCAAGGAAAGGTTAGGTAGTGGTTCGTGTCCTTGCCTATACGACCTTGTACAATCTAGGGGCTACCGGTTATTTATTGGATTAATTCTGTTTTAATACGGAGTTAATCCGTAATTTTACTTACTTAATGATATGTAAATTATTGATATACAGATTAATGAAATTAAGCTTATATAAACTAGTGTAAATATCAGATTGACATAATTATATTGTTGGCTACTTGATAAGACAATATTTTGTTAACTCGAAGGAGTCTAGCTGCTTTGCTCGCAACTTCGTATAGACACCAAGTTCGCCCTATAAACTGACCTATTTGCCTCCAAACTCTATTGGCTCCTGCTGCCGTTTTCTGCTATGTCGCGTCCGTCTGCTACTATTCTTTTCGATGGGGTTTGTAACCTCTGCAATGGATTTGTGCAGTTTATTATCAAAAACGATTCGGCTGGGCATTTTCGCTTTGCTTCACTACAATCAGAGGCTGGTCAGAAACTGCTCGCAGCCCGTGGAATAACTGCTCCCGTTACTGACCCCGAGAGTGTACTGTTGGTAACTGCTACTAGCGTTTATTCACATTCAACGGCCGTGCTACACATTTTGCGAAAGCTAGGTGGCGCTTGGGCCTTGCTGTATGCCGGTATAGTATTGCCACGCTTTATGCGTGACGCCGCTTACCGATTCGTAGCGCGTAACCGTTACCGCTGGTTTGGCCGTGAGGAGGCCTGTATGCTTCCTACCCCAGAGCTAGCTAAGCGCTTTCTCTAACACCGATGCCTTACTTGCGGCAGTACTGACAGTGGCTAAGACGACTTCGTATCCTCGGCAGGACTGTTGTTCGCGCTAATTAACGCCCGCAACGGCTGTATCAAGCTTGCTTGTTGAGTGCCTAGTGTGCTAAAAAAGATCTTGTCAAATTCTTCTACTGCCCAAGCAGCTTGCACCAGTGTTTTGGTGCCGATGGGTGTGAGGGCAATAGCTTTGGCACGCGTGTCATGCTCGTGCTCGGTGCGTACGAGCAAGCCTTTTGCTTCTAGCGTGCGCAACAACTTACTCGCCATCATCTTGTCGATCCGCGCGTGGTCTGCCAAAGCAATTTGCGTCACGGGCGTAGCTTGTTGATCCAGCTGGTGGGCTGATGCTAGCACTACAAACTGAGCGTGTGTAAGGTCAAAACGCTCCAGTGCCTTTTTAATTTCCCGTTGCCAAAGGTTTGTCACCTGCCACAGCAGAAAGCCAAGATTATCATCCGGACTTTCAAAAGCGAAAAGAGAATTTGTGGAGGCCATAACATGCAGTGGTCAAGTGTGACTTGCTCAATAATTGCGGAATTGTATACAAAGTGCCGTTTGAATATTTACTTTCGGCCAGACGCCAGCTAGGTAGTCCGTTGAGCAAACGCGGGATAGGAGAGCATGCATAGAATAGCATGCGAAGTGGCTATTAAATGTTACAAACGCATACATTTATTTTGTAATCAAGGTTACAGTAATCGTAGTTACTGTAACCAAGAGTTGGTTTCTGCGCTTGAATTGCCTACTTCGGTTACTTATTTTGCTCCTCATACATGAAAGCTCTTCGTCTAGATGGTATTCATCAGCCGCTGGTCCTGCAACAGGTTCCTACGCCAACACCAGGTCCCAACCAAGTCTTAATTCAACTCAAAGCTGCCGCTCTCAACCATCGTGATGTTTGGATTCAGAGAGGGCAATATGCTGGGCTGCGCTTTCCCTGCATTCTAGGCTCTGATGGAGCCGGAGTGATTTCTGAACTAGGAGAAGGTGTCGACGAAGCCCTCTTACATCAAGCTGTACTTATCAATCCAGGGCAGCATTGGGGCGAAAACCCACGGGCGCAATCCAAAACGTTCACTATCCTAGGCCTGCCGGAGCAAGGAACCTTCGCCGAATACATAGCCGTGCCTGTCTCGCAGGTTTGCCCGTTGCCGGCACACCTCAGCTTTGAGCAGGCGGCGGTTTTACCATTAGGCGGAGCAACCGCGTACCGTGCAATTTTTACGCGCGCCAAACTACAAGCAGGTGAACGAGTGCTCATCACCGGTATCGGCGGCGGCGTAGCACTGCTCGGTATGCAAATGGCTATAGCTTCAGGTGCAGAAGTATGGGTTACTTCCAGCTCACCTGCTAAGCTAGCCCGTGCGCAACAGCTAGGTGCCCGAGGTGGCGTAAACTACAAGGAAGAGAAGTGGGTCGATGATCTGTTGAATCAAGCCGGTGGAGCCTTCGACGTGATAGTTGATAGTGCCGCTGGAGCAGGATTCAATACCCTGTTAGATGTGGCAGCTCCTGGCGGACGCCTCGTGTTCTATGGAGCTACACAAGGCAACATTCCGGAGGTAGTAGCACGCAAAATATTCTGGAAGCAACTTTCCGTGCTAGGATCTACCATGGGCACTGAGCAAGATTTTGCCGACATGGTACGCCTTGTTGAGGAGAAGCAACTCGTGCCTATTATTGACGAAGTATTTCCCTTGGCTGAAGGAGAAAACGCTATGCGCCGCATGGACAACGGCGAGCAGTTCGGAAAGCTCGTACTACGCATTGATGTGTAGTGTGGAACTGAATTAAATCATATTTTATGCTGTCAGGAATGAATCTATAAGCTAGGTCTGGTGTTCTTATAATAGAGAAATTTACAACTGTATAACTTCTGCCGACCGATGAAAAATCCAGCTGATTACTTAGAAGGCCACGTTTTTGAGGCGAGACGTCCGCGTCGGGAATTGCAACCAGTCGTAACCTACACTGATGCTGTGAAAGCAGTAGAAGCAGCTTTAGCTGACGCAGAAAAGTACAAGTATTTATTGATGCGTGCTTTACGTCGGCACGCTGACGAAACAGCTGTTGTACCTATGCAGGTAGCTTCTACTGAAGCCACCATCCGTCCGCTCTATCAAGACATAGCTGCCTAAGCCGTGACAAAGAAGACATGCTAAAATATAATGACCCCATAACGACAAACGGCTCACTATAGTAGTGAGCCGTTTGTCGTTATGGGCTGAGTAGCTAGCTAGTTAATGACAAGCTTCTGCGTTCTAAATGTTTTGCTGTTCTTCACAGTTACCATATACAAGCCTTTTGCTAGGTTATTGATAGCAATTTTGTTCAAAGTGCCGTTTAACATGGTCTTTGACACTACTCTACCGTTCATATCTTGAATAGATAGCTCGTACGGCAAAGCTTCAGTTTCTACGAACAAGAAATCGTTTGCTGGATTAGGATAGATGCTTACGGCGGCGCCTTGCTTGCTACTTCCACTTTTCAGTACTGTAGAGCTCTGAGCAAAGATACCATCTAGGTAAGCGATTCGGCTTTTGAGCCACGTAGCAGTGTAGTCTGCGTACGTGTTGTCATAGCTAAAGCTGTTCCAAGCAAGATGTTCTCTCTCGTAGATGTTGTTGTTCAAAAGGTAATCTTGCTTCTCTTTGAACTTATGCAAAATGTAATCTTCTGTGATAACAGTAGCTCTCAACTCTGCCCACCGTTGGTATAAGGTGGCATTGAATCCAGAAGGTGAATTGTCCTTGATTAAGCGTTTGTAAAATCCGTTCGATAAGATGTCGTTCGTGACATTGTCGCGGCCGCCGAACCAATTATTACCGAATGTACCATCTAGATCCCATGGAGCATAATAATAGGGCTCATTCGTTTTATATTTAGCTACATAAAGGTTTTTACCAGTATTATCGACTGCTCTAATTAAATTTAGGAAGATGTAATAGTCGACAGCATTTTTAAGATTGAACTTGGTTTTATACTGGTTGTAAAAATCTTGGTCAGAGCTATTCTCAACGAACTTAACAAAGTTATATAAGTTAGTCCAATCGGTTTTTTCTTCGGGGTGCTTATATTCAAATCCACCCCATGTTGAGCTAGTATTGTCGAAATCAGGTAGACTGGTAAATGTAACGGCTCCGCCCCAGTCATTGCCTTTGTAGAGTTCTCCAATTATTCCGCTATTATATTTCTTTAGCTTTAGCTGCTTACGATCGATTCTCTCACTAAGAGCATACAACCCTTTGTATTCATTATTCAGAAAAACTTCTACGTAAGCCATATCGATTCCATTCTTGGCATCTGGCTCTTTATCCTTATAATATATCTGGTGAATGTCCTGCCACAGCTCGTTAGAAGTTTTGCTATTAGAGCGAAGTGGTTCGTTATAAAGGGCTTGTAGATTCCACTTATTATCGGTCCGCATCTTTAACAGGCTAACATCTCTACTGACATCCCCCTTCGTATCACTCCAGAAGCTTAACTTATACGATTTCTTAGGATAAACTTGCGAGTAGCCACCCCGGATTTCAATGCCTAAACTGGATTGCATTACAGCTCCACTTGCTTCAGACATTAAAAAATTAGCGTAAACGCTAGGCGAGTCAACTATTTCGTTTTCTGTGTCAATATGAATAATTGGTAAGTCAGTAAAATAAGCCGTATAGACTGTATTTTGCAGTGTTACTTGATACGACGAAGCTGTATTTACAAGGAGCGTCGGGTTAACAAATGCATAATCTTTATCAAGTACAAGATGAGTTCTTAGTTCGTCGGCATCTGCATTAATATCCCCAACCTTCTTATTGATTACGATGATATGCTGTTTAGCATCAACATGGTAAAAGTTAGATGGGATAGTAATCGTGTCTCCTGCAAATGCCTTTGTAGCTACACAAAGGAAAGCGACGGCTAACGTTGTTAAACGATTGATAGAAATGTGGTTAAACATGGTTAATTGTGTGTAATATTTTATTGTTGTGTAGTTCTTAATGGGTTCTATTAAGAATGTAGTGCAAGCGCAAATGTGTTTATGAATAGCCAACTCAGGCTTCACAGTTGTGTTGTAGCTTGTGAGCAGTCAGATAATCTTCCCTTGTTAGCTAGACAAGGGCTAATGCTTGAAAAGTGGTCGTAAAGTTGTTCGGTAGCGTTCTGCAGAGGGATGTTCTTCAAAAACGATGTTTCGATGGTAAGATTAGGGCTTGGTAGCTAGGTCGC
Organism: Hymenobacter sp. GOD-10R; assembly: GCF_035609205.1. Classification (NCBI taxonomy): domain Bacteria; kingdom Pseudomonadati; phylum Bacteroidota; class Cytophagia; order Cytophagales; family Hymenobacteraceae; genus Hymenobacter; species Hymenobacter sp. GOD-10R. The sequence continues at coordinate 1,685,376 of NZ_CP141184.1, forward strand.
TCAAATAGGATGAATCTCATAAAACGCTGCGAATAACGTATCTAAAAACCAATAACTATTAAGGTCTTATAATATTCTTTAATAGTTATAATTGATCGTAAAAATAGTATCATGAATTGCATGCCTTTTGCCTTTTTTCGACGTCTGGCCATTGTGGGATTGCTAGGTACTTTGCCTCTTCTAAGCCATGCGCAGCGTTTTGCTGCTATCGGCGATTATGGCTTTGCTGGACAACCAGAGAAGGATGTAGCAGATATGGTAAAAGGGTGGGAGCCAGACTTTATCATTACACTTGGCGACAATAATTACGATCTAGGTGACTCTACCACTATTGACAGGAACATTGGCCAGTATTATCACAACTATATTTATAAGTATCGCGGCCGCTATGGACCTAGCGCCTCCTCTAATCGCTTCTTTCCCTCGCTCGGCAACCATGATTATTACACGCGTAATGGCGAGCCGTATCGTGACTACTTCACGTTGCCAGGCAACGGACGCTACTATGATTTTGTACGGGGCGATGTTCACCTCTTCGCCATTGATAGTGACCCCGCAGATCCAGATGGCGTTGAGGCAAACTCTGTACAGGCTCAATGGCTGCGAGCAAAGCTAGCTACGTCTACGGCGCGTTGGAAGATAGTGTACCTGCATCATGCGCCGTATTCATCAGGAGCACATGGGAATACGAAAGAACTGCAATGGCCTTTCCGGGAGTGGGGCGCCTCGGTTGTGTTAGCCGGCCATGACCACCATTATGAACGCTTGTTAGCCGATGGGCTACCTTACTTTGTCAACGGTTTGGGCGGACGTAGCATCTATAGAGTTAATCCGCGACCTATAGCGGAGAGCCGAACTATTTTCAACGGCGATTACGGGGCTATGCTTATCAACGCCAACCCTGATAGCCTAGCCTTACAGTTTTATACTCGCAAACATGTATTGATTGATACCTATGTGTTGCACCGCTCGCTCAGTAAAACACCAACGCTATACCCAATCAGCCCCAACCCGCTCCAGGAAGAGGCCATGATTGAGTTTTCAGTGCCTACTCAAATGGCGGTGCAATTGCGAATCCTGAACACGCTAGGGCAGGAAGTTGCTACGTTGCAACAAGGGCTGGTCAATGCCGGTTGGCATCGATTTATCTGGCACCGAAATTCGACACCAGCGGGTATCTACTACGTACAGCTAGTTGGAAAAGGCTTCTCGCAAGTAATGCGCGTTGTCGCGCTTTGATAGACACTTTGTACCTTGCTTATTATTAAGCGACAACTACCTTTTCACAGCAACAGCCCGCCCGGCTATTCTCATAAGAATAATTGGGCGGGCTGTTGCTGTGAAAAGAGAGGCTGAATAAGGCCTTATATGTAAGCGCCGGGTACCAAGTAGTTCTGTACGTAGTCTTGGATACCGTCTTCTAAGCGAGTGAAAGGCTGGTCATAACCAATGTGACGCAGTTTCTGCATATCAGCTTGTGTGAAGTACTGGTAAGTGTCGCGGATATCCTCGGGGGTGTCTTTGAAGTGAATGTCCGCGGTGCGACCTAGGGCATCAAAGGTGTTCAGAGTCAAATCCAAAAAGGTGCGTGCTTCGCCGGTACCTAGGTTATATATACCAGAGTGCTGGCGGTGGTGCATCAGGAAGTAGCACACTTCCACCACATCTTTCACATACACAAAGTCCCGCTTCTGCTCGCCATCCGCGTAATCGGGGTTGTGGGAGCGGAATAAGGTCATGGAACCCGTGTTGCGGATCTGCTCAAAAGCGTGGAAAATAACTGATGCCATACGGCCCTTGTGGTATTCATTGGGGCCATATACATTAAAGAACTTCAGCCCGGCCCAGAAGAAGGGCTTCTCTACCTGGTTTACCGCCCAGTTGTCGAAATCGTTCTTCGACTCGCCGTATGGGTTGAGAGGACGCAGCAAGGGCAATAGGATGTCGTCGTCGGAGTAGCCGAGCGTGCCCGACCCATAAGTAGCCGCCGACGAGGCATATACCAGCGGTAGTTGGTACTGGCAGCAAGCCTGCCACATCTGCTTCGAGTAGTTTAAGTTGAGCAAATCAAATACATCACGACTTTGCTCAGTTGTGTCCGTGCGAGCACCTAGGTGGAAGATGAACTCAACCTCCTCGTGATGTTCTGCCAACCAGTCGAAAAATTCGTTGCGGTCGACGTACGCACGTAGCCGTTTTCCTTTTAGGTTAGCGAGCTTACGCTCCACGGCGAAATTATCCACCACTACGATATCGTTGAAGTTGGCGGCATTGAGGCGAGTGACGAGGCAGCTAGCAATAAAGCCGGCTGCACCAGTGACGACGATCATAGGGCAGAGCTAGTTTTTGTTCAAAGGTACTTTACTGGAATCAATGCGTCTCTACGTTGGTCGCTTCCTTAGGTCCGGTGCGGCGCATGGTTCTTCGTATATTTGCGGCGAAAAAGAACGGATGTGTTCACGTATTGTTGGGGGAAGCTTACGAATAGACCAATGCTTGTTGGCTTTCAATCGGAACGGTTCAACCAACCAGCGCATTTACATATCCACCAATCAACACCTTCACAATGATCTACGTTAGTCGGCAGGAGCACTTCAATGCCGCTCACAAGCTATACAACCCTACCTGGTCTGATGAACGCAACCGCGAAGTATTTGGGCCTTGTGCTAATGTTAACTGGCACGGGCACAATTACGAACTGATTGTAACGGTGAAAGGCCAGCCCGACCCAGATACTGGCTTCGTGGTTGACTTAAAACAACTCAGTAAAATCATCCGAAAGCACATCATTGATCAGGTTGATCATAAAAACCTCAACCTGGATGTGCCTTTCATGCAAGGCAAACTCGCTAGCACTGAAAACCTAGCTGTTGCCTTCTGGCAAATTCTCCAGCACGAGCTGCCGAACATTTCTGCTGCGCAGCTCCACTGCATCAAACTCTACGAAACACCCCGCAACTTCGTGGAATATTACGGCGAGGAGTAAAAGGATTGAGTTTAACTGCGAAGTATTAAGAAGGATAGCGTTACTGTCAGTGCAAAACTTAAGCTTCGCCATAGGCTCAGCACTCAACGTTCAACATTCAACACTTCTAACATGAAGTATTACCTGATTGCGGGGGAGCGTTCCGGCGATTTTCATGCGTCGCACCTCATGCATGCATTGCGCCACCAAGATGCTACCGCCGAGTTCCGGTGTTGGGGCGGCGACATGATGGCTGCCGAAGGGGGTGAGCTGGTGCACCATTATCAGGAAATGGCCATTATGGGCTTTCTGGAAGCGGCAACAAGCATTCTGAAATTTCGACGCTACCTAAGGGAATGTCAGCGCGACCTGCTAGCCTATCGGCCCGATGTACTCATCTTAGTTGACTATGCCGGCTTTAATCTACGCGTGGCGAAGTTTGCTAAGCAGCACGGCATTAAAGTTTTCTACTACATCTCGCCCAAAATATGGGCTTGGAACCAAGGGCGTGTACACAAAGTAAAAGCTCTGGTTGACCGCATGTTCGTGATTCTTCCATTTGAGTCGGAGTTTTACCAGCGCTTTGGGTATGAAGTAGATTATATCGGTAACCCAACGGCTGATGCCGTAGCTGAACACCCAGCCAACCCCGACTTCTACGCGCATAACAAGCTAGCTACTGATAAGCCCATTATTGCGGTGCTACCCGGCAGTCGTAAGCAGGAAATCGAGGCCATGCTCTATGTGATGCTGTCTATTCTGCCACCATTCTTGAATTATCAGTTTGTAGTAGCTGGTGTTGATAACTTAGACCCCAACTACTATGCGCACTTCGAGCGCAACAACGTTCGGATTATCTTCGGGCAGACATTTGACCTGCTGCAGCACGCCAAGGCTGCTCTTGTCACGAGTGGTACTGCTACGTTAGAAACGGCTCTGTTCGGAGTGCCGCAAGTGGTATGCTATCGTACCAGCGGCATCACCTACGCTATTGGTAAAGCGGTCATCAAAGTGCCTTACATCTCACTAGTCAACCTGATTGTAGGCCGAGAAGTAGTGAAAGAGTTGATCCAAGGAGAGTTTAACTCTCGCAACTTGGTGATGGAGCTTAAAAAAGTAACAGCTGACGAGGAATTTATTGCTCAGCAGAAAGCTGGTTACGTTGAACTGCAGGAAAAGCTAGGCCGGCACAATGCCGCTGATAAAGCTGCAAAACTGATGGTGGAGTATTTAAGAGCGTAACTAGCTGGCCGTTAAAAAGGTGGGGGCTGGTAGAGAATCCTCTACCAGCCCCCACCTTTTGGTTTTTGTACGAGCTATGCTGCCCGTAATTGCTTCAACGGTGACTTCTCAAACTTGCTCTGGGCATAGTCTAAGTCTATCGCGAATTCCTTGACGCCCGCTTCTGAAGGCATCTCGAACATGGCGTCCGTCATGATGCTCTCACAGATCGAACGCAAGCCGCGGGCACCTAGGCGATACTCGTCCGCTTTAAGAACGATATATTCAAGTGCTGATTCCGTGAAGGAAAGCTCGATGCCTTCCATCTCAAATAGCCGTTGATACTGCTTTACGATAGAGTTCTTGGGCTCCGTCAGGATCTTCCGCAGCGTAGCATGATCCAGCGGATTCAAATGGGTCAGCACAGGCAGACGACCAATTAACTCTGGAATCAAGCCAAAGGCTTTCATATCCTGTGCCGTAACATAACGCAGGAAGTTCTTGGTATCGATTTGATCTTCTAGCATCGTCTTGGCGAAGCCCATCGGCTTCGTGTTCAAACGGCTCTTAATGATGCGGTCGATTCCCACGAAAGCACCACCGCAGATAAAGAGAATGTTTTCGGTGTTCACCGCAATCATCTTTTGCTCAGGGTGCTTGCGACCACCATTCGGTGGCACGTTCACGACAGTACCTTCTAGGAGCTTCAGCATGGCTTGCTGCACGCCTTCGCCACTCACGTCACGTGTGATGCTTGGGTTATCGCTCTTGCGAGCAATCTTATCAATCTCGTCGATGTACACGATGCCACGCTCGGCAGCCTCCACGTTGTAGTCAGCGGCTTGTAGCAGGCGAGCTAGGATACTTTCTACGTCTTCACCTACGTAGCCTGCTTCGGTGAGTACCGTGGCATCGGCTATGCAGAAGGGGACCTGCAGAATGTTGGCTAGCATCCGAGTTAAGAATGTTTTACCGGTTCCTGTTTCGCCCACCATGATGATGTTCGATTTTTCAATTACGACATCATCCTTTGTCGGCTTTTGCATGAGGCGCTTGTAGTGGTTGTATACCGCTACCGACATCACCTTCTTTGCTTCATCTTGCCCTACTACGTATTGGTCGAGATACTCCTTCATCTCGCGGGGCTTCACAAGGTTGAACTTAGGCGCTTTTGTGTTCGAGCGGATCTTGTTCTCCTCGTTCAATATTTGCTGGGCCTGTCCGACGCAGCGCTCACAAATGTGGGCGTTGATGCCGGAAATCATAACCGAGACGTCTTTTTTGCTCTTGCCGCAGAAGGAGCACGTGATATCTGCCATTGCTAGGTATCTCTCTGGATAGGGTAGGGGAGCCGCTCTCAATAAGTTAAGCAGCCTCAAAGGTACGAAAACGCAAACGCCTTAGGTAGGCAAAAAGGTTGCCAGCCAGCGTAGCTTCTATTTAAAAGCGAAAAAGCTCCTCGTTGGTTACCAAAACCAACGAGGAGCTTCCCATTATGCGGTTACTAGCGAACCTAGGTTCCCGAATTTTAATTCAACCTAGCTCTACTGAACCTTACGTTCCAGTACTTCATCGATCAGACCGTACTCCTTTGCTTCGTCGGCGCGCATCCAGTAATCACGCTCCGAGTTGTCGTAAATTTCTTGGTAGGTCTTACCCGAATGCTTAGCCAAGATGTCGTATAGCTCCTTCTTCAGCTTCAGGATCTCACGAGCAGTAATTTCGATATCGGTCGATTGACCTTGTGCGCCACCCGAAGGCTGGTGAATCATCACGCGAGCGTGAGGAAGCGCCGAACGCTTGTCTTTGGCACCACCAGCGAGCAACACAGCACCCATCGAAGCAGCCAGACCCGTGCAGATCGTAGCTACATCTGGATTTACGTACTGCATCGTATCATAGATACCTAGGCCAGCATATACTGAACCGCCGGGCGAGTTGATGTAGAGTAAGATATCTTTCTTCGCATCAGCTGACTCTAGGAAGAGCAACTGGGCCGTAATAATGTTCGCAATGTAGTCGTCAACGGCCGTACCAAGGAATACAATACGGTCCATGATCAGGCGCGAGAAAACGTCAATCTCAGCAAAGCGCGTAGGGCGCTCCTCAATTACCGAACGCGTCATCCCCGTTGGCAACATCATACCCGAACGCACTTGGCCTTCAACGTGGTTCAAATACTGGTCCACGCCCAGTCCGCTAAGACCCTGGCCTTTGACGGCAAACTTGCGGAATTCTTGTTTATTCAGCATGACAGAAAATGTAGGAGAATTGTTAAGGACAAAACCTCCGGGCAACAAAAAAGCCCTTGCGGCAAGTAAGGGCTTTTTTGTGGGTTACAAAACCAAGCAGTCAGCGATTAGCTAACAGCTTGACTCCGGAAATCCTCAGCCGAAACCGGCTTATCATTAACAACAACTTTGCCGCGCAGGTTTTCAATTACCTTTTCTGCCAGAATGGCTTCATACTCGTTCACGTAGTTCTTGCCGTTCTCCTGACGCAGATAATTGTCAGCAAAACTCCGCATCGATTCGCGCAATTCGTCGGTCATTTCCATGTTGAACTGACCTAGGATCTTCTGCATCGTGCGATCTACGATTTCGTCGTTTGCTACTTTCAGGCCTTGCTCCTCAACTACTTTGTTGCGAATCATCGACCACTTCAATTCACGCTCGTAGTCGTCGTAGTGCTCGTCTACCTGCTCGGGCGTCAGTTTGCCTTCGTTAGCGCGCACTAACCACTTCTTAAAGAACTCCTTCGGAACTGTGATAGTCGTGTTGTTCACCATCTGATCTACGATCTGACGGTTCATCAAGCCTTCGGCTTCGCGGTCGTAGTTCTCCTGAATGGTCGTGCGAACCTTCTCATCAAAGTCTTCTTTCGACGTCACAACGTCTTTGCCGAATACCTTATCGAAAAGCTCTTGGTCGAATTCTGGTGTGGTAGTACGGTTGATTTTCTCAACTGTCAACACATAGTCACCCTCAACATTGGCAGCTTCATCTTTCGAGAGACCTGAGAAGTTAGCAATGTCTGAAGCGTCTCCAGCAAAAGCATCCTTTAGGTCAAACGTAATAGCATCCTCGGGCTTCACACCGATAAACTTCTCTACACCGTTCTTTACCTTGTTGATAGGAAGCAACACCGTCTGGCCTTCACCTTCTGCGTCAGCCTTCTTAAGCTTACCATAGAGGTAGTCACCTGCTTCTGAAGCGTCAGGGTTAGTGCTCTCTCCAAATTGGCGTACAATCTGGTCGTGCGTTTCTTCTAAGGTCTTCTCGTCAACTGTTACTTGCTGACGGTCAACTGTAATCGACTGATCAGCGGGAAGTTCAAAGTCTGGTAACAGACCTAGCTCAAACTTAAAATCAAAATCTTTCTGAGTGTCAAAATCAACCTGGGTTTCCAGCGGTAGTGGCTCACCTAGGATTTTGATGTTGTTCTCCTTGATATACCCGTCTACAGATTTGCCAAGCAAGCTGTTGATTTCATCCGCCAAAATCCCCTTGCCGTACATCTTGCGCACCAATGTTACGGGCACTTTGCCGGGCCGGAATCCTTTGATTTGGGCCTTTTTGCTGTACTCCTTTAGTTTGCTCTCAACAGCAGCTGAATAGTCAGCTTCCGTCAGGTGTACTGTCAGGATGGCATTAAGTTGATCTTCGTTTTTATCGAGAGTAATGTCCAAAACGAGTGGTCGGTTAAGGGTAGATGGAAGTAGCGTGCCCTAGGCGGGTCGTTACGTCAAAAGCAGACTATGGGCTAAAAAGAAACCCCCAACGGTTGGGTTGAGGGCTAATTCGTTTGTTGGTACTAAGTACCAGAGAAAATAATAAGTGCGGATGGAGGGACTCGAACCCACACGCCTTGCGGCACCAGATCCTAAGTCTGGCACGTCTACCAATTTCGCCACATCCGCGTACGAGGCCAACTGCCTCGGGGCCGCAAAACTACAAAACGACTTTTAAATTCCAAACGTGTTAATGAATATACCTGCTCTATTATCGAAAAATAATTTACATCAATCTGTGCGACAATAGTTTAAAGTGTAAAATTTAGTTTGTGCACTCCTGCTCTTAAGAAGGAAGAGGGAGTAAGAAGACAAACCTTTTGTTGCTAGGTGTGTGTTATAAACTGATCACATCCTGCAAAACCTCTGTAGGCTTTGTACTTTAGCAAATAGATGCTGCTTGTGATGTGCTGCTTTTGCTCTGCTTATTATGCCTACCCTGATTGACCCTGAAGTAGAACGCAACGAGATTTTGCGGCAGTACCGCCGCCTACTCCGTACGGCTAAACCTTACTTATCTGGCAACGATGCCAAGTTGATTAAAAAAGCGTTCAATACTTCACTGGAAGCGCATAAAGACATGCGCCGTAAGTCAGGGGAGCCGTATATTCTGCACCCACTAGCTGTGGCACAGATAGCAGTGGAGGAAATAGGGCTAGGTACTACTAGTATTGTGTCGGCCCTTCTGCACGACGTCGTCGAGGATACTACTTGGGAGATTGCAGATGTAGAGCGGGAGTTTGGCCCTAAGGTTGCCCGCATTATCGATGGGCTCACGAAGATTTCAGGCGTATTCGAATATGGTACATCTGAGCAGGCTGAGAACTTTCGCAAAATGCTGCTCACTCTTTCGGAAGATGTGCGTGTGATTCTTATCAAGCTGGCCGATCGTCTGCACAACATGCGTACGCTCGACTCAATGCCGCGCCATAAGCAGCTCAAAATTGCTTCAGAAACCATTTACCTCTACGCGCCATTAGCGCATCGCCTGGGTCTTTACGCCATCAAAACAGAGCTAGAAGACTTATATCTGAAGTACACAGATACTGAGGTGTACCAAGAACTGGTAAATAAGGTACGCCAGAGTCGCAGTGCCCGTAACCGCTTCATTAAGGAGTTTGTAACTCCCATAGATGACGAATTACAAGCCCAAGGCTTTCACTATGAGATAAAAGGCCGGCCTAAGTCTATCTATTCTATCCTGCGCAAAATGCGTAAGCAGAACGTGACCTTCGATGAGGTTTATGATCTGTTTGCCATTCGTGTAATCTTGGATGTGCCGCCGGAGCAGGAAAAAGCAGCTTGCTGGCAGGTATATTCTATCGTTACGGATTTCTACCAACCTAACCCCGACCGTTTGCGTGACTGGGTAAGTACGCCAAAAGCCAACGGCTACGAGAGCTTGCATACTACTGTTATGTCGCGCACTGGCCAGTGGGTGGAAGTGCAAATTCGTTCGCGTCGAATGGATGACATTGCCGAAAAGGGCTACGCTGCGCATTGGAAGTACAAAGACACAGGCGTACCACAACCAGAGTCTGGTTTAGAAGCTTGGATTGCGAAAGTCCGGGAGATGCTCGAAACCAATAACTCCAGTGCGTTGGAGTTTATGGATGAGTTTCGGCAAAACTTATTTGTTAAAGAAGTTTACGTCTTCACGCCCAAAGGCAAGCTTGTTATCCTTCCCGAGCGTTCAACCGCGCTTGACTTTGCCTTCGAAATCCATACTCACATAGGCTTGCAATGCCTAGGTGCGAAAGTCAACCAGAAGCTTGAGCCGCTAAGTTATCAGCTACGTAATGGCGACCAAGTAGAAATTATTACCTCCCAAAAGCAGCGACCTACCGAAGAGTGGCTGCAATACGTCATTAGCTCGAAGGCTCGCTCAAAGATCAAGGAATTCTTGCGGGATGATAAGCGCAGCAAAGCCGAGGACGGCCGCTTCCTGGTAGAGAAGCGCTTGCAGCTGCTTGGCGTTGAGTATAATCAGGATAGCCTGAACCGACTGCTTGCGCACTACAACATCTACAACCTGCAGGATTTTTTCTACCGGTTAGCTATTGGACAGATCGATGGGCGAGAGATCAAGGAACATCTGTTTGACCCTGCGACACCTGCACCACGCCTACCTTCGCCTTTGGAGCCCAAGAGCTTTGACCACGAAGTGCAGAAGATCCGCGGTATCAACTCAAATATGCTCTTAATAGGGGAGAAGACAGACAAGTTCGATTATACGATTGCACCTTGCTGTAATCCGATTCCTGGTGATGACGTGTTTGGTTTCGAAACGGATGAGGGTATTGTCATTCACCGTACGTCTTGCCCAAAAGCGGTCGAGTTGATGTCGAATTATGGTAATCGTATCGTACGCGCTAAGTGGACTGATCAATTGGAGCTAGCTTTCCTAGCTGGTATTCGAATTAAAGGTTCGGACCGTGTTGGTCTAGTAAATGACGTTACGCGCATCATCTCCAACAGCCTCAAGGTGAACATGCGCTCTATCACTGTCGACTCCAATGATGGAATGTTTGAAGGACAGATTGTAGTGTTTGTGCACGATACGACGCACTTACACAAGCTCATTCATCGTCTTCTCAAAGTGAACGGAGTACTGCTCGTTGAACGTTTTGATACGTAGAGTTTTCAAAAGTCTAATTGAGCCCTAAGTAGTATAAAAATCTCATGAGGATTGTGCAGAGGTATAACGGGTTGAACCCTATCCATCCGTGTCCTATTGTAGTTACTTACCTTTGCCACTCCTTATAGTACAGGTTGCAAAATGCTTGATAAAGAAAAGTTTGAGGAGGTAAAGAAGATCTTTACCGCCTATCTCGAGAATAAAGGCTTGCGCAAAACCTCGGAGCGTTATGCCATTCTGGAGGAAATCTATTCCCGAACTGGCCATTTCGATGTAGAGGAACTGTACGCTGGCATGAAAGTCCAGGGGCTACAGGTAAGCCGTGCTACGGTCTACAATACATTAGACCTGTTGGTAGAACATGGCTTGGTGAGTAAACATCAGTTTGGTCGCAACTTGGCTCAGTACGAGAAATCGTATGGATACCGTCAGCACGACCATGTGATTTGCACAGAGTGTCATAAGGTGGTAGAGTTCTGTGACCCGCGCATTCATGGCATTCAAACAATGGTCGGTGACCTTTTGAATTTCCATATCTTGCACCACTCTTTAAACCTTTACGGCGTCTGCGGCGACTGCCGCGCCAAGGCCATTGCCCATTCTCTGAATGAAAACTGATTCCACCGTTCAAGACGGTATTTTATTCGTTCGCTTCTCCGGCGACTTAATAGGAAGTCCTGATTCCCAGCAAATTCTCGACATAGTCAATAGTCACCTAGGTGATTCCATCCTAAACTGTGCTATCGACTTGTCGAATGTTCGTTACATCAACAGCACCGGAATAGGCGTCTTGGTGTCACTACTCACTAAATACCGTAGCCGTGGTGGCGAGTTAGTATTAATTAGCCCTGCTGAGCATCCGCGTAAGATGCTAGCTCTTACAAAGCTCAATGCCATTTTCACAATTGCAGACGACGACGCGGCTGCTGTTGAACAATTAAAAGCCGTAAGCTAATGCCAGTTGATGTACTAGTTGGATTACAATGGGGAGATGAAGGGAAAGGGAAAATTGTCGATGTGCTAGCTCCTACTTATGATGTAGTAGCTCGTTTTCAGGGCGGACCTAACGCAGGTCACACCCTGACCTTTGGCGGCACAAAACACGTGCTGCACCAAGTACCTTCCGGAATTTTTCACCCACATATCATCAATGTGGTTGGTAACGGTGTCGTATTAGATCCTGTTATTTTTTTAGGTGAGTTACAAAAACTCAATGCCCGCAACATCGATTGGGCAAAGAATCTGTTCGTTTCTAAGAAGGCCCAGCTAATCCTTCCTTCGCACCGAGCTTTAGATCGAATTTCGGAAGAAGCTCGTGGGGGTAGTAAGATAGGTTCTACTTTAAAAGGAATCGGACCAACGTATCAAGATAAGATTGGGCGTAATGGTCTTCGTGTAGGAGATATATTACTACCTAATTTCTCGGAGCGTTACAATGAAGTCGTGACGCGTCACGCGAAACTTGCTGCTTTCTATGAGCGTGAGTTGGAGATAGAGTCAGCAGAAGAGGA